>JAAYBW010000224.1 GCA_012729975.1 Clostridiales bacterium
AAAGAATCGAACTTAATTCAACAAGCTTTCGCTTGCAAAAAAGCCGCGGTAAATATAGAATAACATGGCGAATCACATTAGATCGCCGACGCGAACGGGGGGATTCCGCTTGGAGCGAAAATTTACCGTGAAGCTGTCCACGTTAGTGGATGAGTTTAACCTGGAAAAGGTATACACGCCGCCTGATTACGAGCAGGTATTGGTGACGACGGCATCCACAAACAGGCCGGGAATGCAGCTGATAGGCTTTTTTAATCATTTTTCCAACGAACGCCTTCAGATCATGGGGACGGTCGAGTGCATGTACCTGAAAACGCTGCCTGCAAATGAACGGCGAAAATGCTTTGAAATGCTCATTAAGCGCGGAATACCCGCACTCATCATCTGCAATAATATGATGATTTATCCGGAATGCCTGGAGATGGCGCAAAAATATGAGGTCACGTTACTTAAAACATCCCTCGAGACCTCTATATTCGAAGCCGAACTGATAACAAGCCTAAACGTACACCTGGCCCCGCGCATAACACGCCACGGAGTTATGGTGGAGGTATACGGGGAGGGCATACTGCTGCTGGGAGAAAGCGGGATCGGAAAAAGCGAAACGGCTGTTGAGCTCGTAAAACGCGGGCACAGGCTTATAGCCGACGATGCCGTGGAAATAAGAAAAATATCATATAACACGCTTATCGGGTCCGCGCCTGAAATCATCAGGCATTATATCGAGCTTCGGGGAATCGGCGTTGTCGATGTGCGCCGTCTTTTCGGCATGGGTTCGGTCAAGACCGAGGAAAGACTTGATCTGATAATTAACATAGAGCCATGGCAGGAGGGTATGATGTACGATCGCCTGGGACTGGAGGACAACTACACATCCGTGCTCGGAATAAAGGTGCCTTCCCTGACCGTTCCCGTGAAACCGGGAAGAAACACCGCTATAATAATCGAAGTAGCCGCTATGAACAACAGAGAAAAGAAGATGGGATATAACGTTGCCCGTGAATTCACTCAGCGTATAAACAGTCAGTTTGATCAGAAGATCGGAATAGATTGATCGGAGGATCGGTATGCCCATTGAAGCGCTTCTAAAAGAGCTTACAAGAAGTATGCCGCGGCTCGAGACAAGGCTGTGTGAGCCGCTCTCGGCGCATACCTCCCTGCGCATCGGCGGGCCGGCGGATGCTATGGTATTCCCCAAAAGCGCAAAGGAGCTTACTCAAATACTGAGTATATCCCGGCAGATAGGAGAAAAGCCGATAGTTATCGGCAACGGCACCAATCTGCTTGCGCCGGATGAGCCGCTGCGAAGATTGGTAGTCAAGACGCAGGGCGGCGTCTCGGGCTGTTTTGCCGGTGATGACGGGACGATAACGGCAGAAAGCGGGACACTGCTGTCATCGCTTGCGTCGCTTGCCCTGAAAAACAGTCTGACAGGCCTGGAATTTGCTCAGGGCATACCGGGGACGTTAGGCGGCGCTCTGGTTATGAACGCGGGAGCGTACGGCGGAGAGATCGGAAACCTTGTACATGCGACAGTGTGCTTAAACGAACAGGGACAGATAAACACGCTGACCGGCGGGGAGCAGGATTTTTCATACAGGCACAGTATATATACGGATGCGGATAAAACGATTCTTTCATGCGTTCTGCGCCTGACGCCGGGTAATCCGGAAGAAATAAGTTCGAAAATGGAAGACTACTCTTTAAGACGCCGCGCCTCACAGCCTCTGGAACTGCCCAGTGCGGGAAGCGCCTTTAAACGGCCGAAAACAGGTTATGCCGCTGAGCTGATCGACAGGGCGGGCCTGAAAGGCAAAAGAGTAGGGGGAGCGCAGATATCCGATAAGCACGCGGGTTTTATTGTGAACACGGGCGGGGCGACCTGCGCCGACGTTTTATCGCTCATGGATATTGTTCGTGAAACCGTATACAGAATCAGCGGCATAAGCCTTGAGCCGGAGATACGCCGCATGGAAAACGGGTGAGGGAGAAGTCATGGAGTTCATAATTATTTCCGGCATGTCCGGAGCGGGCAAGAGCCTCGCGGCGGGCGTGCTGGAGGATTTCGGCTATTACTGCGTGGATAATATGCCGGTCGTATTGCTGCCGAAGTTCGCGGAGCTTTGCATGAGCTCCCGCTATGACAGAGCCGCGCTGGTGACCGACGTTCGCAGAAACGAAAGCTTCGACGAGCTTTTCGGCGCAATTGAAGAAATTCGTAAAATGGGATGCGAATGCGAGATACTTTTTGTTGAATGCTCACCGGCGGTGATAATAAAAAGGTATAAGGAAACAAGACGCAGACATCCGCTTGACCCCGCGGGAACGGATATCGAGAGCGCTGTTTATCGGGAAAAGAATATGCTGTCTCCCGTCAGGAATCGGGCTGCGCGGATTATCGATACAACCGATTACTCGCCGGCTATGCTTCACGCGGAACTGTCCAGGCACTACGGTGCGGGTGGGAAGAGCGGTGATTTCACCGTTAATATCGTATCGTTCGGCTTTAAGCACGGACTCCCGGCTGACGCGGACCTGGTTTTTGACGTTCGGTTTTTACCTAATCCTCACTATATTCCGGAGCTGAAGCCTCTGACGGGCAGGAATCCGTCGGTGAGCGACTTTGTGCTCAATGAGGATATCAGCCGTGAGTTCATGGACAGGACCTGTGACCTCATAGAATTCCTGATACCGCAGTACATCAAGGAGAGCAAGCGTTCACTCGTGGTGGCATTCGGCTGTACGGGAGGCAAACATCGCAGCGTCGCGGTTGCCGAAAAGGCATCCGAACGCATTTCGGCGGCAGGATATGATACGCGCTGCAGTCACAGGGATATTGACAGATAAACACCGATACAAAAATCGAAGGATAGGGCAGGCGAAGCAGAAGTGTCTTTTTCCGCCGGAGTAAAATCGGAGATATGCAAAGACGGCAGGCTGAAAAAATGCTGTGCCGCGGCGGAGCTGTACGGAGTTTTGCTCTATTGCAACAGATTCGATGAAGCCGGAATACGTATATTAACCGAGAGCAAGCCTTTTGCGGCAAGACTGGAGAATCTTCTGCCGGAGGTTTTCGGGCTGCATTTCGACGTGATATACCGTGAACCCGATAAACGCGGGAAGCTGGATCTGCGTATTACGGACAGGGATAAGATCATCACCGTTATGGAGCATTACGGATACACCTCCGGCAATGTGCTGGCTCATCATATAAATCTCGGGGTGCTTGAGGAAGACTGCTGCAGGGCGTCCTTCATAAGGGGAGCGTTTCTTGCAGGCGGTTCGGTGACGGATCCGTCTAAAAGATATCATATCGAACTGGTCACGGACTATTACGGAGTCGGCAGAGAGATGTACGCGCTTTTTCTGGACCTCGGTTTTTCTCCGAAAAGCACCGCTCGCGGTGGAAAGTATATAACTTATTTCAAGCAGAGCGAAGCCATTGAGGACCTTCTCACGCTGCTGGGAGCTCCTGTTGCGGCTATGGAAGTCATGAGTGCCAAGGTTGAAAAGGATATGCGAAACATAGTCAATCGTAAGGTAAACTGTGACACGGCAAACCTTCAAAAGATGGTCAACGCTTCAATGAATCAGACGGACGCTATTATAAAACTCGAGGAAAGCGGACTGCTGCCGACACTCTCGGATAAACTCAGGGAAACGGCTGCGCTTCGCCGGGACCACCCGGAGGCGAGTCTGGCGGAACTGGCCGATATGTTTTCTCCGCCGGTGACTAAATCATGCCTGAGTCACAGGCTTAAAAAACTAATCGAACTGGCGGAGACCGCGTCTAACCGATGACACGCAAACACAGTCCGCCGCAGTTTACTTCACTGCGGCCGGGCCGAATAAAGTACGGTGCGGAGCCGCGGCAAACGAAAATCGCCGCGGCTCCGCACTGTTTATCACTATTTATTTTATAAAGTTGTCCGGTTGTCAGCCGGTTATAAGCAAAAGACGGGATGCCGGTATTGCCCGTCGATCACTTGCCGTCGGTAACGGAGTCCAGAATGTATATCTGTGCGTTGCGCACACCGAACTGGATGCACTCATCGTAGGTATCAAAGAACAAATCGACTTTATGGCCCTTGATTCCGCCGCCGCAGTCCTCCGCCGTGGCATAACCGTATATCCAGTTGCCGTATTCGGAGACAACATACATGCGGGTCCCGTAGGGGATCACTGTAGGATCCACGGCTATTGCGCCGACACGCGCGACGCTTCCCGTTGCCGTGATTTTGTTATAGGCGGATTCGGTGGTGTAGGCTGTGGCCGAAACGTGGACTATGCGGGAGTAGTGTACGGTTTCACCCGTCGCCGTCGTTATCCAGCCGTCTTTGTCATCAAAACTCCATACCTTTTCCGCCGCACAGTTTTCATCCAGGAAACAGGTTATGCCGGCGCCGTACTCATGAGCGGCCTCCGGGTCATTTGCGGGCTTGTAGCCGGGGCCGGGGATTGTGGCGGAATTGACGTTATCGGCCGCTGCAGCCTCAGGCACTGATGATAAAGCCGTTGAACCATCGGAATTGCCGGCTGCCGCGGCGGAATTTTTAAACGGGCTGGGAAGAAGTCCGTTGGGCTTGAGGCAGTCGGCTTCAATACGCAGCAGTGCGTTTTCCGCTTTTTCCGATTCTGCGGCAGCCTGAACTATTGAGTCCCGGATCAGGTGTTCCGGCATCGGTTTCAGATGCGCGGACGTAAGATTTATTACCATTCCGTCGCTGACCTCGTCGGAAAGCTGCAGACTGCCGTTTGGAATGTTCTCAGGCTCCAGCTCCAAACGCGAGAGAACGTCCCTTACGGTATCGCCCTGAGAGGCAACAAGAACCGAATTAAGACCTTCGCCTTTTACGGACACGGTGACCGCTCTTTTGATGTCGATAATGGATACGCTGCCGTTTTCCGAACCTGTGTAGCTGTCTAAGGGGCCGAGATCTATGCCCGCGCGCTCGAGCGCTTCTTCTGAATCAAGGAAGTATGATTCAACTATCGTAGTTTCGCTTCCGTCTTTTATTATGTAAGTGTTTTTTGCGGTCAAAGACAGGGTAAGGAGCGAGACGACTAAGGCACAGGTAATCATTATCGCGGGCAAACGGCTGCGTCTAAGAGCCCGCATAAACTTGTTGGCCATATCAATCTCCATTTCATAAAAAGTAAATTGTAACAAGTAGTTACAAGATATTATATGCGTGTAACGGCGATATTATACTCTGATTCACCACATTTGTCAATAATCAGCCCGATATGAGGTGTGACCGCCCCACCCATACCATCATTATGTTAACCCTGTCAATTAAAGACATGCCCCTTCCATTAAAAAAGAAACAAAAAGTTACACAAGATATATGGTTTTACAAAAAAAACAAATGCCCCATATGGGGCATTTGTTGATCCGTGTCAAATTATGTCACATTAAATAATGACTAAATAACAGCGTTATGTTTACTCGTTTTCGGTTTGACCGCGGTGCCTGTAAGGCGCGAGCCGCGACGGATATTTCAGTTCCGAGACAAATATCGCGCCCAAACAGACAAGCGTTATAACAAGCGCATAAAATCCGATGCTCATACTCAGCAGATATCTTTGCTTCAGATAAGCATGGTAGCCGAGCAGGGAGGCAAAGGAAATGAGCGGGACAGCGGGAACCGCGATGGGTTTAATAAGCGCTATAGCCAACACCAGAATGTCGGCGATAAAAAAATATCTTTCATGCATATGAGGAAGAAACATCGGAATGCCCAGAACTATAATCATAGAAGCGGTCAGCAATGCGAAATCGGAGGCTTTTTTTCGGAAAACGAAGAAAACGACGAACACAATCAGGCATAGCAGGAACGCGGCCGCTATACCTGCGGCGGCGGCCCGCGATGTATCCGATACAGAATAGAACAAGGAGAAAACAGACGGCGAGTTGTAGTTTAATCCGCTTCCGACGCTGTCTGCGTTTTTTACATAGAAAGTTATTGTATCCCAGACAGGACGGCCCGCAATAACAGCGGGGGAAACAGCCAGATAATATACAAACGGAAAAGCGACAAGGTGGATAAGCCGTATTCTGCGCTTAATCAGAAGCAGTATGAGAACGGGAAGAATGAAGATGCCCTGAAGCTTAAATGCAATCGATAAGGCAGCCATGGCGACGCAGGAAACGGGTTTTTCTTTAAGGCCGAAGAACACGCAAAGCACGGCGAACGACGCGTATATGCTGTCGCATTGACCCCACAGAGAACCGTTGAGCAGCACGGTGGGCATGACCATGCTCAGAAGAAAACACAGAGCAAGTGTTTTTTTGCTGCGCGTAAAATGTGAAACGACAAGGGTCAGGGAGAAAGCGAGTACCGTATCGAAGAAGACGGAAAGAAGTTTTATCATATAAAGATCACTGAATCCGATATATGAAAAGACGGAGAGAAATACCAAATAAGGCACATTATAATTTCCCACGTCATGGGCCAGCGCGGAAAAACCGTTATTGGTGCGGTAGTAATCCATCCAGTGACTCAGGAAATTTTTATAATCAAGCGTTTCATAATTGAAAAAACTCATCCGCAGCGCAAGAAGCAGACACAATATGAAAAGAACCGAAACGGCACCTTCGACAGTGCGGCAAAGCCCCACCGACCGTAAAGCGAAAAAAGCGCCGGCGGTGAAGAGAGCAAAAAACAAAACCAGGACAGCAGACTCAAGGACCGTGGCCATAAGGAAAATCGCGATGTAAACATAAATCAGTAAGCAGGCGGCTATAAACAAAGAAAGAAGAATAATACGGAGAGCTCTTGTTCTTTTTACATATCTGTCCGTTGGCTGCACCCGCTTTCATGAAAAAACGGCGAAACAAAAGTTTCGCCGGTAATTAACAAAAAACCACTTGACAAAAATATTCCATGCTGATAGAATTACTTGCTATTTGCCCTTATGACAATAGAAATATATCTCCTGCTACTGAATAATCATAGCACAAATCAAGAGAAAATCAATAATTATCTCAAAATTAACTACAACGCATCCGTGCGTATCGATAATACCATACTGTGTTTAGGAGTGAAAGCCCAAATGGGAAAAGACTTTAGGGAGCCAAAAACAGTAATGTTCGGGAAAACAGAGCGGTACGACTATTCTAAGATCGAAGAAATCGAAGAAATGCCGAATCTGCTCGAAATCCAGAAAAACTCCTACAATTGGTTCAAAGAGACCGGTCTGAGAGAGGTATTCAGGGACGTTGCGGCTATTACCGATTATTCGGGCAACCTGGAGCTGACCTTTATCGACTATTCTAAGGATGATCGGCCGAAGTACAGCGTAGAAGAATGTCAGGCAAGGGACGCGACATACGCGGCACCGTTAAAGGTGAGCGTAAGACTCAGGAACAAAGAAACCGAGGAGATTAAAGAACAGGAAATCTTCATGGGAGATTTCCCGCTTATGACAAACGGAGGCACATTTGTAATAAACGGAGCGGAACGAGTCATCGTATCCCAGATTATCCGCTCACCCGGCATGTATTTTGAAAAGAGGACCGACAAGCTCGCGCTGCCCATATGCGGCACTACGATCATTCCCTACCGGGGAGCATGGCTCGAGTACGAAACCGATACATCGGGTATTTTCAACGTAAGAATCGACAAAAACAGAAAGCTCCCGGTTACCTGGCTGTTAAAATCAATGGGCACGGAGTATGAGGATAAACCGTGGTCCTGGCTGACGATAGCGCGTTCGGCCGGCGGAGCCAGTACGAACGAGCAGCTCTCGGAGATATTCGGTTCAGACGAGCGGATTACGGCGACACTCGAAAAGGACGCATGCAAAAGCAGAGAAGACGCTTTGCTTGAAATCTACCGACGCCTTCGTCCCGGTGATCCCCCGACGCTTGACAGTGCCGAGACGCTTTTAAATAACCTCTTTTTCGATCCCCGAAGATATGATCTTTCAAATGTAGGGCGCTACAAATTTAATAAAAAGCTTGCGCTGCCCCGCAGAATTCAGGAAAGGGTCCTGATATATCCGGTAGCCGACCCGATGACCGGCGAGATCATCGCGGAGGCGGGTACGCGGCTCACACGCGAGTTAAGCGAGGAGCTTGAACGCAGGGGCGTCAACGAGATGACCGTAGCTTCCGATGACGGCAAGCCGGTAAAGGTTTTCGGCAACGGCATGGTTCCGCTAAAAGGATTTGTGGATTTTGATCCCGAGGAACTCGGAATCAAGGTGAGCGTGCGCTTTATAATTCTCAAGAAGCTGCTTGAGGAATATACCGGGGATGAACTCAAAGACGCAATTATGGACAATATTGACGATCTGATCCCCAAACATATAATTCCCGACGATATTTTCGCTTCCGTAAACTACCTTAACTGCCTTGCGAACAATATAGGGGAAGCCGATGATATTGACCATCTCGGAAACAGGCGCATGAGGAGCGTGGGCGAACTGCTCCAAAATCAGTTCCGGGTGGGCTTCTCCCGCATGGAAAGAGTTATACGCGAACGCATGACACTGCAGGATCTGGATATTGTAACGCCTCAGTCGCTGATAAACATAAGACCCGTGACAGCGGCGATAAAGGAGTTTTTCGGCTCCTCTCCGCTTTCGCAGTTTATGGATCAGACAAACCCGCTGGCCGAGCTTACTCACAAGCGCCGTATGTCGGCCCTCGGACCCGGAGGATTATCCAGGGAGAGAGCGAACTTCGATGTGCGCGATGTGCATTACAGCCATTACGGACGCATGTGCCCGATAGAGACTCCCGAAGGCCCGAATATCGGACTTATCTCATATCTGGCAAGTTATGCGAGAGTTGACGAGTACGGCTTTTTGGTAGCCCCTTTCCGTAGAGTGGAAAAAGGCACAAACAGAGTAACCGGTGATGTTAAATGGCTCACTGCCGATGCCGAAGATCAGTATATTATAGGTCAGGCGACCGAGCCCGTTGATGAAAACGGCTGCCTTTTAAACGCGCGTATCACCTGCCGCCACCGAGATGAAATTATCGAGGTTGACAGGGAGCGCGTGGATTTCATCGACGTTTCTCCGAAAATGATGGTGTCGATCGCGACAGCGATGATACCTTTCCTTGAAAATGACGACGCGAACCGGGCCCTGATGGGCGCAAACATGCAAAGACAGGCTGTTCCTCTGCTTGTCACCGAAGCACCGATTGTTGCGACCGGAATAGAACACAAGTGCGCGGTAGACTCGGGAGTGGTTATCCTGTCCGAGGGCGACGGAATCGTTACGCGCGTTACTGCAAGCGATATAACAATAAAATATGACCGCGGCGATACGATAACCTACAATCTGCTTAAGTTCAAACGGAGCAATCAGGGCACCTGCACAAACCAAAGGCCGATCGTTGAGGTGGGAGAGCGCGTCACGGAAGGTACGGTTATCGCCGACGGGCCATCCACAAGCAACGGAGAAATATCGCTCGGCAAAAACGTTCTTGTGGGCTTTATGACCTGGGAAGGCTATAACTATGAAGACGCCGTCCTTATTAATGAGCGGCTGGCACAGGATGACGTATTTACATCAATACACATTGAAGAACACGAGATAGACGCCCGGGACACAAAGCTCGGTCCCGAAGAGATTACAAGAGACATACCGGGAGTCGGTGAGGATGCTCTTAAATACCTTGATGAGCGGGGTATAATAGTTGTCGGCGCCGAGGTGCGAAGCGGAGATATCCTGGTCGGTAAGGTTACCCCTAAAGGAGAAACCGACCTGACCGCAGAGGAACGTTTGCTCCGCGCCATATTCGGCGAGAAAGCAAGAGAAGTAAGAGACACCTCCATGAAGGTGCCTCACGGCGAATCGGGTATAGTAGTAGACGTCAAGGTTTTTACGCGTGAAAACGGCGATGAGCTTTCTCCGGGCGTTAACATGGTTGTACGCTGCTATATAGCGCAAAAGCGAAAGATATCCGTGGGTGACAAAATGGCGGGACGACATGGCAATAAGGGCGTAGTATCCAGAATACTCCCCAGAGAGGACATGCCCTACATGCCTGACGGAACACCGCTTGATATAGTGCTTAACCCGCTCGGAGTGCCTTCGCGAATGAATATCGGGCAGGTACTCGAAGTTCATCTGGGTTATGCGGCACATACTCTGGGCTGGAAGGTCGCGACACCCATATTTTCCGGGGCAAACGAGAACGAGATAATGGATCTGCTTGAATACGCAGGTCTCAGGCGCGACGGAAAGAGCGTTTTATACGACGGCCGTACAGGGCTTAAGTTTGACAATCCGGTGACCGTGGGTTATGTATATTTTCTTAAACTGCACCATCTGGTGGACGATAAGATCCACGCCCGAAGCACAGGTCCGTACTCGCTGGTCACGCAGCAGCCCCTCGGAGGCAAGGCGCAGTTCGGAGGGCAGCGATTCGGTGAAATGGAGGTATGGGCGCTCGAAGCATACGGAGCCGCTTATACCCTGCAGGAGATACTGACCGTCAAATCAGATGACGTGACGGGAAGAGTCAAGACTTATGAGTCTATAGTCAAAGGCCACAATGTTCCGCAGCCGGGTGTCCCGGAGTCATTCAAGGTGCTGGTAAAGGAGCTTCAGTCTCTTCTTCTTGATGTGAGGGTGCTCGACGAAAACGGCAATGAGATAGAGCTCAAGGGAGACGACGACGATTACCAGCCGGCCTTTACCACCGAGGATGAGTTGTATAAAGCCGACGATCAGGAGATCGAGAGCGCCGGCTATGCCATAGAGGATACCGTCATCGAAGACGATCCCGACGATGTGATTTTCAGCGACGACGATGATTTTGATGATGAAGAGGTATATGAAGAGGAGGACGACGAATCGTGAATGAAGCTCCTTTCGAGGCCATCCAGATCGGAATCGCATCTCCGGAAATGGTCAGGAAATGGTCGTACGGCGAAGTAAAAAAACCCGAAACTATAAACTACCGCACACTGAAGCCGGAGCGGGACGGTCTTTTCTGCGAAAAAATATTCGGACCGACAAAAGACTGGGAGTGCCACTGCGGTAAGTATAAAAAAATACGCTACAAGGGCAAGGTGTGTGACCGGT
The DNA here is from genome assembly GCA_012729975.1 of Clostridiales bacterium. Classification (GTDB taxonomy): domain Bacteria; phylum Bacillota; class Clostridia; order Oscillospirales; family Oscillospiraceae; genus JAAYBW01. The sequence goes on from JAAYBW010000224.1 coordinate 11,050, forward strand.
GCGGCGTTGAGGTCACAAAGGCCAAGGTGCGCCGTGAACGGATGGGTCACATTGAGCTGGCCGCTCCGGTGTCACATATATGGTATTTCAAGGGCATACCCTCGAGAATGGGCCTTATTCTCGACATTTCGCCGAGAATACTTGAAAAGCTGCTTTATTTCGCAGTCTATATAGTCACGGACCCGGGCAATACTCCGCTGCAGCAAAATCAGATCCTTACCGAAAAGGAATACCGCGATTACCGCGAAAAATACGAGGACGATTTCAAGGCCGGCATGGGAGCGGAAGCGGTCAAGGAACTCCTGATGAAAATCGACTGCGATAAGCTTTCGGCCGAACTCCACGCGGAGCTCAAGGATGCCTCGGGGCAGAAAAAGGCCAAGATTGTTAAAAGACTTGAGGTCGTGGAAGCGTTCCGTACTTCCGGAAACAAGCCCGAGTGGATGATCATCGACGTTCTGCCGGTTATACCTCCGGAAATAAGACCGATGGTACAGCTTGACGGAGGACGTTTTGCCACCTCGGACTTAAATGACCTTTACCGCCGTGTAATAAACAGGAATAACAGACTTAAAAAACTCATTGACCTCAACGCTCCGGATATCATAGTGCGCAATGAAAAGCGCATGCTCCAGGAGGCCGTGGACGCGCTTATAGACAACGGACGGCGCGGAAGAGCGGTTACCGGAGTAAACAGCCGCGTGCTTAAGTCTCTGTCGGATATGCTCAAAGGCAAGCAGGGACGTTTCCGCCAGAATCTGCTCGGAAAGCGCGTTGACTATTCCGGCCGTTCCGTCATAGTTGTCGGTCCGGACCTTAAGCTTTATCAGTGCGGTCTTCCCAAGGAGATGGCAATAGAGCTCTTCAGGCCTTTTGTTATGAAAAAGCTTGTTGAAGACGGCGTTGCAAACAACATCAAATCAGCCAAAAAGATGGTAGACAAGGGGAAAACCGAAGTTTGGGACGCCCTCGATGTGATAATTAAGGAACATCCGGTGCTGCTCAACAGGGCCCCGACTCTCCACAGGCTGGGTATACAGGCTTTTGAACCTGTGCTGGTAGAAGGGCGCGCCCTTAAGCTGCATCCTCTGGTTTGCACCGCTTATAACGCGGACTTTGACGGAGACCAGATGGCCGTTCATGTGCCGCTATCGGCCGAGGCTCAGGCAGAAGCCAGAATACTCATGCTCTCCACGAATAATCTGCTTCGTCCTCAGGACGGACACCCCGTTACCATACCCACGCAGGATATGATACTCGGCTCCTATTACCTCACCTACGAAAGAGAAGAACAGGGTACCGGAAAAGCCTTTTCATCTCCTAATGAGGCGCTTCTGGCCTACAACGAAGGTTCCGTTGGCATCCATTCCCCGATAAGAGTTCGGATTACCCGCGAGGTAAACGGCGTTTTGACGAGCAGGCTTGTTAACACCACGGTGGGCAGAATCATTTTTAACGAGCCGATACCTCAGGATCTGGGCTTCGTAGACAGGAGCAATCCGGAATCGGTCTTTGATTACGAGATTAATTTCAAGGTAGACAACAGGAAGCTCGGCGATATTGTCGACAGGTGCATCAACCGTCATGGCTTTACGGTAAGCACCGAGGTGCTCGACGCCATTAAGTCAATGGGCTTTAAGTATTCCACACAGGGCGCGATAACCATTTCGATATCGGATATGACGGTTCCCGAGAGGAAAAAAGAGATAATATCGGAAACCGAAAAAAAGATTATAAATATCGAGAAAAACTACAAGCGCGGATTAATAACCAACGACGAGCGCTACAGACTTGTAGTGGCCGAGTGGGAAAAAGCGAATAAAGAAGTGACCGGCGCGCTGCAGGACGCGCTTGACGAGTATAACCCCATTTACATGATGGCCAACAGCGGCGCCCGAGGCAGTATGAATCAGATAAGACAGCTTGCCGGAATGCGCGGACTGATGGCAAACACGGCGGGCAAAACCATCGAAATACCGATCAAAGCCAATTTCCGTGAAGGCCTGTCCGTTCTCGAGTACTTCATTTCTTCAAGAGGCGCGCGAAAGGGACTGGCTGATACGGCGCTTCGGACCGCCGACTCCGGTTATCTTACAAGGCGTCTGGTTGACGTCTCGCAGGATGTAATAATAAGAGATACCGACTGCGGCACGAAAAACGGCGCCATCGCCTGCGCCCTTGAAGAGAACGGCGTTGAGTACCGCAACTTTGAATCGGCAATACATGGCCGTTTCTCTGTAGATGACATTATTAACCCGAAGACGGGCGAGGTCCTTTTCACGAAAGAGGACATGCTTCGCGCTTCGGACGGCGAGCTTTTAAAGGCGCACGGAATAAAGCAGATCGACATACGCACGGTGCTCGAATGCGAGTCAAAACGCGGCGTCTGCACCAGATGCTACGGCATGAACCTTGCTACGGGCGAACCTGTCAGCGCGGGAGAGGCCGTCGGCGTAATAGCCGCGCAGTCGATAGGCGAGCCCGGCACGCAGCTGACGATGCGAACCTTCCACACGGGAGGCGTCGCAGGTGACGACATTACACAGGGTCTGCCGAGGGTCGAGGAACTCTTTGAGGCCAGAAAGCCCAAGAAGATGGCGCTGCTTTCGGAAATCACCGGAAGAGTCGAATCAGATGAAACGGCTAAAAACGGCATGCGGATAATCAATGTGTACAGCGAAGAGACGGGCGAGAGAAAATCGATGCCGGTGCCGACTAATGTCAATATAAAAGAAAAAGTAACGGAAGGCGCTCTGGTCGAAAAGGGAGAGGAGCTTACGGAAGGCGCGCTCAATCCCCATGATGTCTTACGGCTCAGAGGCCTGAACGCCGCGCAGGAATACCTGATTCAGGAGGTCCAGAAGGTCTATCGCCAGCAGGGTGTCGACATTAACGACAAACACATCGAGGTAATCGTAAGACAAATGATGCGGAAGGTCAGGATAGACGACTCGGGCGACACCAATCTGCTTTCCGGAGCGACGGTCGACATGGCTGAGGCCATAGCCGCCAACAAAGCAATAGCCGCGGAAAATGAAAAGCGCGCCGCGCGTGTTGCAGAAAAGGAAACGACCGGAGAAACGATAGATCCCGATAACGACATGCCGCTTGCGGAAGCAACATATACAAGGCTTCTTATGGGTATAACTAAAGCTTCTCTGGCAACCGAGTCTTTCCTTTCGGCGGCATCCTTCCAGGAGACTACGAAGGTATTGACCGAGGCGGCCATAAAGGGAAAGGTCGATCACCTTATCGGTCTTAAGGAAAACGTTATAATAGGCAAATTGATTCCGGCCGGATCCGGACTGCAGCAGTACAGTAATTTTGACGTGATTACCGCCAAATTGGATTACGAAGTATCGTAAAGGCGCAGTGAACTATCTAAATTGCCGAATTATCCTATTGTTGGATTATTTACATTGACTAGCACGCAGCGGTTTGGTATAATACCACCTTGCGCGGATAATAGTCCTGAATAAATGCAGTTTCGCGCGCATATCGGTTTATCCGCGGAAATCTCCGCCGGTAAATAAATAACACGAAAGGAGGAAACACATGCCTACATTCAACCAGCTCGTCAGAAAGGGAAGGGAAACGGTCGAATACAAGTCTACATCTCCGGCAATGCAGGTGTCTCTTAACACACTGAAAAACAGAGAGACAAACCAGAGTTCGCCCCAGAAGCGCGGCGTATGCACCGCGGTCAGGACTTCAACACCCAAAAAGCCCAACTCCGCTCTGCGAAAGGTTGCCCGTGTTCGGCTCACGAACGGCTACGAGGTTACGGCTTATATTCCGGGAATCGGTCACAACCTGCAGGAGCACAGCATCGTGATGATCAGAGGCGGCCGCGTCAAGGATCTCCCCGGCGTTCGCTATCACATCATTCGCGGTACGCTCGACTCTCAGGGTGTTGCCAACCGTAAACAGGGCCGATCCAAGTACGGCGCCAAGAGGCCGAAGGCCACAAAGTAACAAAGCTGACAGCTCAGCCGGGGACATTGAGTCTCCGAGCCCTGATGTATATATAGATATGCCTCGGGGCGCGAACGGGAGCGGCGGGTATCGCCTGCCGACTTTCGAGTACCTGTAAATTCAAGATATGAAGGAGGGAAGTACAGTGCCCAGAAGAGGTAACGTTCCCAAAAGAGAAATCCTGCCGGATCCCTTGTACAACTCCGTGCTGGTGACGAAGCTTGTAAACAGCATTATGCTGGACGGCAAAAAGGGAGTAGCCCAGAAGGTCGTTTACGAAGCGTTCGAAATCATCGCCGAGAAGACGGGAAAAGCACCGCTGGAGGTCTTTATTCAGGCTGTTGAAAACATAATGCCGTCCCTGGAGGTCAAAGCCCGACGGGTCGGCGGCGCCACTTATCAGGTGCCGATCGAAGTCAGACCTGAAAGACGCCAGACACTCGGACTTCGCTGGCTTACCAATTATGCAAAAGCCAGAAGCGAAAAAACCATGAAGGAAAGGCTTGCCGGTGAAATAATGGATGCGGCCAATAACCTGGGAAGCGCCGTTAAAAAGCGCGAGGATACCCATAAGATGGCTGAATCCAACAGAGCTTTCGCTCACTACCGTTGGTAAGAGGAAACTTAAATGCCCAGGCAGTATTCAATTGAAAACACGCGAAATATCGGCATAATGGCGCATATCGACGCAGGTAAAACCACGACAACGGAGCGGATACTGTTTTATACGGGCCGCACGTATAAGTTGGGTGAGGTGCACGAAGGCGCGGCCACTATGGACTGGATGGAGCAGGAACAAGAGCGGGGAATTACCATTACATCCGCTGCTACGACCTGCTTCTGGAAGGGTGTGCGCATAAACATAATCGACACACCGGGTCACGTTGATTTTACCGCCGAAGTCGAACGTTCGCTCAGGGTGCTCGACGGCGGGGTTACCGTGCTCTGCGCAAAAGGCGGAGTCGAGCCGCAGTCCGAAACAGTCTGGAGACAAGCCGATCATTACAACGTCCCCCGTTTGATATATGTAAATAAGATGGACATCGTCGGAGCGGACTTCTTTAATGTTCTGGATATGGTTCATGACAGACTCAAGTGCAACGCCGTACCTATTCATCTGCCGATCGGAGCTGAAGCAGATTTCAAGGGAATAATTGATCTGGTGGAAATGAACGCGAGAGTCTACTACGATGAGTTGGGTAAAGATCAGCGCATCGAGGAGATACCCGCCGAACTCGTTGAACTGGCCGACCGATACCGTGCCGAGCTGATAGAAAAAGCGGCCGATTTCGACGATGAGATTATGGAAAGATACCTTGACGGCAGGGAAATTCCCACTGATATGCTCAAGTCGGCAATTAGGAAAGCCACGATAGCCGTTAAGATGATACCCGTGACTTGCGGGACATCTTACAAGAACAAGGGCGTGCAGATGCTTATCGACGCGATAGTGGATTATCTGCCGTCACCGCGTGATATACCCCCGGTAATCGGTCTGAGCCCGGACAAGGAAAAAGAAGAGATAAGAGAAACAGACGACGAAGCGCCTTTTTCCGCGCTTGCCTTCAAGCTGATGGCGGATCCCTTTGTCGGCAAACTCGCTTTTATCAGAGTCTACTCAGGCCAGATCGAATCCGGAAAAACAGTTATAAACTCGACAAAAGGCCACAGGGAGAGACTGGGACGCATACTTCAGATGCATGCCAATCACAGAGAAGATATTGACGCCATCTATTCCGGAGATATTGTGGGCGTTGTGGGCCTCAAGGACACAACGACGGGCGACACGCTCTGCGACGACAAAAACAGGATCATACTCGAGTCCATGGAATTCCCGGAACCGGTCATCAGGGTCGCGATCGAACCGAAAACTAAGGCCGGACGTGAAAAAATGGGTGTTGCTCTTAGCCGGCTCGCCGAAGAAGACCCGACCTTCAAGACCTATACGGATGAGGATACGGGGCAAACGATTATCGCAGGCATGGGTGAGCTTCACCTGGAGATCATTGTCAACAGGCTGCTTCGCGAGTTCCGTGTGGAAGCAAACGTCGGTAAGCCTCAGGTCTCTTACAAGGAAACAATCACTAAGCCGGCCATGTCCGACACACGCTATGTCAGGCAGAGCGGAGGCAAAGGACAGTTTGCCCATGTCAAGTTGTCCATAGAACCCAACGAATCGGGTAAGGGCTACGAATTCATCGACAAAATAACCGGAGGTGCGATACCGAAGGAATATATACCCGCGGTAGACCAGGGAATAAGGGGCGCCATGCTGTCCGGACCGCTTGCGGGCTACAATGTTGTCGACGTAAAGTGCACGCTGGAGGACGGTTCATTTCACGAGGTGGACTCCTCCGAGCTCGCTTTCAAGATCGCCGGGTCAATGGCTTTCAAGGAAGCGTGTCTGAAGGCAGGACCGGTACTGCTTGAACCCATTATGAAAGTTGCTATAATCGTTCCGGATGACTTTATGGGCGATGTTATGGGTGATATTAATTCACGCAGAGGACAGATACTCGGCATGGAGTCGCGGGCCGGGGCGGCGCATATAGATGCTCAGGTTCCCCTGTCCGAGATGTTCGGATATGCGACCGATCTTCGCAACAGAACACAGGGACGCGGGCAGTACAGCATGGAGCCAAGTCACTATGTCGAGCTTCCGAAGTCGCTTCAGGAGAAGCTTACGGGCTACCAGCCCAGATAAAAAACAGTTGCATTAAGACCTTTCTTGCGATAAGATATTCGCAAGATGAATATCACAAGATGAATAATATAAATATAACATTAAGGAGGATTCCTCAAAATGGCCAAGCAAAAATTTGAGCGCTCAAAGCCGCATGTTAACATCGGCACCATCGGTCATATAGACCACGGAAAAACATCACTTACCGCAGGCATTACCAAGGTGCTTGCCATGGCCGATCCTACAGCCGCTGCTTATACCGCATATGCCCAGATTGATAAAGCCCCCGAGGAAAAAGCCCGCGGAATCACGATCAACACCTCTCACGTCGAGTATCAGACCAAGGCCCGCCACTACGCACACGTTGACTGCCCGGGTCACGCCGACTATATAAAGAACATGATCACCGGCGCAGCCCAGATGGATGGCGCGATCCTTGTTATCGCCGCTTCCGACGGACCGATGGCTCAGACCCGCGAGCACCTGCTGCTTGCCCGTCAGGTTAACGTTCCCTATGTTCTCGTTTTCCTCAATAAAGTCGATCAGGTCGACGACCCCGAGCTTTTGGATCTCGTTGAGATGGAAGTTCGCGAGCTTCTCAACAAGTACGAGTTCCCCGGCGATGATACCCCCATAATCAAGGGCAGCGCTCTGCGCGTTCTTGAGTCGACAAGCACCGATCCCCACGCTCCCGAGTATGAGTGCATCTGGGAGCTCATGGACGCTGTCGACAGCTTCATCGCAACCCCCGAGCGTAAATCCGATCTGCCCTTCCTGATGCCGGTTGAAGACGTTTTCACGATCACCGGACGCGGAACGGTTACAACGGGTCGTGTGGAGCGCGGCAAGGTTAAAATCGGCGATGAGGTCGAGATCGTAGGCATCAAGCCGACAAGGAAGACCGTAGTAACCGGCACCGAGATGTTCCATAAGACCCTCGACTTCGCCGAGGCGGGCGACAACGTCGGTACGCTTTTAAGAGGCGTTGCCAAAAACGACGTCGAGCGCGGCCAGGTTCTGGCAAAGCCCGGCAGCATTAAGCCGCTGACCCATTTTAAGGGACAGGTTTACGTTCTTACAAAAGAAGAGGGCGGACGCCATACACCGTTCTTCAACAATTACAGACCCCAGTTTTACTTCCGCACAACCGACGTTACCGGTGTAATCACGCTTCCCGAAGGCGTTGAGATGTGCATGCCGGGCGACAACGTCGTTATGGAAGTCAAGCTTATTACTCCCATAGCGATTGAAAAAGAACTTCGCTTCGCTATTCGCGAGGGCGGCAGAACAGTCGGATCCGGCGTCGTAATCGAAACCTTTAACGACTGAGCATAGATTTACGTTGCCCCCGCGGAAGAAATTCCGCGGGGGTTGATTTTTTCGTGCTGTACCTTTGGCAATAAGACGAAAAGGGGACTTTTCTCTACGAATCGCTTGATAAATAGCGTAAATGTGTTTATAATAAAGCTGTAGAAGTATGTATGTTTGATGGACGCATGCCACCGGTGTTACTTGGAAGGAAGTTTTATTGATGTTCAGCGTAGGAGACATGATAGCACACCCAATGCACGGAGCCGGAGTAATCGATCGCATTGAAGAAAAAAAGATCAACGGCATGACAAGAAAATACTATGTATTTAAAATGCCGATCGGCGGTATGCTCGTCATGATACCAACCGACAACTGTACGGAGATAGGAATACGTCCTATTATCTGCTCCGAGGAAGCCGACCGAATAATCGAAGCATTGCCTGATATCGAGATTGATATGACTTCAAACTGGAACAGGAGATACAGGGAGAACATGCTTCGCATAAAGAGCGGGGATCTGATGGAGGTAGCCAGAGTCGTTAAAGGCCTTATGGCCAGAGACGGCGATAAAGGGTTGTCCACCGGTGAACGTAAAATGCTCAGGAGCGCCAAGCAGATACTTATTTCCGAGATTGTGCTCTCAAAAAGATGCGAATATGAAGAAATCGAAGAAAAAATTAACGATGCTATGGCGTAATATAACCTCAAATGTGGGGGCCGCCCTGTTACGGAGGGCGGCCCTAAAAGCATGTTAAGGGGGGG
>JAAYBW010000225.1 GCA_012729975.1 Clostridiales bacterium
GGATACTTGCCGATCTGGATATGACTGTAAGAATGGAAAGACTTCCGAAGGGAGTAAAATCCTTGCTTGATAAAAGCATCTATGACGATGCTGTGGACATGTCCGGCGGAGAAAAGCAGAAAATAGCCATAGCAAGGGCGCTTTATAAGGCATCGTCGCTGATTATCCTCGATGAGCCGACTGCCGCGCTGGATCCGTTGGCGGAAGCGGAAATTTATGAAAGCTTTAACGAGCTTGTCAAAGATCAGACAGCGATCTATATCTCTCACAGGATGAGCTCATCGATTTTCTGCGATAAAATACTTCTTCTTCAGGACGGTGAGATCGCGGCATTCGACAGCCACGAGAATCTGAAGAAGAGCAATAATCTGTATAGTGAACTGTTTCTTACCCAAGCCGCGCATTATCAGAGAGAAACCGCTTAATAATTGTGCATTATAATAAAGTCCCGGCAATTAATTATGCGCGCCTTTATCGACAGGAGGATTGCATATCATTATGGAGCTTATATTTATCGAGGGAGTATCCGGTGTCGGCAAAACGACAATGGCGGCTTCGCTGGCGGCGGAGCTGCTGTCCCGCAAGCGCCTGGTAAGAGAATACATCGAATTCGATTACACTAATCCAATAGATTTTTATTGCACAGCATATTTGCATTATGATGAATATGAGCAGCTATGTGAAAAGTACGGTTCTTTTGCCTGTGATATTCAACAAAATGCAATTAGTGCGGGAAAAGCAATGCTGGTGCGGTATTATGACGGGGATACCCCTTTATATGATGAACCGCTGCTGTCGGAGCTGTCGCGATATGAGTTCTGTTACAATCCTAAACGGTTGATTTCGTTCGGGACCTATTCAGCGGCATACGGGTATGTGTGGAAATGCTTCGCGGAAAGCCTGATTAATCAGTATGATTATCTGATTTTCGACGGCTCCCTGCTTCACCACCCGATAAACGATATGCTCCGTAATTATCATGTATCAAAGGAGCAGGCTCTATGCCATGTAAAAGGACTGCTTAACGCTTTGGGGGTTGTAAAAAGACGTATAATATACCTGAAGTCAAGCGACATAGGCGAGCAGCTGATTAAGGTGCGTTCAGACCGCGGAGAAAACCCACCGACCGGGGATGATATTCATTTTTGGATGACACGGTATGAATATGATATGTCGGTACTCGATGCGCTAAATGAGGATTATCAAATTTACGATGTATCGAATAACGGCTTGAATGACGCACAAAAGCAAATTCTAAACAGTTTTGATTTACCGATGTTATAAACCCTATAGCTGCCCGCAGCCTTTCGTCCCATTCCTCAAGGACGAGGGGCTGTTTCTTTAGTTCATAGATGAACGGCCGGATTTCGCGGTTTGCCATCGTCAATTGTAGGCAATCAGGAACATTTCCTGACTGGCTTCCACATCCAAAGGCGGCGGGGAGCAATTGCTCTCGCCTTTGAACTTGCTGTTACAGCGCCAAATAACCTTACGGTATGAAGCTATTGTCCGAATACGGAGATAAATTATAATTTGTCTCTCCATCAAGAAACATTTTGATTGATTTTCTGTCTATATTGGTAGACACAGTTTTTATCTGGGGTAGTTATCTATATTGTGAAAAGATTGTTTTAGCGGCACTTTGCCCTGTGCATGCAATTTCATTAGTCGGTTGTGGTAAGCAAGAAGTTGCTGTTTTTAGAGGAGATTATCCCCATACGTTGTGCTCGTTATCCCTTGGGATTACTACGCTTGTGGCGTTTTGCTCACGGCTAAACATAGTTTACTCAGAGGGGGCGCTTTTTTGAGAGAAATCGATTATATGGCGGTTGAAGCAGCAGCTGACAATCAGAAATTGAATCGTTTTCTTGAACAGCATGAAGCATACATAATAAAGTGCGCCTCAAAAGCGGTTCACAAATACCTGACAAATAGGGACGATGAATGGTCGCTGGCACAGATTGCGTTTACAGAGGCTGTGCTTAGCTATGACCTTGAAAAAGGAAGCTTCTACGGCTTTGCCGAGCTTTTAATACGCCGCAAGCTCATAGATTACTACAGGGCTCAGTCAAAGTATAATATAGAACAGGCGGTAGATCCCTCCGTATTCAGCACCGACCCGGGCGATGACGACGCATATGATTATTCCGTACGCAGGGCAGTTGAGAAACAGGCATCGGTAGATGAAAATGAATCCTTAAGACTTGAGATAGAAGCAGCTAACGAGCTGTTTTTGGGATACGGATTTTCTTTTTACGATCTGGCGGACTGCAGCCCAAAATCCAGGAAAACCAAAAGGTCCTGCGCTCTCGCGGTGAATTATCTGCTCAGCAATCCCATTCTCATGAACCAGCTGCAGGATTCCAAAAAGCTTTTAATAAATATAGTCGAAAAAAACTGCCAAATACCCCGAAAAATACTTGAAAGACATCGTAAATATATAATAGCGGCAGCGGAGATCCTTAGCGGTGATTATCCGCATCTCGCGGAGTACCTGAAATTTATCAGAAAGGAAACTGACAGATGAAAGCTGTGATCGTTAATACAAAAAGCAGAGCAGCCGCAGCTTTATCTGCTGACGGCCTGGTCATAAAAATAAAAAACAGCAATTATGAGATAGGCCAGGTAATTGAGATAAACAAAAAACAGTCTCATAAAACGAGAATGCTTGTCGTCAGAGCAGCCGCGGCTGCGGCTGTTATCGCGCTGTGCAGCGCAAGCGCTCTGGCATACTATACACCCTACTCTTATGTTAGTCTTGATGTGAATCCATCATTTGAATATACGCTCAATTATTTTGACATTGTTTTATCCGCAAGGTCTTTAAGCGATGAACTGCTCCTCAATTCAACCGAGCTTAATATGTTAAATAACAAAAACATACGGCAGGCGGTCACCGAAACGGTTGAACAGATAGTGGAAGCCGGTTATTTTAACGAGGGAGCGGAAAACGATATCCTTATCGCGGTTTCAAGCAAAAATGAAAAAAAAGCCGACAGGCTCGCGGAATCTCTGCAGCAAAGCGTGAAGACAGGAACCGAAGATAACGAAAATATCGAGATCAATACATCAAACATTAGTAAGGAACTTGTTAAGGAGGCCGGTGACCTCGGCGTATCTGCGGGAAAGCTCGGTCTTGTCGAGGATCTGCAAGAAAGCGCCAAGGAAGTGGAAATAGACCGCGAAGAATGGCTTCAGAAGCCCGTAAAAGAAATAATGGATGCTATAAAGGAAAATAAAAACGATAAAGGCAACGGGCAGTCCCATAATAACGGAAGCAATAACGGTAACAACGGGCAGTCCCATAATAACGGAAGCAATAACGGCAACAACGGGCAGTCCCACGATAACGAAAGCAATAACGATAACAACGGGCAGTCTCATGATAAGACCGGAAATAACAAAAATGGCAGCTAAACAATATGAATGAGTAAAACATTGAGGAGTAATTTCTCTGAATCGCACAGAATCTGAAAATTAGGTCATATGTGTTTTTTATTTTAAAAATAGTCACCCCAAAAAATCCGGGCAGGCTTCCGTATCTATATAGTAGATGGAAATTTTCCTTTATCAGCAAATGATGGAAAGCAAGGAAAGTTTTTCTGTCGCGATAATACCCGGAAGCTCAGTATATTGATTATTTAGGAGGAGATAAAATGAAACGAGCACTTTTTAAGGGCATCCCGTTGATGCTGACGCTCATTTTGATATTGGGTATTTTCCCGATATCCGCATTAGCGGCCAACAACGAAGACGTACTTACTTCAGTCAGCCATACGTCGGCTGTTTCAGCTGCGGTCAACGCGGAGAACAACACAGTAACGCTGACTGTGCCGTATGCATATGAAGGAAATGTTGATCTATCCGTAGGACTCTACATAACCTACGACACTTCCGTTTATGCATTCGCAAGCACCGTTTTTCCCGAAGGCGCTGCGGCTGTTGTCGGCGGCGGAACCGTCAAAATGCTTATAACATATCGAAGAATAAACGACGCGGCTCAATACACGTCAGAATATGCTGTCAGTGTCGTCAGGGCAGCTCCGACTCCTCCGACTTTTTCCGGAACGATCGCCAAGTCGGTTTCGCTTCCGAATATTATCACATTTACCGCCGCCGATTTCTCTGAAAAGTATGTAAACAACGATGGCAGCGCTTTGGGATCAATAGTAATAAACGGCAGCGACCCCTCGTTCGGCTCTTTAAAACTCGGTAACAGTACCGCCTTGGGAAAAACCATCACAGTGGCCGACCTTCAAAACGGAAGCCTTACTTTCGTCCCCAACCATGCTGGGACGGTTTCATATACCGTTAGCGCATACGCTTCCGGTACGGCAGCATACGTCGGTACCGTTATTCTGACAATAACCGTTATAGAATCCTCGAATGCAGGCGTTGTTGCCTACACGACCGATGAAAACACTCCCATAAACCTCAAATCCATAGATTTCTCCAGTTCGTTCTATCTGGCGACCGGTAAAACCCTGTCATATGTGAAATTCATCCTTCCGGCTTTCTATCAGGGTACGCTATATTACAATTATAAGTCCGGGACGGTTTTTGAGTCTGCGGTTTCTGCGGAAACAAAATATTACTCAAACGCATACCCGAATATCTCCTACATCACTTTCGTTCCGGGCACAGGTTTTTCCGGTCCTGTATCCATACCCTACACCGGATATTCCACCGACGGGTACTCTTATTCGGGAATGCTTACGATAACCGTCAACGGCACAGACATAGACGGCATTAGTTATACTGCCGATAAAAATACTCCGATTTCTTTCAGCGCTTCGCAGTTCAGCGCAGTTTGCACAGAGGTTACCGGCTGGACGCTATCCTATGTCAAATTCACATTGCCGGCTTCGACTTATGGCAGGCTCTATTACAACTACAGGACTTCAACCGATTATGATTCTATTGCGACATCCGAGAGCAAATATTATAACAGCGCCGAGCCTTATCTTTCCAATGTGGACTTTATGCCCGCAGCCGATTTTACAGGTACTTTTTCAATAACGTATACGGCCTATGATATCGTTGGAAACAGCTACTCCGGAAAGGTTAATATCACGATCAAAGAAACAGCTGTCGATTCGATCGTTTATAACACGGATGTGGGTATTCCCGTGTCCTTCAAAGCGCCGGACTTCAACGCAGTCTGCGCAAAGATCACCGGTTGGCCTTTGTCCTATGTCAGCTTTACACTGCCGGTATCTGCCGGCGGCAAACTCTATTACAATTACAGAACTTCCACTGATTTTGATTACGCCGTTGCTGCCGGTGCTAAATACTATTACAGTGCCGAACCCAACTTAACTAATGTGGACTTCGTTCCGGCAGCCGGTTTTACAGGGACTGTAAAAATATCATATACCGGTTATAATACGGTCAATGTAGGCTTTAGCGGCGAGATCACCGTACATGTCGGAAAAAAAGATGACTCGGAGCATTTCCACGATGTTGGAAAGAATGTTTCGTGGGCGATCGAAGCCATCGATTATCTGTACGAGCATGGCATCCTGACAGGTAACGGCGCCGGATATTATAATCCTCAAGCCAGCATCTCAAAAGGTGATTTCATGCTGATTCTCTGCAGAGCATTCGATCTTAAGTCGGATTTCCGCGGCAACTTCTCCGACGTGGATGAAGACGACTATTTTTACAATGCTGTCGGCATAGGGAAAGGGCTCGGGATCGCAAAGGGTTCAAACGGAAAATTCAATCCCAGATCGGCACTTTCGAGGCAGGACGCAATGGTCCTTATCGTAAGAGCGCTTGAAGCCTCCGGCATCGATCTGCCTGACGGTACCGACAGCGATCTTCGTCCGTTCAAAGATAAAAACAAAATGTCTGATTACGCTAAGGATGCATTTGCAGCGCTTATAAAAGCAGGAATAATCGTGGGCAGCGGCAAAGCTCTGAATCCGAACAGCAGCGTGTCCCGCGCGGAGATCGCCGTTATTATTTACAGAGTACTGACCATGTATAGCGCCTTTTTATAAACATATTTCAGCAGCATATTTTTGTTCCGGCGCGCCGTTTACTCGGGAGAGGGTATTTTTACACAGTCATAGCGATTAAGGTGATATCGGATAATACTGGTCTTATTTCGCGCTTACACAAATGAGGAGCCTGCGAACCCCCAAAGCGGTTCGCAGGCTCCTCATTCACTGGCGATATTATACATACATTCGTCTATTTGCAGAGCATCTTTATGCGGATATATAACTAACCTTGGCTGCGGATAGACGCATAACGGATATTGGAAATCTGCACCACGCAGAATTTGACGTTTCGGCTGGGGAGTATTACTATATAACTGTTATCATGCAAGCTTAAAGGCGACTTAATGATAAACGCGTATTGTTCCGTTATTACCTCCGCCGTTATACGCGTGTTTAAAGGAAAACCGAGAGCTGTTGCCGTGATGGTGACGCCGGCAGTGCTTTCGGGCTTGAGCTGCCGGTGACGGATGCGGAGCGCCTGAGCGGCGCCGCTGCCCACCGCGGCCGGCTGTCTTACCGCGCGCCATTCGGCTCGTAGCCGCAGGGCTCCGGGAATTCTCCATAAGTTAAGAATGGCAGGGTAGAGGGTGCGGTATCTTCAGCTAACAGCAGCACAGCCGTTTATGCCGTCGGTACTGAAAGCGCCGACATAGAGGGGAGAGTATACAATGAGCATAGATTTAAAGGGCTATACGGCGCTCATAACCGGCGGATCAAGCGGTATGGGCTTCGAGATGGCAAATGAACTGTCGGCACATGGCGCCACGGTCGTAATCGCGGCAAGGCCGGGCGCGAAGCTAAACGACGCATGCCGGCGGCTGCGCGGGGAGGGGAGAGATGTATACGCTGTCCCCATGGATGTAAGAGACGAGGACTCCGTTTCAGCGGCGGCCGAATGGTTTAAAGAGCGATTTAACCGCCTGGATATGCTGGTAAATAATGCGGGCATAGGCAACAACGCCC
>JAAYBW010000226.1 GCA_012729975.1 Clostridiales bacterium
GCCCACGTCCAGTATTCTCATTCCGGCTTCAAAGCCGGCCAGCGCAACACAGCGGTCGGTCAGTTCCTCGCCGCCCGGGTGAATCGATGCCATATTTACCCTCCGTTCATACAAACGGATTATAGCCGTTCCTCCTTTATTTTGCAAGCTGCGGCGCGGCGGCTGCCGTCTTATCCGGCTGTCTTCGAAAGCAAAGGCCGGAATTATGAATCCGAAACTGTTGACAAATCCGATTTTCTGCGTATACTTAAGAAAAGCGACTAATTTACTAAATCACTAATCTACTAATATGGAGGAAGAAATGAAAATACCGACGGAGCTTAAACATAAACCGGTTTTCGTTGTTGAAAACTACGGCAGCGCGGACGGGCGCTCGGCCGGAACGGGCGACGCGCAGGGGCTGTCCGTAGGCCTCGCGCAGTGGAACGACAGGGGAAGGGTGGACATTTCCGCAAAGGTCTGGCGGCATACGGGTGAAAAGTGGTCCAGGCAAAGCGAGGAACTGCCCCTGCACAGGGTCCTCGATCTGGCGATTGTCATCGCAAAAGCCATAGCGTGGTCAAAGGAATCCTACAGATATTCCGACGGTTATGACAAGGATAATCCGATAATAGACCGTATAGGTCTGCAGGGCGACGCGCTCACGCTTAGTATAGCGCAGGACAATCCCTGTATATGCGAGGATCTTAAGCTCTTTCTCGCTGCGCTCTCCAAAGACGACGAGCTCATAAGCGAGCGGCTGGCCGTGCTGTCGTCTCTGCTCAGGGAGATGGGATACTGATGGAGCACGCTTCCAGAAAAGAGCTTGCCGCGGCATATAAGACAAAAAAGCAGGTGGGAGGGGTTTACTGTATTGTAAATGACACCGACGGAAGATGCCTTCTGAAATACACGGCGGATCTGGCGGGGGCAAAAAACCGGTTCGATTTCGCGAAAGCGACAGGAAGAAGTACGGAGATAAAGCTCACAGATTACTGGGGAGACGGCAGCTCGTTTAGCTTTTCGGTTGTGGATACACTGGAAAAAAAGGAAGATTGGGACGATAAGCGTTTTATACGGGAAGTTAGGCTGCTGGCTGAAATCTGGAAAGAGAATCTGGATAAAAACTGGTACTGATGCCTCCGGATTTAAAGAGATACCGATGCAAAAAAAAGAGATACCGTTATCCCTTTTTAAAGAATAACGGTATCTGAGCCGCCCCGCACGCGGGGCGGTTTGCGGTGTCAAAAAGTTCCCCGGAGGAGGGCAGCTGTTACAACAGTCGGCGCGGCCGGAGGTCAAACATCCTCAAAATCCTCAAACTCGTCGAAATCGTCTGCCTGGCAGCAGCAGTTCATGCTTTTGACTTTTTCTTTCGCGTCCTTCAGAAAGCGAATTATCTCGTTTCTGAACACGTAGACGGCGACTGCAGCGGACGCGATGATTAAAATAGCGGCGGATATCTTGAAGAGCAGCTTAATGGTATTGTTCATGCCGGTTCACCTCCTAATAAAGATTATACTTCATGAACGGTAAGAAGACAATAGCAAAATAGCCGGGTTTACGACAGAGCGTCCCTGAGCGAGTCGCGCATGGCCAGAGCCTCGGCGCGTGCCGCTGTTTTGTAATCGCCGCCCCGGGATTTCCACGCGCACATAATGGCGCGCGAGGAATTGATTATGGCCCCGAGGCCGCGGGAATCAAAAGCGAGCGCCGCCTCGGAGGCGCCGCCGCCCTGAGCGCCGTATCCGGGGACAAGGAAGAACATATGGGGAAAACGCATGCGCAGCGCGCGGATGTCGGCCGGGTGCGTAAGCCCCGTTACCGCCCCCAGAGAAGAATAGCCGTGAATGCCGATGCTGTCCCCGCCCAGCTTTTCCGCAAGCTCCGCGGCGCGCATCCACAGCGGAGCGCCGCCCGCATCGATGTCCTGGAGCTCGCTGGAGGAGGGATTGCTTGTCTTTACAAGAGCGAAAACCGCGCCGCCGCGGCTTTTTGCGGCGTCTAAAAAGGGAATTATGCCGTCGCTCCCCAAATAGGGGTTAACAGTCACCGCGTCGCAGGAAAAAGCGCCGTCTCCCAGCCAGGCTTCGGCGTATGCCTCCGCCGTGGAGCCGATATCCGCGCGCTTCGCGTCGCCTATTACGTACAGCCCCGCTTCGCGCGCACAGGTTATGGTCTTTTCAAGCACGCTCATGCCCGCGGACCCGAGCGCCTCATAACATGCGGCCTGCGGCTTTACGGCCGGTACAATGTCGGCGAGCGCGTCTATGAGGCCGAGGCTGAATTCCAGATAAGCTTCCGCGGGCGGGAGTCGGTCCAAAAATCCCGGGGGCAGATGGGAAGGCCGCGGGTCAAGGCCCGCGACGGTCGGGTTGCCCTTTTCCGATATTTTTTCTATAAGTTTGTCCATAAAAGAGGCCTCCGCGGGTTTTCGTATATTATTCTGCCCGCCCGGAGAGTCATCATGACAAGTCCGGACAGTTTCTTTCCGGAAAACGGGGTAGAGCGTCCTTTTGATAAAAACAGGGAGGTATCCACGCGGTATTCCTCCCGTGGGTCAAATAGCACCAGATCGGCCGGATTACCCGGCGCGAGCGAACCGCCCGGGAGCCCCAGGAGGCGCGCGGGGGCAAGTGAAAGCTTTTCCATAAGCTCCGGAAGGGTAAGCGCGCCGCCGCGATACAGCGCGGACAGCGAGGCTGACAGCAGGGTCTCCAGGCCGACAACGCCGGCCGGGGCCGCTTCAAGGTCAAGCGCCTTTTCGGCGCGGGTGTGCGGCGCGTGATCGGTCGCTATGCAATCGATCGTACCGTCGCGCAGGCCGGCAATCACGGCGAGCCTGTCTTTCTCGGTTCGAAGCGGCGGATACATTTTTGCCGCGCTGCCAAGCTCCGCGACAACATCCTCAGTGAAAGAAAAATAATGAGGCGCCGTCTCGCAGGATATCCTGACGCCCTCCGCCTTTGCGCGGCGGATGATCTCGACGCTTCGCGCCGTGGACACATGAGCTATATGAACACGCGCCCCGGCAAGAGAGGCCAGCATGGCGTCGCGGGCTACCATATATTCTTCCGCGAAGGCAGGCCTGCCGGATATACCCAGCCGCTCGGATACCGCGCCCAGATTAATCGCCTTGCCGTCGGTCAAAGACGAGTCTTCGCTGTGCGCGATAATGAGCATGTCAAGTTCATTGGCGCGGCGCAGGGCTTCGAGCATTAAAGCCGCGTCTGTTATCGGCCTGCCGTCGTCGGAAAGCGCGGCGGCGCCGGCTTTTTTCAGAGCGGCGAAGTCCGTGAGCTCCCGTCCGAGCAGTCCTTTGGTTACCGCGGCGGCCTGATACACGCGGACAGGGGCGCTTTTGCTTTTTTGTATGACGGCAGAAACGAGCTCCGGCGAGTCAATGGGCGGTATAGTGTTGGCCATGCAGAGCACGCGGGCCGCACCGCCCGCGGCGGCTGCGGCGGAGCCGGAGGCTATGTCCTCCTTATCCGTTTGACCGGGCTCGCGAAAATGGACGTGCATGTCAAAAAACGCGGGCGCGGCGACAAGCCCGGACGCGTCCAGCTCGGCCGCCCCGGCGATCGGTTCGGCCGCGAAAACTCCGTTATCCACATAAATGTCGCGGTGCGAAGCTGTTTTCAGCGCCGGATCAACCGCGAGGGCGTTTTTTATTATCAGCATTGCGGAAGCTCTCTTTCGTATTTGTATGATTTTACCTCCAAAGTATATATTTTACAAGATTATTCGCTCCGCATCGGGAACACTATACTTGATATTATCGGTTAATGAGGTGATCGGATGATGTGTGCGAAGGACTTTGTCAAGGGGATAAGCGTGGGCATAGGCGTAGGCGTAGCTATGGGCATGCTGTTTTCGCCTAAAAAGCACAGCGGAGAGAGAAACGGAGCTGCCGGCAAAGCGCTCAGAGCAATAAGCGATATCATAGAAGAGGTAAGCGAAGCTTTGGGTATGTGACGCAGCCGGAAAAGCCGCCGGGATACCGCCCGGCGTACTCATCGGGGGGGAGCGGACGCAGGCTCCCCTCTTTGCTTTGCCCGCGGACTCGGCAGTTTGCGCGAAGCCTTGAAATCCCGGTATTTGTCTGTTATCCTGTCCTTGCACACGCGAATCGCGCGCAGCTTCGGCAAACGGAGGGAACACCTGATGAAAGGCTCTTATATAGCCCGGGCTATATCACGGGACGGCTCCGCCAGAGCGTTTTTTGAAGACAGCACGGCGATCGTCGAGCACGCCAGACAGATACACAAAGCTTCAAAGACAATGACTGCCGCGCTTGGCCGCTGCCTTACGGCCGCGTCCGTTATGGGCAGCATGCTCAAGGAGGAAAAGGGCTCGCTGACGCTGCGTCTTAACGGCGACGGCCCCTGCGAGGGAATCGTATGCGTATCCGACAGCGGGGGAAATGTGCGCGGCTGCTGCGGCGACGCGGGCGTAGAGCTTCCGGCGAACGAAAAGGGCAAGCTGGACGTCGGCGGAGCCATCGGAAAAAACGGATCGATTTATGTTGTGCGCGATACCGGAAAGGGAGAGCCGTATGTGGGAAGCGCACCTTTGACGAACGGAGAGGTCGCGGAGGACATAACGGGTTATTTCGCTCAAAGCGAGCAGACTCCCACCGCCTGTGCTCTCGGCGTGCGCGTATTTCCGGACGGACAATGCCGAGCGGCCGGGGGTATGCTGCTGCAGCTTATGCCCTTTGCGGACGAGCAGACCTCAGCACGCCTTCAAAAAAATGTCGAGTCGCTGGATTCCATTTCTCTTATGCTGGCGGAGGGCGCCGGGGCGAAAGAGGTTTTTGAAGCGGTTTTTTCCGGTGTGCCCTACGAGATACTGGAAGAGAAACCGGTTGAATACCGCTGTGCCTGCAGACGTGAAGGCTATGCCTCCGCGCTGGTCTCGCTGGGCACGGGTGAGCTTGAAGACATGCTTTCCGACGGGGAGCCCATTGAGATAATCTGCCGCTTCTGCGGCATGAAATATGAATTTTCCATGCCGGAAATCGAAGAGCTCTGTCGGCAGGCGCAGGAGCGGGTAAAGCGTTATACACAGGACGGCGGGCAGCGGGAACCCGGCTCCGTTGATTGACAGTATTTTGCCCGGACCCGGGAGCGGCTGCACGCTTGACCTTGACTTAGTTTCGGGCCGATGA
>JAAYBW010000227.1 GCA_012729975.1 Clostridiales bacterium
CCAGGGCCTCCATCATGCCCATAACTCTTTCGGAGCCGAATAGACGCATAATATCGTCCGTTAAAGCAAGATAAAAGCGCGTTTCGCCCGGGTCGCCCTGACGTCCGGCTCGGCCGCGGAGCTGGTTGTCTATACGTCTGCTTTCATGCCTTTCGGTTCCGATTATGAATAAACCCCCGGCGGCCTTAACCTTCTGCGCTTCCTGCGCCGCCTCTTCGCTGTGCCTTGCGTATGCCTCGGCGTAGAATTTTCTCGCATCAAGGATCTCGGGGTTTTCCGTCTCGGCATAACCCGTAGCCTCGTTTATCACCTCGTCCGAAATCCCGGCCTTGCGCATGTCGCTTTTGGCCATATACTCGGGATTTCCTCCAAGTTTTATGTCCGTGCCTCGGCCGGCCATGTTCGTAGCGATCGTAACGGCGCCGAACTTACCCGCCTGAGCTACTATCTCGGCTTCCTTCTCGTGATGCTTGGCGTTTAGCACATTGTGCTTTATACCCTCGCGCTTTAGCAGTCCGGAGAGGTACTCAGACTTCTCTATGGATATCGTGCCCACAAGCACCGGCTGCCCCTTTTCGTGGCACTGCTTAATCTGTTCGATTATAGCCCTGTATTTTCCGGTTTCGTTTTTATACACCACGTCCTGGTTGTCTTTTCTCGCCAGCGGCATATTCGTAGGCACCTCGATAATATCGAGGTTATAGATCGTTGAGAACTCTTCGGCTTCTGTGAGCGCCGTTCCCGTCATACCGGAAAGCTTGGAGTACATCCTGAAGTAGTTCTGGAAGGTTATCGTGGCAAGAGTCTTGCTTTCCGCCGCTACCTTTACCTGCTCCTTTGCCTCTATCGCCTGATGCAGTCCTTCGTTGTAGCGTCTGCCGTACATCAAACGGCCGGTGAACTCGTCAACGATGATTACCTCGCCGTCTTTAATGACGTAGTCCACATCGCGGTGCATTATTCCGTGCGCCTTAATAGCCTGATTTATATGGTGAGAGAGCGTCGAGTTTTCAAGGTCGGACAGGTTTTCCAGCCCGAAATACGCCTCCGCCTTCGCTACCCCGCTCAGAGTCAGCGTCGCGGACTTAGACTTTTCGTCCACAACATAATCCGCGTCGATATCCTCAGCCTCTTCCTGCTTTTCGTCGGTCGAGGCGACGACAAGCTTTTTAAGCCTGCGCACAAAAGTGTCTACCTTTACGTAAAGGTCTGTGGAATCGTCCCCCGTTCCGGATATAATAAGAGGAGTCCTTGCCTCGTCGATGAGTATCGAGTCCACTTCGTCCACGATCGCGAAAACATGACCGCGCTGGACCATATTGTTCTTATACAGCGCCATGTTGTCGCGCAGATAATCAAAGCCCATCTCGTTGTTCGTGCCGTATGTTATGTCCGCGTTATACGCCTCTCGGCGCTGATTGCTGTCGATGCCGTGAACAATAAGGCCGACCGTGAGCCCCAGGAAGCGGTGAACTTTACCCATCCACTCGCTGTCGCGCTTTGCCAGATAGTCGTTAACGGTCACGATGTGAACGCCCTTCCCCTCAAGCGCGTTCAGATATGCGGGCAGGGTTGAAACCAGCGTTTTTCCCTCGCCTGTCTTCATCTCCGCGATGCGGCCCTGATGGAGCACTATTCCGCCTACGAGCTGCACGCGATAATGCCGCTCCCCGAGCACTCTCGAGGCGGCCTCGCGCACGGTGGCAAAGGCCTCCGGCAAAATGTCGTCCATAGTCTCGCCGTTTTTAAGGCGTTCTTTAAACTCCGTTGTTTTCTGCCTGAGCTCGCTGTCCGACAGCGCCTTGTACTCGCTCTCGAGAGCATCTATAGCATCCACAATCGGGTATATTTTCTTTAGTTCGCGTTCGCTGTGCGTCCCGAACAGTTTTGTTATTAAACTCATTTCGTTCTCCGATCGATTCGATGTAGGTATCGCCGTATGCCAATAAATATTCATAGTATTATACCACGTTGATATAAAGAAAAAAAGAACAATATGCTTTCCGGCCGGAATTGACACCATCCGTGTAATTTGATATTATGGCATGACATTTTTACAGAAAGGGGATCGGAGCATGAGCAAAGGCAGCTTTTATATCACAACGCCTATCTACTATCCGTCTGACAAGCTGCATATCGGCCACACATACTGCACCGTCGCGACCGACGCGATAGCGAGGTACAAGCGAATGCAGGGCTTTGACGTCATGTTCCTGACCGGTACCGACGAACACGGCGAGAAAATCGAGAAAAAGGCCGCCGAAGCCGGGATAACGCCAAAGGAATACGTTGACCGTGTGGTTTCAGGCATACTTGAGCTTTGGAAGCTCATGAATATATCAAACGACCGCTTTGTGCGCACAACGGACGAGTATCATGTTCAGAGCATACAGCGCATCTTCAAAAAGCTATACGAGCAGGGGGACATATATAAGTCCGTATACAAGGGCAAGTACTGCACGCCCTGCGAATCCTTCTGGACGGAGAGCCAGCTTGTAAACGGAAACTGCCCCGACTGCGGACGCGAGTGCTACGACGCCGAGGAAGAGGCCTATTTCTTCCGCCTGTCGGCCTACGCGGAGCGCATAGCCGCGCTTTTTGAAGCGCAGCCCGATTTTCTCGAGCCCTCCTCCCGCATGAACGAAATGATAAACAACTTCTTAAAGCCCGGACTGGAGGACCTTTGCGTATCGCGCACCACCTTCACCTGGGGCATTCCCGTCGATTTCGACCCGGGGCATGTCGTTTATGTCTGGGTAGACGCGCTGTCAAACTATATATCCGCTCTTGGCTACGAAAACGACCGCTATGATGATTTTCATAGATACTGG
The DNA here is from genome assembly GCA_012729975.1 of Clostridiales bacterium. Lineage (GTDB taxonomy): Bacteria > Bacillota > Clostridia > Oscillospirales > Oscillospiraceae > JAAYBW01. Next base: position 2,832 of record JAAYBW010000227.1, read on the forward strand.
CCCGCAGACGTGCACATAGTCGGCAAGGAGATAACCCGCTTTCATTCCATCATCTGGCCCGCCATGCTCATGGCGCTCGGCCTGCCGCTTCCCAAAAAAGTCTTCGGACACGGCTGGCTGCTCCTTGAGGGAGGCAAGATGTCAAAATCCAAGGGGAATGTGGTCGATCCCGTCGTGCTCGCCGAGCGGTACGGCGTCGATGCGCTCCGGTATTTTCTCATGCGCGAGTTTCCCTTCGGCTCCGACGGCACGTTTTCAAACGAAGCGCTTATATCGCGCATAAACTCCGACCTGGCAAACGATCTCGGAAACCTCGTTTCGCGTACCACCGCAATGGTCGACAAATACTTCGGCGGAACTCTCCCATCCCCGCGTGAGACCGACGACGCGGACCTTGAGCTTGTCGGCATGGCGGGTCAGCTGCGCTCCGTATACGAGCAAGCCATGGACACCTACGCGCCTCAGACGGCCCTTGTCGAGGTTCTGAAGGTCATCTCCCGCGCAAACAAGTATATCGACGAGACCGCGCCGTGGATACTAGCCCGGGACGAGGGCAAAAAAGCCCGGCTTGCCGCCGTGCTGTATAATCTGCTTGAAACCGTGAGGCTCTGCTCCGTTTTGCTCTCTCCGTTTATGCCCGACTCCTGTGAAAAGATAAGAACGCAGATAGGCGCGTTACCGGAACAGTTCACCTGGGAAACCGCCGGCTTCGGCGTTTTCGGCGAGCAGATAACCGTGAAGAAGGGTGACATCATCTTCCCCCGTATAGATCTCAAAAAAGAGCTTGAGGCTCTCGCCTCCGCTCAAGAAGGCTGAATCCTGCCTCGTTAAAACGAGCGGCTGTCATCGCGACCCGGTGACAGCCGCTCTGCCATACGTGTTTGCTAATCCCTTCCATTGATGATATAATGCGTTATTCGTAGAGGCGAACTGCGTTCGGCCGAAACTGTCTTCCCCCGAATGACTATCCAAAGGAGGCGCTGATGAAAAAGCGTATATGTATGTGGGCGCTTGTCATTGCCCTGCTGTTGCCTGTCTTATCCTTACCGGCTTTCGCGGATGTCGGCCCGAAGCCCTCCGTCGTGGTGGATTTCAAGGGTCTGGAGGGGGAAAGCTATTACGTAACCCTGCTTTCCGACACGGAATCGACCGGCCCCTGGAGTACGGACAAAACATATCACGCAGGGTACGCAAGCGAAGAGATCTGGAATAAGTTCAGGTCATATTCGGATGCGGACGGGTTCCATTTTATCGGATATTTAGAGGATTGCTCCGACACCGATTCTTTCAGCTGGTCATACTTTCCGCCCGGCAAATTTAAAATCCTGATATACTTTCCCGAATATGACCGCTTTGTCGCAAGCGCGGACAGCTATGAGCGCTACGCCTTCGACAGCTATTACACGGCAGACACAAATGATCTTGACATACTGTCCGTCACGGATAACGCCGAGCTGGACGTCAGGCGGACATACGACTTCACATGGGAGCTCGTCTCTTTACTCTGCAGGATCCTCGTGACGATCGCCGTAGAGCTCGGCCTCGCGCTGCTCTTCGGCTTACGCGCGAAAAAACAGATACGGCTCATCGTCCTGACCAATATCGCAACGCAAACCGTGCTCAACATTCTTTTAAATATCATCAATTACCGCTATGGCCTGCTTGCGTTTATTTTCAACTACGTGTGGATGGAAATCGCCGTCTTTATCATCGAAGGCCTTGTCTATCGCAAACGGCTCAGCCGCTTCGACGCGCGCCCGGACAGAAAGATTCACCACTGGCTGTACGCGCTTGCGGCCAATATTCTGTCCTTTGCCGTCGGTTTGCTTATTGTAAGATGGCTGCCGGGCATTTTCTGACCCGCGTCAGCGAAAGGATTATCGGATATGATCATCGAATCCGCCGCCGTCAAGCTATACGCTCCCTGGGTCCGCTCTTTAAAAGATAAGCGCACCGTGGTAAAAAGCTTAATAACCAAAACAAGGAACAAGTTTAATATATCGATCGCCGAAACAGACGCGCAGGACGTACATCAAACAATCGTGCTCGGGCTGGCCTGCGTCACCGATTCGGTATCGCACGCGGACAGTATTATCGATTCGGTTTTGGCATTCATCGAGGATAATACGCAAGCCTCGATCATAAACGTTCAGCGTGAACTCAGGTAGCCCCGCCCGGTCTTCGGAACTTACTCATACAGGAGCCGACTATGAAAAGCAAACAGACGAAACTCGCCATAATGATCTCTACTATTGCAGCCGCGGTCATTTTCGCGGCAATCGGGTTCTTTATCCTGCCGGACGCGGTTGTCATACAGATGACAACTTCAGGCGCGCGGACCGTACCGAAAATTTACGGTCTCGGAATACCTCTCGCGATCAGCGCAGTCTTTTCCGTTATGTATTACAAAAGCAATATTACCAAGCACTTTGTCGGTTCGCTCGCCGGTATAGTTATTTTTATACTGGTGTACGTTTTCAATCTGTAAATGCCCGACGGAACTCCGGATGATACATACATTCCCGTATTAGCGC
>JAAYBW010000228.1 GCA_012729975.1 Clostridiales bacterium
GATGAGATTCGCGCGGCATTCGAGTGCTCCGATAAGGCGCATGAGATGAAATGTGACTGCTGGAATACTAACTGCGTGTTTTTCGGCGATTGCCGCAAATGCATCGTATTCCATTTATCTTTAAAGCAGTTCCCTACTTGCCAAAGGTCTCTGCTTGGTGATCTCGAGGAGCATTATATTCTATTTAGCCGCGATAAATAGTCTTTTTTGCCGATCTCCCGAAACGTAATCTTATTATAATGGAAAGGATGCATTGAAATGCTGGAAGATAAAAACATATTGGAACAGCCGGATAAATTCAAATGGAGAGAAAATCCTCCTAAAGTAACCCCCGGTGAAATGCGCGCGGCGCTGGAAAACGCACGCGAAGCAGACAAGTTCGAATGTGACTGCGTGAACACCGAGTGTCCCAATTTCGGTGATTGCCGCAAATGCGTTGTATATGAAATGTGTTTAAACCGGCTGCCGACTTGCGAAAGAGATTTGCTGGAGCAACTAGAAGAACACTATAAAGCCTACCGCGGTGATTAACAATATCTCGCATAAATCAGGCGGTGTGGAAGAGTATGGTACATTTGAAGACTTGATAGCAATTAATGGCCGCTTAACTCTCTCTTTACCGTTTCTCGTTAATCGATACGTTCCGCTATTATGTTTTCCTTGCATACTTCTGGCTTTTAAATTATAATAAGCAGACAAATAGTTAATCCGATTTGTGTCTGAATCATCCGCTGCCGGTGTAAGCCGGTGATATATCGTGATAAAAATATACTGTATTTACGAGGTTATTATGAAGCAAATTGATTCGCTCGACCAATGGTTTACATTCACTGACTTGCTTTCTGCCGCCGGTTACCGTCTTCAGCCGGTACAGCGCGAGAGTAATAACGACGAAGGCTATCTTGTTCACTTTATAGCTTCCGGACGCCCCGATCTGGAAGTCACCACTACTAATGTTGATGTTTATAACGCGATGGTAAATTTTAAACGCGGCAACTTCGAACGCGGCTGACACATTTCAATAAATCCGGACATCCCGGGTTCTTTCCGGTGACTTATACATATTTGTACACGAAATTAACCCGTGCGTCATCACGATGCGCGGGTTTAGCAATACTGTTATTTTATCATGAAACGTGAATGCCTTTGGGCCGGCCGTATTTAACAGGCTTTCAGTTGAAAAAGGAGTTCTTTAATATGACCGATAGAGTAAAAAGAATAAAAGAAAGTCTGAAGATCAGTAAATATCCCCTTTGTATTGAGTACTTCAAATTTGCAAATGAATCCCTTGATGTGACCGCCGGAGAACCCACTCTGCTGCGCCGCGCAAAGCTTCACGCTCATGTTCTTGATAATATCACGATTTTCATTGAACCCGACGATTTACTATGCGGCTCAGGCGCGAGCAAGCCCTTCGGCCTTGAGATGCAGTATGAATACGGCATATGGACTCGCGACGAGGTCGAATCACTCAAGAGTGAAATCTATTGCATTGATCCTGATGACGAGGCCGAGCTTTATCGCCTGAACGATCGATTTGCCGGTAATTCTCTCAACAGCACTCTCATAGGCGAGATGAGCAAATCCCTCGGTATGGATGAGCGGATGTGGCCATTTATGAAATCCGGCACGATCCTGCCTCCATGGAAGGATCGCAAAGAAGGATCCGGCGGCGGCTTTGCCATGTCAGGCTATGGTCTCGGTCCCGGTTTCTTTCTTGTATGTATCGATTACGAGCGTATATTGTGTGAGGGCGCTCAATCCATAATAGATGAAGCAAAAAGCTGCATAAAAGAACTGCGCTACACTTCCGGGGACGCCATTAAAAAACGCACCTTTTGGGAAGCGGTCATAATTGTGTTTGAGGCGTGGATTCGTTTTGTTAACCGATATGCCGATCTGGCTGAAAAGATGGCCTCAGATGAAAGCGATTGGGTACGCAAGGCGGAACTATTAGAAATGGCGCGCATCTGCCGCAAGGTGCCCCGGTATCGCTCCGAGTCATTCCGCGAGGCTATGCAGAGCTTCTGGTTTACCTTCCTTATGGCTCTGCCCTCTCCGACCACCGCCGCCGGCCGTTTCGATCAGTATATGTACCCGTATTATAAAAAGGATATTGACAAAGGCATTATTACCGATGATGAGGTTCTTGAGCTTCTGGAAATTATGAAGTGCAAGGTCATGAAAATCAACCGCGTTTCGGGTAAAGCCAACCGCGCGAAAAACGCCGGTATGGCAAAATGGTACAACTGGACACTCGGTGGGGTCAAAGAAGACGGTACCGACGCAACGAACGAACTGACCTATCTGCTTCTGGAAGCAAGCAAAGATATCTTACTTCCCCACTTTACGATCACTCTCCGCGTTCATAAAAATACTCCGGATGTACTGATGAGAAAGGCTTTGGAGGTCGTACGCACCGGTATCGGCATGCCCGCGTTCGTTGGAGACGACAGCTATATTAACTTTTTCACCGACTACGGCATGAAGCTTACCGACGCAAGGGATTACTGCATGACGGGCTGCGTGGACGGTAACGTGCCGGCTCGTTCGAGAACTCAGGTTGTAGTATTTTTTATCATAAGCCAGGCCTTTGATATCTTCATGCATAACGGTTTCTGCCGATATACCGGTGATAATGTCGGTATTGAGACCGGCGATGTCACTGCGATGGAAACTTTTGATGAGTATTATGAAGCCTTCCGCAAACAGTTTATGCATCTGCTCAGCATGGCAGCCGAACGAAACAATGTAGAGCTGATAATACAGCGCGATTTGTTTCCCGACCCCTTTCGCAGCGCTCTTATGAAAAACGGGGTTAAAGACGGCAAGGACTTACTGGAAAAGCAGTTTGACATCGAAAACTGCAGCTGCCTGGGCGCCGTCGGCGGCGTTAATGTGGGCGATTCTCTCTGTGCCGTCAAAGAGCTTATATTCGACCGGAAAAAGTATACTATGGCTGAGCTCCTTACCGCTCTGGACTCCGATTGGGAAGGTTACGAACAGATGCGCAATGACTTTCTCAAAGCTCCGAAGTACGGTAATAATATTGACGAGGCCGACCGTTTTGTCGCCGAAATATATCAGCTTTTCGCCGATACATGCGCGGAGAACAGCACAGCTTACGGCGGACATGTCACTCCTAACGCCATCTCGATTTCCGCCCATCAGCCCGGCGGTTTGGTTACCGGCGCAACTCCCGACGGCCGCAAGAGCGGCGATATTCTGGCCGACGCCTCACTTTCACCCGAACACGGCAAAGATGTAAGCGGCCCTATCGCTGTTTTACAGAGCGCTATGAAAGTTAATCAGGATCCCTATCAGGGCACATTGCTAAACATGAAAATACATCCGGCCTCTATTCAGACCGATGCGGACCTCATGAAGCTCGCGAGCATGATTAAAACTTATCTCACCAACGGCGGCAAGCATGTTCAATTCAATGTGGCCGATAAAGCCGATATGGAAGACGCAAAAGTAAACCCCGCCGATCACAGCGAACTCATTGTACGTGTGGCGGGATACAGCGCCTACTTTACCCGTTTGCCTGAGTCTATCCAGGATGAAGTGATAAATCGCTTTGAGCATCATCTTTAAACCATTAAACAATAAGGGATTAAATGATCTAAAAAACGAAAGGGAGCTTGTCCTCGCGGGCATGCTCCTTTTCGAATAGGAAATATAATTAATATATGTGGTAATAACAACGCTTATGTCTGCTTTATGTGATCTTTTCGGCTGTTCCGGTATTTAGGTCAATGCGGTAAAACTTATCATTATCAAAATAATTGCCGAAGTAAACTCCCCCGTCCGAAGCGACGCAAACTGAATCGCTGGAAGCTCCTTTTATCTCATAAAGCAAGTCTGTCGCATTAAGGTCATATATTATTACCGATTCCGACTCGTCGGGAGCGCGTTCGGATGCTATCAGCAAACTGCCCGCAATCACGAAGGAACTGAGCTTTCCCTCGGAAAGATATACTTCCTCGGACTCTCCGCTTTCAAAAGGTATACGCACTATAGCCATTCCGTTGCGATCCGTCTCATAATATACGGCATCCTGCGCTATCTGTACTCTGTAAATCCGCTGTTCGCTATCGATAAGCACCTTGATTTCTCCGCTGTCGGGCTCAATTCTCGCTATGTGCGCTGCCTCGGGCCCGGTAAAGTATAAATATTCCCCGTCGGAAAATACCGCGGAAGCCGGCTTGCTGTATGGCTCCTGCAGGCTGCCGTCGGTTTTCATCCTGTAAATCTCGCCTCCCGCTCCGAGATTTATGTAGTAAACATAGTCACCCAAGACGCATAAGCCGCCGCACGCATCAGGGCTGAGCATCGTCCTATCGGTGCCGTCGGTGCGTATGCGATAAATTGGGTTTCCCTCGCCGCGATTTACATAATATATCCATTCTCCTATTACGTTAATATTGGCCACCCAATCGGAGCAAACCATCCGGTTATCGCTGCCGTCAAGCTTCGCTTTACGCAAAGAGAATCCTTCCGAGCTTTCGGCGAAGTAGATCCATTCACCCTGTGAAGAGAAAACTCCGGCGTCACTTGAATCCTCGCTTCCCTTCCAGAAATATGTGTATGTGTTAACGCTGAAATTTCCCGCTTTGTTTATTTCATCCTCTGATAAGTAATCCGGTACAAACGGGATAATCAGCCGCAGCCCGGCGTTTTCATATAGTTCGGTTAACTTCTTTTTATATGCCGCTGCGTTAGTGATCCTTTCGATGTCCTGCTCGAGTATTGCGTTTAGAAGATCATAGTTTTTTTCTATGGCCAATATCTGAATCTCTGCTCGCTGCAAATACAGATCATCGGAAGGCTCTAGCTCTATCATCCGCTCAACAGCGGCTAGAGCGGAAGGATAATCCTCTTGCTCAAGGAAGCTTTCCTTCAACGCTTCAAGCTCGTCGACGCTTAATGCAGCCTTTATCAGTTCCCCCGGGTCATCAGGCAACGTTGGCGTATCAGGCAGCTCCGGCGAAGGTGCCGGGGTCAGATCGGATATCGGTGTCTCTCCCGGTATCGGAGATACATGTACATTTTTAGATATTGAACATGATGTCAGGCAGAGCGCGAGCGAAATCACGATTAAAACAAATAGCGATCTTCTCATAGTCGTAACCTCTTTTTACCTTCAAATAAACGGCAGCGTTTATTCTGTGAACTCCGGATCATCAAATAACGATAACTCGCAGACATACTTTTTAGATTATAAAATTACTTTTTTCAGTTGCTGTTCAAATGGTATATAAGCCGGCCACGCAGTCGTTAAATTACAGGACCTTGTATGTAGACATCAAATTCTGCCGGTTACTTTTCGAAAACGGCAGCCATTTTACTCATCACATCCGATATCTCTATATGCTGCGGACAATGCTCCTCACAATTTCGGCATGCAAGACAGGTTGAAGGATATCGCCCTGATGATGTCGCCTCCGCAAAGGGGAATCCGCTGCCGACCATCGAGTTATACACCAGATAATCATTATAAATGCGCATTAAAAACGGTATATTAAGTTTCCGGGGGCAATTATCCAAACAGTATTTGCACCCTGTACACGGAACTCCCGGTGTATTCCTGAGCATCTCCACAGCTTTTCCGATAGTATCCAGTTCGCTTTCCGATAGCGGTTTCAAATTCTTAACCGTATTTATATTATCCTTGAGCTGTTCCATTGTGTTCATACCGCTGAGCATTGTGAGCAGTCCGTCCAGCGAAGCCGCAAACCGAACTGCCCAGGATGCCTCGGAAACGTCAGGATTTGCCTCCCTGAACAGCTTTTCGGCCCGCGAGCCTGAACCCGCAAGCAGCCCGCCTTTAACAGGTTCCATAATTATAAATGGTTTTTTATGTTTATTTACAGTCTCATAAAGCCTGCGGGACTGAACTTTCTCGCTTTCCCAGTCAAGATAGTTGATCTGGAGCTGAACAAACTCGACCTGAGAATGCTTTGTCAGCAAAATGTCGAGATTTTCGGGCGTATCATGGAAAGAAAAACCGAAATGCTTTATTCGCCCTTCGGATTTCAGTTTATCAATAAATTCCCAAACACCCAATTTCTCCAGTCTTTCGTCCTGGACCAGACTGAACGCGTGCAGAAGGTAAAAATCCAGATATTCTACTCCCAGTCGCTCAAGCGAGGTGTTGAAGGTAGTTTGCATGTCTTCGGCGCTTTTTATCATAAACGTAGGCATTTTTGTCGCGATATAGAATCTGTCTCGCGGATGTCTGTCAACAAGCGCTATTTTCAATGCTTCCTCGGAGCCCAGGTACTTATACGCGGTATCAAAATAAGAGAAACCGGCGTCAAGGAAAGTATCGACCATCTCCATCATTGGCTCGTAATCCGGTGTGCCGTCTTCTTTAACCGGCAATCTCATAAATCCGAATCCGAGTTTACCGATCGATTCACCCAGGTAATTTTCCGCCATGAACGAACCTCCCAAATATAGTATGTTAGGCATCATTATAGCGCTGAATTCATTTCATTGGAAGAGAAATCCGAAATATCTCATGAATATCCCCGCTCGGGACATCTGAGCGGGGATATTTGTAAATCGCTTTGTTCGTATCGACCGCAATTTTTCGGCAAAAAGGCCGGATTGATAAGCACCGCCAATATACGGAGCAAAATGCTCAGTAGTACTCTTCGACAATGAGCTTACCCATTTTCCTGAGTTGTTCCGCTATAAGCCTGACCGCTTCGATACGTGGTTTTATCCCCATTTGTTTAAACAGCAGGTCGGAATGCGCGTTATTTACCGCTCCACCCACAATGAAAGTAACCGCGTCTGCTTTGTGAAGAAGCATACAAAACCGCTCTGCCGCTGAATCCCCGGTATAGTTCTCCGGATTAACATCAAGTATGTTGTAAGCCTGATTGAGCAGTATCGCTCCTTCGGTTACCATATCTATACCATCCATATAATATTCCGGCGGAGAGCCGAAGGATGTGCTTTCGCTTAACAGGCGCACACTTTTCCCCGACTCGCGCGCAACAATATCGGCTGTTGTAGAGCCGCAGACAACATGCTTTCCCGGCTTGGAAAGAAAGCGCAAGGTACACATTCGGTCTCTTGCCTTAATGGCAGGCGGACCGCTCATTATAGTAAGCTGCTCCGCTTCGCGGCACCCTAGCAGCGCGCAGGTCGTGTCATCAGCGTACATATCACGGGATACTTTCGCGGACATCCTGACTATCTCATCCGGCAGATCATGCATACTAACCTGCTGTTCAAGCCTGCTGTTTATAAAGTCAACAATACCCTGAACCTCTATTCCGAAGCTGTAACCGTTTCCCGTTCCGGCTTCCGAGACACCGTCGGAGCAGATGATAAGACCGTCACCGAAATCAAGTGTACCGAAAGACTCGCCTATCGTTTCACTGCCTGTTGAGTGAAAATGCTGCTTTAATGCGGTTGCAATACCGTCCTTGATAAGAATAGGGCACACCGCTTCATAGGTATAAACGGCAAATTGCCCGTTGTTTAAAATCCTGACAGCACAGAAAGCGGAAAAAGGTACCTCCTCGTTTCTGGCTCGGTGCATCGAATCGGCAATCATTTCTGATGCTCTGCGCAGTGATATGCCTTTACCGAAGAGTTCCGTAAGGCGGCTAGCGCAAGTTATTGCCGCTATATTTGCGTATACGCCGGAACCGATTCCGTCACATAAAACAAACTCTGTGCTTTCCATCGTTTTTTCGCAGATGCAGACGTCACCGCATACGATTTGGTTTTGTTTTGACTGTTGTTTAACGATATTATCGATGAACTTCAATATCTCACCCGTCCTTACATAACAGTCATTCGTCGTATAACTCCATGAGCTGTTTTACAAGTCCCTCGCTCCTTGCGGTGCTTTTACCCAGAAAATGCGCCATTTCCTGCGAAAATCTGATTTGATGATCCAGCAGCTCTTTAGCCTGTTCAATCGTATTCTTTTTTATGAGATCGATCTGTGTATCATCAAATTTCATCTTCGACAAATCTGTGTACATCCCTACATACTGCTGTTCGTCGCTCAGAAAATATATCTGCTCGTGGTATTTAATACCGTGCCTTGTTTTAATTGCCTCGTATTTATCCGCAGAGCCATCCGCCAGCTTCTCATATCCGTCCGAATCCAGCAGATATGTGATATGGCGGCCCAGAATACCGTTATTGCATGTAAACATAGTCTGAAAAGCCGGGTTTATGTTGAGTATGTGCATATCCTTATCCAGGATTATCACTCCGTTAGGGCTGGCTTCGATTATTTTATCCGTGTTCTGCATGGCGAGTCTGCGCATATAGGGAATACACATTTCAGCCTCGGCAAGCCCTCGTGCAACGGCGATAGCGTTGTCGCGGCAGCTGGAGTACCCGCAGGCGCCGCAGTTTAGCTGAAGCTCGGGGTTGCTTTTTCCGGTGGCTTCGAAAACCTGGTTAATGCGGTTTTCATCCACTTCAGCTAAAAGTGAATCAACATTATGCCGCTGAAATCCGGCTCCGCAATCAATATCTGTCTGAATACTGCTCTCTTTTATGTTTGATTTCGCGGCGTATTCTATAACATTTTGTTTTCTCAGGAAAATATTCTTTTCAATGTTTATTCCGGGGCCGTTTATACAGCCTCCCTTGCAGAACATTGCCTCTATAACGGTGAAAGCAAGATCTTGCTTATCCATGCCGAACATCTCGATTACGTCTTCCGAGCCGCTTATATGAACTACGTCATAATTAGTACCGTCGCAGTCCAGGTTCCCGGTTTTCAGCATTCCCCCCTGCAGCGGAAACAAGCGGGCTTTTTCCAGATTTCCGAAGCTTTCAAATTCGCCGTCATCGCAATCGGAGAGTTCTATTCCTTCATCGTCAAGCCATTTTTGCAGCTCTGAAAAAGTAAGCACCGCGTCTATGGCTCCCTTGTTTCCGGGCCAGGCGGCCTCTTCTTTTTTCGCTGCGCAAGGTCCTATGAAAACAACGGCGCAGTCATCCCCAAGCCTTTTTTTAAGCAGTCTTCCGTGTGCGACCATCGGCGAAACTATCGGGATCAACATGTCAAGGTATTCCGGACAGTATTTTTCGATGTAGTTTACAAATGCCGGACAGGTTGTGCATATACTGCATTCTTTTGTAAGCTTCAGCGATTCTTCCGTTACAAGCTTTGCTCCCTCCGCCGTTTCTGATACATAATCAAAGCCGAGCCGCTTTAACGCCGACGGCAGCCTTGTGCTCTGCCATCCACCGTAAACCGCCGCGAAGGAAGGCGCAACGCTCGCCGCTGCTTTTGTACCTGATGAAATAATGCTTTTGACAGCCTCAAGGCTTGTGCGGATCGTTTTCGCGTGCTGCGGGCATTCTTTCACGCATGTACCGCATTTGATGCATAGCTCGTCCTCTACCCTTGCCTGACCGTTATGTACGCTGATAGCTTTGACCGGGCAGACTCTTAAGCAGCGATAGCAATCCTGACAATTGGCCGCCACGGTGTAGATCGTATTCACTTTTTTCTCCGTATTAACTGCCGGGTATTGACTGAACTTCATTGTGAAAATACCTCCCATTTCAGGCGTTCGCTTTTTCATGACGGTCAGCGGTTTTGTCCGGCATATCCGCTGACATCCCGTTTTTCTTTGAGCCGTTTTGATAATACCGCTAAAGAATGCGCCATATTCTCATTTTGAACGATAACATCCTCAGGGGCGGTTAAATGAACCGGTGCGAAATTCCATATCGCAAGAATTCCGGCGTCTACGAGACGGTCACATACAGACTGCGCTTGGTCCGCGGGTACCGTTAAGATTCCGATGTGTATATTCATCCTTTTGCACAGATCTTTAAGCTTGCTTACCGGAAAGACTTTTTTACCGCCGATATCCATTCCGACAACAGAATCATCGGCATCAAACGCAACCGCGATCTTCAGACCGCAGCTTTCAAATCCGCTGTATGAAAGCAAAGCCCTTCCCAACTGTCCGGCTCCGACAAGGACAGCCTCGTTTACATTGTCGTAGCCCAAATAGCTTTCGATATCATTTATAAGCGCGCTCAGCGCGAAGCCGGTTCTCGGTTTTCCTGCTGCGGATACAATTGCAAGATCTTTTCTGACCTGCACTTCGTTGAGTTGTAATGCCTTAGCTATCGCCGGCGCGGAAATGCTCCTGATCTCGCGGGTATCCAAAGATTTCAGATAATTCAGATACTGCGGCAGCCGTCTTAGTACATGAACGGAAACCGCCGCAGAATTGCTTACATGATCGGACATATGCCTCATCAGCCTTATTAAGTATAATTATATCGATATAATAATACTGTATTAACGAGGTCTGTCAATGCGCCGATATTGTTTTCGTATAATATGTTCACTGAACAACATTTTCCGCGCCCGTTTTCATCATATTATCAATTATTTTTTCCTTCTTTTCAACAAAACAGCGGCAGCCGATGCGACTGCCGCTGTTTTCATTAATATTACCGTTCTCATCCGAGTTCCATATTATTGCTTTGATGACCTTATGCCGTTTGCATTCGCTTTTACGTTTTCGGCATCTATCTTTCCTTCGGTGATAATATACGTAACCACAGAGATAACGGCAGTCACCGCGCCTGCTATGGCGCTTACATCGCTTGCATCAACGCCGAGCGCCATGGCAATTCCCGTTGCAACACCCGCGATCGCGAGCCATAACTTTCGGCTCGCAAGCTTTCTGAGTATGCTCATTATTCGCTCCCTCCGCTAAATGATATTTTTCTTGCCACAGTAATAGTATGAAGGCGGGCGGCTATAAATCACTTTAAACAACAAACACCAGGGCTCAACGGATTGATGCTTACAGATTTTCGTTTTTCATTGCGTCTATGGGATTTTCCTTGCGGATTCTTCTCATCGAGTAGATCATCGAAGCGAAAACTACGGCAAAAACGCTCAGAACGGAAATAGCTATCGATAGCCACGGAAGGTTAAATCTAAGCTCATAGCCCAAATTTATAGAGCGGTTAATCAGATACGCGATCACCGCGGCAACAGGCAGCCCGAAGAGCAGGGCCCGGGTACCGTAAAGCAGGCACTCAAAATTCATCATCTTTCGAAAACCGTTTTGAGTCATTCCAACTGATTTAAGCATAGCGAAATCGCGCCGCCTGAGAATTATATTCGTCGAAACGGTGTTGAAAACATTTGCAGCCGCGATCAGCGATATGAGCACTATAAAGCCGTATGCGAACACGTTTATAATCGTTATTATGTTTCTGTTCTGCTCCGCGTTCTCAGCGTAATCATAAAGCGGGTAAGTTTCGTAGTCGTTTTCGGTTAAAATCATACGGAGACTCTCGAAGCATGTTTTGTGATCTCCGGAGGTTATGGGAAAGCTTGTTGTCAATCCCGAGTAATAACCTTCGGTTACGGCTTCAAGAGCACTGTAGGGATACAGCAATGTTAAAGCGGCATTTGAGGTAATGAAAAAAGGTTTATCGGTGATAACGGTCCCCGCTTTTAGATTTTTCGTCTTCGAATTACCATTTTCGTTTTCAATGGAAATGTCTATATCAAAGCGTTCTGTTCCGATAATGTTCAGGTTCATTATTCTGTCGTTTTCATAATCGAGAAACTGCACACCGTCAACACCGACAGCCAAAGGCTCATACGAATCCATATACAGCGTACTGTCCAGGCGATTTTCTTTAAGGAAGCGCAGATAGCTCGCGTCATCGACAAAACAGACGTTCAGAGGTATTTGAATATCATTGTCCTCCATGAGAGCTAAGACTGCTTCTGACAGATATTCAGGTTCTATCGGAGCATAAAAGCCGGTTTCCGATACCATAGCCGCCTCTTTTACCGCTTTCGCTCCGCTGATCAGGCTAAAAAGCTCGTCAGCAGAGCTTTTCTGCTGTGCGGTGAGTTCGGAAGCGTATATCAGATCATAACCCTTTGTTGAAAAACTGCCCTTAACCGATTCGGTCAAATTGCCGGTAAAAGCGCTTGCGGACACAAACAGCACAACGCTCATAAACAGGCTCAGTACAGTGGCTCTGTACTTTTTACGGCTTCGCTTATAATACTTTTGCGCAAGCATGCCGGGCAGGCCGAAGAGCCTGTATACAAGACTGGATGTTTTGACTTTTTTTGCTATTACGGATATATCCGCGTTTTGACGTATAGCTTCTATTGCCGTTATCCGTGTAGCACGCTTTGACGGTATCCACGCAGATATTATTACCGTCAGAGCAGCCACCGCGGCCGCTGCCAATATCGCAGCGGGTGTAACCGCGATACGCATCGGTATGCTGAATGCGCCCAGATCCATAAACTTATCGCCGATCAAAAAAAGCGTCACACCTATTCCCGCTACACCAACCAATATACCGAGAGGTATGCCGATAACACTGACCGCGAATGCTTCAAAGAACACCGAGCCGCGAAGCTGCTTTTTCGTTGCTCCTACCGATGAGAGGAGACCGAACTGCCTGGTTCTTTCACTAATGGATATTGAGAAAGCGTTATATATGAGCGATACCGATCCGAATATAATAAGAACCGTCACTATTGCCGCGAGGCTGAAGAGTACCGAATAAAAGTTGTCATGAGTCGATACTCCGCTGAACATAAGCACATTGTCGTTTGTCTCATAACCAAGGCCGTTATTTTCCATGAACGAATATATGTCGCCGGCCGACTTCATCTTAAAATACACGTAATAGGAACCGGTGTTTGACGGATTTTCATCCATAAGTGTAATCGCTGTATACCCGGGCGCCTGGTACCGCTCAAAATCCGGTCTTTCATAGTAACCCACAACCGTATATTCGCGAATCTCGCGCGCGGTGAAATCCTCGTCGCCGCCAAGCTCCGCTCCCGTTTCTTCATCGTAAACGATATACTGAGTGCGCTGTCCGAGAGACTGCCCGTCTCTTCTCCTATCTCCGATGCTGAGAGTCAGTTTTTCACCCAACGAATAAGTTATGCCTCCGTTGGTCATCAGGTGCTCGGGCAGCAGCAGTTCATCTGATGTTTTAGGGTAGGCTCCCTTAATGATGTGTACAGGCATCATGTCCTGAAAACCGTCATCGGCACCGATTATATACAGATACGGCTTTGAGCTGTTAGCGTAGTTCTCCAGCGGCGAATACCCGATTATCTGAGCCGATTGAGCCTTTAATACTTCCCGCGATTCTTCAATAAGGCGAACCGTCCGAAGATCCGTTTCCAGAGCGGCGCCGTGCCAGTCTCCGTTTTCGTAAACCATGTTATCGAGGGCGAATTTATTAAGGCTTGACACGGACGTGGTCACAGCGCATATCAGCGCGGCGGAGAGCATAACCCCGATTATCGTTACAGTTGTACGGGTTTTGTTCTGCAGCAGCGATTTGAGCGTGATTTTTGAAAAGACGTTCATTTGCGCAGCACCTCATCACGCGCAATTTTGCCGTCTTCAAGCGCAATTATCCTTCCGGCCTGCAATGCAATATTCTCGTCATGAGTAATTATTATCAGCGTCTGCCCGTATTTTTTGTTCGAGAGCTTAAGCAGTTCCACTATTTCATGGCTGTTCTTCGAATCCAGATTTCCGGTCGGCTCGTCGGCAAGCACAATAGCCGGAGCGTTCATCAAAGCCCGGCCGATCGATACGCGCTGCTGCTGCCCGCCCGAAAGCTGATTCGGCAAATGCTTTTCCCTGCCCTCTAAACGAAGAGTGGTGATAAGCTCACTGAGCCGCTCCCTGTTTACTTCGCGTCCGTCCATAAGTACCGGCAGAGATATATTCTCAGTTACGTTCAAAACGGGAATAAGGTTATAAAACTGATAGATAAGTCCAACTTGTCGACGCCTGAACACAGCCAGCTGCTCATCATTCATCGCGTAAACATCCTGACCGTCCATATAAACGGTCCCATCGGTCGGCTTGTCCACTCCGCCGAGTATATGCAGCAGCGTTGACTTTCCGGATCCCGACGGACCTATTATCGATATGAACTCGCCCTTATTGACCGAGAATGAAACTCCGTCCAGCGCGCGTACCATACTGTCGCCCTTCCCGTAAGTCTTGCTGAGATTCTCAACCCGCAATATTTCCAAAATCATCGCTCCTTTGCTGATTATAAGACGAGTTTATCAGCTTAATGTTACGTCTCGGTGACAGCTCAATTACATTTATGTCATATAAACCGATACCGAATCATTTAATATGGCACATTTCGGTGTACATTAAAAACAAGCTCCCCTTTCTGCAGACGCGTGATGTCGGATTCCGCGGTCCTGCGATAGGAGAGCTTATTTTATCGGTATTCCTCAAAATGGGATACCGGTATAAATCGCATACTTATATAATTTCCTTATAGAATTTAACAGTGAATACTGTGCCGCCGGACGGTCTGTTTTCCGCCTTTATTGTACCTCCCTGCGCGGCGATAATCATCCTTGCCAACGCCAGACCTATGCCTATTCCGTCCGAGTTCGATTTTTTCCCCTGATAGAATCGCTCAAACACATGAGGCAGATCCTCCGGGTCTATACCGGTACCGTTATCTTGTATGACGATCTCGCTGAAAAGCGCGTTTTCTCTCGCTTTTATTTCGAGAATACCGCCCTGCGGCGTATGTTCCATACAGTTTTTCAGTATGTTTCCCAAAGCTTCACCGGTCCACAAAATATCGCCTGCAAACTCACCATCAGCCTCAGTTTTCAGCTGCAATCCGCGCAGTTCTATCGGTATCAGCAAAGGTTCGGAAACTTTCACAAGCAGGTCTTCCATCTTAATATGTTCTTTTCTGAAAACTATCGTTCCCGCGTCTAATTTTGATATCTTCAACAGGGCATTAATAAGCCGGTCTATTCGCTTTAACAGTTCGGCAAGTTCCCCGGTGTACTCTAACCTCTTATCATCCGGAAGCTCAGCCGCGGATAAAAAAGAAACAAGCAGGTTAATTGATGTAAGCGGAGTACGAATCTGGTGTGAAATATCTGCTATAGAGTCGGAAAGAAATCTTTTATCACTCAGAAGCCGCTGCTGCTGTTCTCGCAGCTTAATTGTCAGCTTGTATATTTCACTGGCTAAAATCGCAAGTTCGCCTTCGGCATATAATTCCGGACGCATATCGGCGCTGCCGTGAAGTATAACGTCGATATCTGCGCAAATCTTTCTGATTCGTTTATACCTTCTGTATGTCGCCGTTATCTGAACCGACACCAGGATAATGCAGACTGTTAACGTAAACGCGCCGAATGACGGGCGCATGATAAACGCGGCCGCCGTCGCTGCCGCGGAAATAACGGAGGAAACCAAAACGTTAACGCGTACCTCGGGGTTTTTCAGTAATGTGCGCATATTTAGTCCACCCTGTACCCTAGACCGCGAACAGTTGCAATTATCTGAGGATTCTGCGGATCGTCCTCAATCTTATCCCGAAGTCTTTTTATGTAAACCGTCAATGTATTGTCACTGACGAATTCCCCCGCTATATCCCACACTTCCTCCAAAAGCTTGGTACGCGAAAGAGTTATGCCGCGGTTGTTGAGAAATACAAGCAGCAGTCTGTATTCGAGCGCGGAAAGATAGAGCTCGCGTCCCCCCTTTGATGCGGTTCCTCTCACCGTGTCTACGCGCAATCCATGTATTTCTACCACACCGCCGCTCTTTCCCGAGCGCCTTAGGACATTTTTAATACGCGATACCAGTTCACGGGGACGAAACGGCTTTGGTATATAGTCGTCCGCGCCAAGATTAAAACCTGTTACCGTACTGTATTCGTCCCCCGACGCTGTCAGGAATATAACCGGTATGCCATATTCTGTTTTAATGGTTGTGCAAAGCGAAAAACCGTTTCCGTCCGACAGCGAAATATCAAGCAGCGCAAGATCAAATGTCTCTCTTTCAAGCTTCAGGAGAGCCTCTGCCTGTCCCGAAACCGATTCAACCGCGAAATTTTCCGAATAAAGGAATTCACTCAGTTTAGCCACGATGCTTTTATCATCTTCAACAAGAAGTATACGAGTCAAAACC
>JAAYBW010000229.1 GCA_012729975.1 Clostridiales bacterium
GACTTTGATATTATATGATAAACGGTGTTGGATGCCACTATTAAAAGAAGCGGCCAGACATAAGCCCACATGACAGGAGCCCTCCTCAAAAAAAGCAGCCGCCCGCAAGGCGGCAGCTTTATCTGTGTTGTTGTCAGATTATACGGCGCGTGAAGGCCCCCTGTCAAGACCGCGGGCTATTCAAATACTCAAGCGCCTTGTTAAGTACGGTTCTATCGCTCTCGTAGGTTAATAAGGAAGCGGCTTCATCGGGACTGTACCAGCCCAGCTCCGCTATTTCTTCCGGCTGCGCCCGCATGACCCCGCTTTCGGGGCGGGCTGAAAAAAAGGTCACTTCTTTGATTGTGTCGGGTTTTGGGGAATACACGGTAACAGCGCGAAATCCGTTATCCAGATGTGTTACAAGCCCCGTTTCCTCAAGTATTTCGCGCAATGCGGTTTCCTCCCGGGTTTCCCCCTGCTCCATATGTCCCTTTGGAAACGACCAGTGGCCTGCATTATGGCGCACTAGAAGAACGCGAAGGCGGTTTCCCTGTCCCTGCGTGATGACGGCTCCGCAGGAG
Organism: Clostridiales bacterium; assembly: GCA_012729975.1. Taxonomy (GTDB): domain Bacteria; phylum Bacillota; class Clostridia; order Oscillospirales; family Oscillospiraceae; genus JAAYBW01. The sequence goes on from JAAYBW010000229.1 coordinate 564, forward strand.
TATTCTTTGTTCATGTATCCCGGCCCTCCGTTCAGGAACCGAAAGAAGCGGCGCGGTGCCGAAAAGCTCCGCGCCGCTGCCGGTTATTTTTTGTTTTTCTCGTATAAAATCCGCAAGCCCTCCAGAAGCAGGTCATCATCTACGATAATCTCCCTGCGGCAGTGAGGGACAATACTGCCGGAAAGCCCACCAGTGGCCAATACCGTAGCTTTTTCGCCGAGCTCGGCCTCAATGCGGTCGCATATCCCGTCTACCATTGCCGCGTTGCCGTATATGAGCCCGCTTTGCATACTGTCTATGCTGTTAGTGCCTATGAGCTGCCTGGGTTCATCAAACGAGATGCGCGGGAGCTGTGCCGTGCGGGCTGTAAGCGCGTCGAAGGATATCATTACGCCGGGGTATATGACAACGCCTAAAAAATCGCTGTTTTTGTTTATGACCGAGAAGGTGGTCGCCGTGCCCATATCAAGAATAATTATGGGCTTTGGATACTTTTTAAGTGCGGCAACAGCCGTAACCACAAGGTCGGCGCCCAGTTCACTCGGATCGCCTATAGTAATTTTAAGTCCGGTCTTGAGGCCCGGGCCCACAATCATAGGCTTGCACCCGGTCAGACGAAGCATTACACCTCTTATAATATTAACAAGCGGCGGTACTACGGATGCAATAATCGAACCCTCCACCTGAGTCGCTTTGATTTCGTACAGGTCAAAAAGATTCTTAATGAGCACGGCATATTCCGCTTCGGTCTTGTCGAGGCTGGTGGATATGCGGCACTGGAAGCAGACCTTGTTTCCCTCAAAGCCCCCGATGAGTATATTTGTATTGCCTATGTCAAAGGCAAGAATCATAAAGGCACTTCCTTATATTTTATTACCTATTCTTATTATCCGCGCTACGGTCGGGCACAATACCACATTGATGGCAAGCTCAATGAGAAAATTGATTCCCACAAGCCCGATAATAGTGTAGTAGAGCAGTTCCTTGCCGGCAGCCCAGGCGACAAGAATGTCGTGGAAAAACAGTGCCATTGCGACGCAGAACAAGCCGGTATTCACCACCGGGCATACTATTGCCGCGACAATTACTCCGATGTACTGATTCTTCTTCGCTATCGCCGTGTAAACGATTCCGGCGGCGTAGCCCGCGGCTATGCCTTTAATAAAGCAGATTAACAGGGTCAGAAACGGGTTTGCGTTCCAAAGAATATTGCCTCCCACATCCCAGCCGAAGATACACCCCAGCAGCACAATGAAGGCGAATACGCCGCCGAACCAGGCACCCGATCTGGGTCCGTAGACCGCGGCGCCGACTACGATGGGTATCAGCACCAGTGTAATAGAAAACGAGCCGATTTTTACGAAGGTTGCGATGAGCTGCAAGACGATAATAATTGCGGAGAAGATTGCCATGCCTACCATGCGTCTGGTTTTGTCTGCCGTGGATTGTCTGTTTGCCATGTTTTCCATCATAAATACCTCCTGCTGTCGTCCCGCTCGGGCGGGTACGGCGCATATTGCAGGGATATTATAATAGTCAGTATTCCCCATGTAAAGCATTTTTTCGTTTTCAACAAAAGCTTGACAAACATACTCCGTTTTGTTATCATCATCTTCGCTGGTGCTTCGGCAAGCTGGTGTAGCTCAGTCGGTAGAGCAGCTGATTTGTAATCAGCAGGTCGGGGGTTCAAGTCCGTCCACCAGCTCCAAGCCGCACCGGTGAAAATGACATAGTTTAATATGGGGGAATTCCCGAGTGGCCAAAGGGGGCAGACTGTAAATCTGTTGTCAGTGACTTCGGTGGTTCGAATCCACCTTCCCCCACCAAAATTCCGAAGGC
>JAAYBW010000230.1 GCA_012729975.1 Clostridiales bacterium
AAGGGGGAAAACCTTACCCAGGTGGAGTCGTTGCAGCGCTTGGCGTCGTTCATACCGTGAGTGAACTCAACGGCCTGAAACCAGACTCCGTCCTGCGCCAGCCAGTTTTTCGCTATGGAGTCGATAATACCGAGCTGCTTTTCTTTGGGCATATCAAGAAGGGCGGTCGGAAGTCCGTCCTTAAGCTCAAAGCCGAAATCTCCCGCCAGCCGCTTGAGAGTTATCTCGCGGCTCTTTGTCCAGGCATAATCCATCGCCTCAAGCGCGCGCTCGAAGCCCAGCTGATGCTCGACTTCCCGGAACCAGAGCGTGTGATGGACCATCATCCGATGAAACATATCGAGCATAAGCTCCGCCAGCCCTGCCTGATCCATATCTTCGGCGCGCATTATTTCAGTATCCATTTCGGTTTCTCCTGTTGAATATAAGCAAAATCGGGTACGCGCGAATGCGCGTAAAATATATATCATATTATACATTTTGCCGTAACGGAAAGCAATATGTCAAAAAGCATAAAAACGGGGCCGCGGTCCGCGGCCCCGTCAGCTGAGATTATTTTAAGTTGTCTCCCGTTACTCTCCGGAAGGGGGCACAATGTTGGGAGGCATGGGCTTTTTCTGGCCTATGCGGAACTCCTCGCCGGTATCCTTGCGCTTGAAAATAGTGGAGATGCGCTGTTTGGCGGGGAAAATAAGCGTTATGGCGCCGTGCGGGCACTCCTGCACGCAGCCGCCGCAGAACCAGCACTCCTCGGCAAAAACGACTATGGGCTCGAGTCCGGGCTCGGGGTTGGGTATCATAACATCCAGCGGGCAGGCGTCCACGCAGAGGTTGCAGCCTACGCACTTATCGGCATCAAATTTCAGAACACGGCAGGGTCCCGAAAAGCTTGGCATTGAAAATCCAGACATTTAAACGGCCTCCTTTCTCAGTCGAGCTCGGCATACTTGACATAGTTACTTTCAAGGTCCTCGGAGTAGGGGCCTTTTTTGTAGAACCAGCAGTCAAGCGAGCCGGCAACGACCTCGCCGTCTTTCAAAGACAGCGGAATAAGCTTGTGCCATTCCTCGGGATCGACCTCGGGGTAATCGATCCTCGTGAAGCGCAGAATGTTTGAGCTTGCTTTTCTTGCTTTCGCGGCTTCTATGTAGCACTGACCGAGATCGAAGAACGAGTAGTCCTCGACCATCCTGGCAAGCTCGTGAGGGTTGTTAACGAAGGTGCGCTCGCCCTCCGACTCGCGCATGTCGGCAAGGCGCTTGAGGCCCAGATTGAGGACCTCCTCGGTTTTTACATGGCCGCAGTAGTCCGCCATAACGCGCGCTATGGCGTAGTTGAGTTCTTTCCAGCCTATGTCGCCCTTGTTGTTGACGGGGGTGTAGGCGGCGTCCTTTTCCTTTTTGATCTGCTCCGGGTTAGCTTCGGCGAAGTCGTTCGCGCGGGCGAAGGCTGCGGCCTGACGTCCGCTGTAGCGGCCGGTGGTGTGGGACTCGCCGTGGCAGCCGCCGCCGAAGATGGGACGGCCTCCGGCGACGAAAAGGCCGGGGATAGTGGACTGCAGCCGCCAGTCGGTGAGATAGCCGCCGCTGCCGGGGCTGAACCAGTTGTTCGGGCCGGCGTTGATGCCTACCCAGCCGGGCCTGGCGTAGAGCGTATCGGGAGTTGTGATTACACACTGCAGAAGGTCCCTCGCGGGGTCAAAACCGGCTTCGTTCCAGGTTTCGAAGATGGGCACGCGGCATTTTCCCTCGTGGGCGAGCATCAGGTTGTATATGGCGCGCCTGTCAAGATCGGAAAGATCCGTGAAGTCGTTGTAAAGAGGCATTTTGAATTCGCCGCTGCGGACCTTTTCCCCTATCTTCGGGTCAAGATGTGTCGCTTCGTAGTCATTGGCGGAACCCGGCTTGAGGAAGGAAACGCCTATGCCGTGGCCGAGAACGAAGGTGTCGGGGTTTGAGGTCCTGAAGACATCCCTGTAATCGTCAAGCAGCTTTCCGTAGCGGGTGGCAAAGGCGATGGGCTTCCCGTTGTAGTCGACCGTGGGCGCGCCCTGATATGTGTTGTCGGAGTTGCCCATGCTGTAGGGAGTGTAGCCGAAGCCGCCGCCGTAGGTACCGGCCTGCTCCATCATAACAAGCTGAGCGCCCGCTTTCCAGCCTATGGTGTGGCCGATGCCGGTGAGGTTAAGGTCGCCCATCGCGCTGGCCGCGTTGAGCTCGGGCGCCAGACCGCCGATGCGGGAGCCGCCGCCTGTGGCTACAACGGCCGCCTTGCATCTGAAAATATAAAACTCTCCGGTCCTGTCGTGTACGCCCAGCGCCCCGCAGACTCTCGCGCCCTGCACGCCGCCCTCGGTCAGCAGCGAGAAGATGCAGATGCGGTCGTAGATGTCAACGCCCAGGCGCTTGGCTTCGGCGAAAGCGACGCGCTTTATGTTGTTGCCCCACACGCGCAGGCAGTGCTTATTATCCACATCGTAGGCGAACATAAGCTTTGTTTCGTCATCGCGGAAAATGGAGCCGACGAATTCGTCTTTCACGTCGCGTATCTGCATGCCCCACTTTTCGAGCTCAAGCAGGGTATCCCAGCCTTCTTTTCCGACTATGTATCGCATAGAGCCGTTGCAGTAACCGTCGTCGCAGTACATGGCTACATCGGAATACTGCCGGGGGGTGATTTTGGAGCAGGGATTGAGGACCGCCCCGTGCCAGTGATCGACGCCCGCGCCGCCCGCGCCGCTGTATTTGGCCGCGCCGCGATCCGCGACGGCTACGGTCGCGCCGTGCTGTTTTGCCGAAATCGCGGCTCGTATGCCGGCCACGCCGCCGCCGATAATAAGCACGTCCGTTTTGATAACGTGTTCTCTGCCGTAATTGATTTCATACGGCCACGCCGGCACTTTGCCGGTTGCGTTCACATACTCATGCCAGTTCATAAATTCATCCTTTCTTACATTGGTCGATATTATGCCGGTTTAAGGGATACAAAGCTTCCGCTTTAATAATTTTACGAATTAAATTATAGCATAGCGGACCATAGTAAACAACATTGCCGCCCGCAAAGTTTAAGCGGAAATGAAAAACAGGAGCTGTCGCAGAATGAGAACTTTGCGCAGCGCCTTCTTAATACCCTTAAAGAGCAAAAGGCTGCAGGCAAAGCAGCTTGCTGTCCGAAAAAACAAAAGTTATGCGCAACATCAGCATGAAGTAGGCGAAACTACTGCTTGTGGGCTCATTTTTTGTATATCGGGCGAGCTGCCGTCTACCGGCAAATCATTTAGCGGGAAAAGCGCCGAGGCACACCTGTTTGATGCAGCTAGGCTTTTTCCTGACAGCCGGCGTTTTTTATAAAGAAAAAAATAATACTAAAATTTAGCAAATGTAACCGCCCTGTAACATTTTGTGGTATACTAAAAACACTGGTGAGTATTTCCATAAATGGGATACGTATATTTTGGGTATTTCATCATTTACAACACATTATGTAGATATTCAGCAAAAATTCTGATTTCTTCAACTCACGCCAGGAATCAATAAACAGAATATCCATCACAATTAAAAAGCGTTTTTTTCGGATGCAATGATCCCGTTGGCGTGTATGGGCGCCCGGTAAACGGGGGAGCAAGTGGCGTAACCGGCCTTTGTGCCGGTTATTTGTTTTTTGGGGGGAAATGTTGATGTATGGATAGCTGCTTTGTTTTGCTCATGCTAATGCGCGTGAATTCAGGCGCTCGGAAATAATACAGGCATATTATGGAAGGCGGAAATATGTATGAAAACGAAAATACACAACCTTACCAAGGGCTGTCACCGCAGGCTTAAAAGGCCGCTGGCTTTTATAATGGTGCTGTCGCTCTTGGCCTCGCTGCTTTTACTGACCGCTTTAGCCGCTGAGACCGGCTGGGTGAGCGCGAGCGGGAACGCGAACAATAACAGCGTCAGTAACCCCGAAAACGCATACTCACAAAACAATCTACGGGCCACCTTTAACAGCAGTTCAGACAGTGTGGAATACACTTTCGGCAGCGGACTCGTGCCGTCAAATGCCGAGATTACGGGAATAGCTGTAAGGATAGATGCCTCTAAAAGCAGCGACAGCACCCGCACTTTTAACCTGCAGCTGCGCAGCGGCCAGAGCAACCGGGGAGCTTCAAAGAATTCCGGAACGCTGCCGAATTCAGACACCGGCAGCTATATTGAGCTGGGAGGAGCTGCTGACAAATGGGGATACGAAGGCTGGACAGCCTCGAAAATCAACAGCGGCTTCAGGGTGCGTATCCAGTCTACATCCGGGGGCTCAAGTGCATAGGGGCTGTAGCAAAACAGCCCGAAAAAAGCTCAGGACGGTTTATACAGGCAAACGGAAAGCAAATCCGGGTTTGAAGCAGAAATCACCTACTATGAGTGCGAGAACTGCGATGGTTGTCCACACAAGAAGAAATGCACTAAGTCAAAGGGCAACCGGACACTTCAGGTTTCGAAAAAATTCATTATACAGCGCGCTCAATCCCCGGAGCGCATCACCAGTGAGAAGGGCATCCTGCTTCGGATGAACCGTTCCATCCAGTCAGAGGGAGCTTTTGGAGTCATCAAGCAGGATTACGGCTTCCGGCAGTTTTTGCTTCGAGGTAAAAAGAAGGTTTTGACGGAGATCCTCCTGGTGGCGATGGGTTACAACATCAACAAACTCCACAGTAAAATTCAGCGAAATCGCACCGGACGACAGCTGTTCGAAAAACTTACGGCTTAACAATAGCAAAAACAGAATAGCTTTCCACAAAAGGCGGGTTTCCGAACCGGACTGCTGTTTTTCGCCCGCTGTTTTCCCACAAGTGGGTTCTTTTTCTGGACTTTCGTCCGGCTCTTGGGCATAAAGACGGAGCTGTAGCAATTTTCGTTTTGCTACAGCCTCCAGTCATTGCAAAGGCAATCTCCGCCGAAAGGCTTAAGAAGGCAGGATATCTCAATTTTCTCGAGTATTACGAGTCTGTTTGCGCATAAACAAGGGAGGAGCCGTGTACCGAACGGTAAGCACGGTTCTGTGGGAGGTCGGCTAGTCAAATAATGGCTAGCCTCCTACCCGATTGATCCGGTGCGGGAATTGCGGCTGACGGTGCGAACTCGCCTATGCAGTTTCAGAATACTTTGATGCGCCGTATTCGTCTGCCGTCTATGCGCGCGCCTTCGGCGATCATAATACTTTCGTGTAAGCCGGAGTACACCCTCGTGCGCAGCAATTATTCTGAGGGTTACCGAAAAATCATACGAAAGAGCATTATGCGGTTTCCTTTCGGCACCTAAAATAAAAGTCAGGATTGCAATGCAATTACTATATTTTTAGGAGATGCATGTATGAACAAAAAGGTAAGAATCCTGGCGCTTACCCTTGCCGTCGCGGTTGCGTTAATAGGGGCCGGATATGCGGCATGGGGAACCGAAATCACAGCCACAACCAAAATGCACAGCGGTGAATGGAGAATCGTCCTTGAAAACGACTCCGTTTCCTCCTACTGGGCGGGAGATCAGATCGGCTATTTCGAAAGGG
>JAAYBW010000231.1 GCA_012729975.1 Clostridiales bacterium
GCCTCCTTAACCTTGCCCATCGCCTGAAACTGAACGATCATCGGATAGCACAAAGACATCATTGGCATCGCCACAACCATGATACGCAAAAAGGCAGAGCTGTATGAGATCGTCACCGCGTTGTCGATAAAAAGGCCGGTCAGGAAAGGTGCGAACGCCTCATAGCACACAAGGCAAATAACCGCGAACCCCAGGGATATCGCGCAGCCGAATATAAAAGCCTCATGTCTGCGCTTTGAGTTCCCCGAGGCAAAGTTATACGCCAGTATCGGCAGCATACCGTTTGACACGCCGATGGAGAAATACAGCGGCAGCAGGTCAAGCTTTCTGACTATTCCGAGTCCCGCGACCGCCTCCGTTTCGTAACCGGAAACGAACTTTAAAGTCGCAGACACGGCCACAACCGTCAGGGTATGCTGAATCACCGAAGGGATGCTGATGGGGATAATGCTTTTTATATGCTCTCCGGCATATTTTAGATGCTTCGGAGACAGGCTGACTACCGTCGTTTTGCGCTTTGCCGCGACGTATGTGACTAAAAACAGCACCGCGATCATGTTGGAAATCGCGGTTGCGGCCCCCGCTCCGGCTGCTCCGAGCCCCAGAAACCGAGGCAGAACAAAGAAGGGATCGAGAATTATGTTTAATATCCCTCCCATAGATACTCCCAAAGCCGCGATCAGCGCTTTGCCCTCCGCGCGTATAAGATTGGCAAGCAGTATATTCAGCACCGTGAACGGGCTGCCTATGATGATAACCCATTTAAGGTACCCATAAGCGAGATCGTAGGTTGCCTCAGTAGCTCCGCACAAATACAGCAGCGGAGATGGAAAGCATAAAAACATCAGCGAAGGAATCAGCGAGCAAATAAAACCGCCCCAAAAGGCAACCGCCGATATCTGTTTGGCTTTTTCCTCGTCTTTCTGCCCGAGCGAACGGGCTACCATTGTCGCGCCGCCGACCCCGAACAGGCTTGAAACCGCCGTGAGCAGAACAAACGATGAGGCAACCACCGTAACGGCGGCGGTTTGCTTTGGGTCGTTGAGAAGTCCAACAAAATATGTGTCCGCCAGATTGTACACCAGAGCGATCATCTGACTTGCTATCGAAGGGATGATCTGCTTTAATATCGCTCTTCGAACGGGCATTTTTTCAAATAAATAAGTTTTATCCGTCGCTTGCGCCATATCTTCCGAAATGCTCCGATCGGTTTATCCTTGCACTGAGCGTTCTGCCGCTCATGATAACGCGAATAATAAGCCCGTTTCTCCGCCGCCTGTTGAGGAACTCCCCCCGCTAAAAGCGCCCTCGGCCCGAAAAACTTCCTTTAAGCATATCATACGATATTAAAGCGCACAAGCATCCGAGCAACAAATTATTTTAAACCTATATGAAATGTAAGTTTAATGGAAGTAATAATATCATTCCTGGGTCTTATATTCCAGGGGCGGCTCAAGGGTTAGTTTGTCCCGCTCTGGCTGTCGGTGCTTTCGGTCACTTAAATCATACCGATTCGGCGGTTTATATCCCCCCACCCGGCTTGCGGCGGTACAGGCGTCTCTGTATAATTAGGCTGCCTAAAGAACTTACCGGGAGGGATTATCATGCACATGGCAGACGCGCTCTTATCACCGGCTGTCGGCGGCGTGATGTACGCCGCGAGCGCGGCCGCTATCGTTTATTCCTCGGTTAAAACAAAAAAAGACGAGTTCGCCGAAAAAAAGCTGCCGCTTATGGCGGTCACCGGCGCTTTTGTTTTCGCGGCGCAGATGATAAACTTCACGATTCCCGGCACCGGGTCCAGCGGCCACATAGGCGGCGGCATTCTTCTTTGCGCCATGCTGGGGGCGGCTCCGGCACTGTTGTCAATGGCTGCGGTTTTGATTATACAATGTCTTTTCTTCGCAGACGGCGGGCTGCTTGCTTTAGGCTGCAATATATTCAACATAGGCGTAATCCCCTGCCTGATCGTCTACCCGCTTATCTTCAGGCCGATTGTCAGAAAGGGCATTAATTTTAAACGCATAACGGTTGCGGCGATCATTTCGGTCATTATCGGTCTGCAGCTCGGCTCCTTAGGCGTCGTGCTTGAAACGCTCGCATCCGGCATAACCGAGCTACCGCCCGGCACTTTTATTGCGCTTATGCAGCCGATACACCTCGCCATCGGTCTAGTCGAGGGCATTGTAGTGTCCGCCATACTCTGCTTTGTATGGAAAATGCGACCGGAGATCCTGGAAAGCTCGCTTTCGGGCGCTTCTATTGACAAAGCGATATCCGTAAAAAAGGTCGTCCTTGCTTTGGCCGCGGCGGCCGTAATTGTCGGCGGTGCGCTCTCGCTTCTGGCATCCTCAAATCCGGACGGCCTTGAGTGGGCTATAGAGAAGACAGCGGAAACCGCGGAGCTTGAAGCCATGGGTGACGTTCATGACAGCGCCGCTTCGGTGCAGGGTTCGACCGCGTTTTTACCCGACTACAATTTTTCGAATGCCGATGAAGATTCCGCCGCCGGCACGGCAGTCTCGGGGATAGTCGGCGGCGCTCTGACCTTTGCCCTTGCCGGCGTCACAGGCGTTATTATATCTACAGTGAAGAAAAAGAAAAAGTCGGCAATCGCCCGTGCGGATGATTAGACTTCGGCCGGAGCATTCAATACAAAAAAAGCCGCCGCGCCTGACAAGACCGGCGGTTTTAAGCGTACCCGGCATTGCCGATTTATACAGGGAGGCGGACTGGTGGCCAATATAAGAAGCAAAACACAGGATATCTACTCGCTTGAACAGCTCTCTTCGAAAAGCAGCCGGGTTCATGCCCTTCATCCTATGGTTAAACTGATCTCGACGCTGCTTTTCGTTGTTATTATCGTCTCTTTTAATCGTTATGAGTTCGTTCGGTTGATTCCGTTCGTGTTCTATCCCGTCATCCTCATGGCGCTGTCCGAAACACCGTGGTCCATCATGCTCAGGCGAGCGGCCCTGGCGCTGCCTTTTGCGCTGCTCGCCGGGATATCCAACATACTTTTCGATACGGATACCGCGTTTGTTATCGGATATCTGCCCGTAAGCTTCGGCCTCGTCTCTTTTATTTCGATCCTTTTTCGCACTTTTCTTTGTGTCGCGGCGGTACTTATTCTCGTCGCCGTAACCCCGTTTAATCAGCTTACCAATCAGCTGCGCCGTCTGCATGCGCCCGATATCTTTGTGACGCTTTTTGAAATGATATACCGCTATATCGGCGTGCTGCTCGATGAGGCATCCGCCATGTACACGGCGTATATACTGCGCAGCACCGAGCATAAGGGCCTGCAGATGCGCCATATGGGAAGCTTTGCCGGACAGCTGCTCATCCGCAGCTACGACAGAGCCGAACGGGTCTATAACGCAATGAAGTGCCGCGGATATAACAGTCTTGCTTCCCGCAGCAAGGTTATTCCTCTGACCGGCAGTGATATCTTCTATCTTGCCGCGGTGAGCCTGCCTGTCATCCTGCTGCGTGTATTCGACATAAACAAGCTTTTTACGGCTGTATTTTAGCTGTCTGCCGGCATAAGGCCGGGAATGGAGTAACAATGATAGCGGTAAATAACATTTCGGTCACCTATCCCGACGGAACCAAGGCAATAAGGGACGTGAGCTTCACCATAAACGACGGGGAAAGCGTCGCTTTGATCGGCGCCAACGGCGCGGGCAAAACAACGCTTCTTCTCAGTCTGGTAGGAGTATTGAAGCCGTATACCGGTACAATTTCCGTGGATGGCATAACACTTGAAAGGCAAACGCTCAATGAAGTACGCCGCCGTGTGGGAATGGTATTCCAAAACCCTGACGATCAGCTGTTTATGCCCATGATCAATGACGACATCGCCTTCGGTCCCAGAAATCTCGGATTGTCCGAGGACATAGTCGAAGACAGGGTCAATTCAGCCCTTTCGGAACTGGGAATCGGGCATCTTCGCGGGCGTTCATCCTTAAGACTATCAAGCGGCGAAAAGCGAATCGCCGCCATTGCCACCGTTTTGTCCATGAACCCGACCATGATGATATTCGACGAGCCCACGGCCTTCCTGGACCCGAAGTCCAGACGCGGCCTTATAAAACTATTATCGAAGCTTCCTCACGGCAGGCTTATCGCCACGCACGATCTGGCTTTCGCCGATGAAGTTTGCCCGAGGACGATTCTGATGAAAAACGGAACGATTTTCGCCGACGGCAAAACGCGTGAGCTTATATACGACGCCCGGATAATGGATGAATGCGGGATCGCGGACACGCTTTAAAGCTTAAGATATCGGCTAAGCCGATTCATGTAATATAGAATATTGCATTTCTTTCCATATGTAATATAATTATATGGATTTCCGTATTATTGCCTTACATATGTTTTATCCGCGCCCCGCTGAAACCGCCCGGATCATTTTGCCTAACGGCACAGGAAAGAGGATGATCATGAACATACCCGATCGCTTTCTGCAAAACCAGACATTTGACACCCGGGCGCTGGCCTTCAACCGTCAGCTGACCCCCAACTACACCGCCGACCCATTCGCTCACGTGGACAAGCCGCTCGGCACGCAGGTGCGCTCCGACGGCAGCGTGTTTGTGCGTTTCTACGGTCCGTGCGCACAAAAGGTAACCGTTTCCCACGAGGACGTGAGCGTTGAGCTTAAAAAGCAGGAGGACGGCATGTGGACCGGTGTCCTGCCATATGACGAGCCCGGGTTTAAGCAGCTGGCCTTTATGGTAGACGGCGTGAAGGTCATAAACCCCCTGGCACCCATCGGATGGGGCAGCGGCGCGGCGATTAACTATATCGAAATACCGGACGAGGAGCAGGATTTCCTGCTCATGCGGGATGTGCCCCACGGCACGGTCTCAATGGAGTATTTTCCATCCTCCGTCACGGGTGAGACGGAATGCTGCTATGTCTACACTCCGCCGCGTTATCGGGACGAGCTCGCTTCCGACTACCCCGTTCTGTACCTGCAGCACGGAGGCGGCGAGAATGAGGGCTGCTGGGTACATCTGGGCAAGGTCAACATGATCATGGATAATATGCTGGCCGATGGAACCTGTGTCCCCTTCATCATCGTTATGAACAACGTGATGCTGCAGGTTAAAAAGGACGGCAAGTGGGAGGAAGACGTAAGTCAGTTCGGCGACATGCTCATCCGCGACTGTATTCCCTTCATAGAAAAGCACTACCGGGTCAGACCCGGGAAGAAAAACCGGGCAATCGCCGGCCTGTCGCTCGGTTCACTGCTTTCCGGACAGATCGTTATGGAGCACACCGACCTGTTCGGCGCGGCCGGACTGTTCACAGGCTATACCTGGCCCATTATGCCCGGACGGCCTGTCAAGGAGCAGCCCTGGCTGGAGGCGCTAAACGACGCGGAAACATTTAACCGGGAGGTCAATCCCTTCTTCGGCGCCATCGGTGACCGGGAGGTAAGCCTGCTGCTGTTCGAGAACGAGCGCGTATTCTGTCGGGAAAAGGGCGTGAATTACATCCAGAAGATTTATCCGGGCACACACGAATGGCGCGTATGGCGCGCCGCCGCCCATGATTTCTTCAGGATGCTGTTCCGATGATTGAAAGGAGGAACTGCCATACTTCGCAAAGTTTTAACCGAAAGCGGCTGGGTTCAGGGCATCCCCGCCGCGGATCCCCGTGTAACCGCCTTTAAGGGAATCCCCTTCGCCGCGAGCGCCGCGGGAGAAAACCGCTGGCGCGCGCCCCAACCAGCCCCGCCGTGGGATGGCATCCGCAAATGTTTCGAATTCGGCCCTATCGCCATGCAGGAGATCCCGGGCGGGAACCCGAACGACATCTATACCCGTGAATGGCATGTCGACGGAACCGTTCCCATGAGCGAGGACTGCCTGCAGCTCAACATCTGGACTAACGCAAAGAGCGCCGACGAAAAGCTGCCGGTTATGATCTGGATCTACGGCGGCGGTCTGATGGTGGGCTATCCCTCCGAAATGGAGATGGACGGAGAGTGCATTGCCAGACGCGGCGTTATCCTCGTGAGCATCAACTACCGTGTGAATGTCTTCGGCTTTCTCGCCCATCCCGCGCTAACCGCCGAGGCGCCGGACGCCCCCACAAACTTCGGGCATCTGGATCAGCAGGCGGGCATCCGGTGGGTAAAACGCAACATAGCTGCCTTCGGCGGCGACCCGGATAACATCACCATCTTCGGCCAATCAGCCGGCGGCGGCAGCTGCGAGATTCAGCTGTGCTCACCTCAGAACGCGGGTTTGTTCCGGCGCGCCGTTATCCACTCCGGCGGAGGACTTCTGCCTCCCTCCAGTTTAAGCCCGCGCCTGTCCGAAGCGGAAAAGCAGGGAGAGCGTCTCTTCAAAGCACTGGGCGTGAAAACGCTTGAGGAAGCCAGGCGCGTAGACGCGCAGACCCTGTGGAACGTCGCCGTCGCCTCCGGTTCTTTCGAGTGGGGCACCGTCATCGGCGATGCTTTCCTGCCCGACACACCTGCAAACATCATCGGCCGCGGCGAGGAAAACGACGCGGATCTTGTTATCGGAAATACCGGGGATGAATTTCTGTTTTCCCCCTCGGTGGACTCCGAGGAGGCTTTGGAAGAGTATGCCCGCCGCAAATTCGCAGACTGCGCCGACGAATATCTCGCTATCGTACGCAAAGGCGCGAAGTCACCGGACGACATAAAGAAAAACGCAACATACAACAACTTCGAGATGGGAAACATGCTCTGGCTTGATCTGAACGCCCGCAAACCGAAGCACACCATGTATTTCTACCGCTTCGACCCCGATATCCCCGGCTGGGACGATCCCGGCGCCTTCCACTCCTCAGATCTGTGGTTTGCCTTCGAGACTCTGGCTAAATGCTGGCGGCCTTTTACCGGAAAACATTACGACCTCGCGCGGCAGATGTGCAATTACTGGACGAACTTCGCCCGAAGCGGAGATCCCAACGGAGACGACGCGGATGGGACTCCCATGGAAAAATGGGAACCATACACCGCCGATACCCGTAAAGTCATGCTCTTTTCGGACAGACCGCGGCTGCAGACCGCGGAGCAAAGCGAGTTCTTCCGCTTCCTCCAGCAAAGCTGTGAGAGCGGACGCATATCCTTCCGGTCGCTTAACGCCTTCAATTCGGAAAAGGAACTTCGCTGAGCTGACGGCGCAAAAACTTTGATAACGTAAATACGAAAAATAAGGAGTGAATTAAGTATGGCAGATATCGTTTATAACACGGACGGAGAATACGGCAAATACATAGTTCAGGAGCTCAAAACACCTAATCTGTCTCCGAAGTTTGTCGAGTTTTACAAGACTTATGCACGGCGTCTTTTATGGATGGACAGCAATAATGTGCCCGGAGCGTTCCAGATGAACACCACATGGTACATGAACGCCTCGGAAGTCAGGCCGCTTTTCGCGCATGATGAGCACACCCACGATTTTGACGAAATGATTGGTTTTATCGGGTCTGACCCGGAAAATCCCTATGATCTGGGCGGCGAAATCGAAATCGGCATCGGCGGCGAGCTGCATCGGCTTACCAAAAGCAGCATCATTTTTATGCCGGGCGGAGTCAAGCACCTGCCGCTTTCGATTATTGAGCTGCACAGGCCGATTTTCCACTTTTCAATCTCAATGAATCCCACTTATTCCGCAAAGAAGACCGAGGGCGAGGTAACCCTGGCTTCGGAGCAGTAATACTTTCCGAATACATACAGACGCAAAAGCCCGGAGTATCCCGGGCTTTTGCGTCTCGTTAACGGCATTGTATCAAAGTGACAAAGATGGCAGATTATCTTACCTCACACGCGGCTCTTATAAAATCGCGGAACAGAGGATGCGATCTGTTCGGACGGCTCTTGAATTCGGGATGAAACTGAACGCCGACATACCACGGATGATTCGTGAGCTCGATTATTTCAACCAAACGTCCGTTCGGCGAAATACCGGCCATCTTCATACCGCAATCCTCAAAAAGGCTCCGATAGTCGTTATTAAATTCATATCTGTGCCTGTGCCGCTCGGATATCTCAACGGCGTCGTAGCATTTATAAACCCGCGTGTCCTCCCGAAGCATGCAGGGGTATTTCCCGAGCCTCATAGTGCCGCCCTTTTTTGTTACACTCGTCTGATCGGGCATGATGTCTATGACAGGATTTTTTACGTCGGGGCGAATCTCTGTTGTGTGCGCTCCCTCAAGCCCCGCCACATGACGGGCAAACTCAATAACGGCCATATGCATGCCGTAGCAGATACCGAAATAGGGCACATTGTTTTCGCGGGCGTATCTCGCGGCGGATATCATGCCCTCTATTCCCCTGTCCCCGAATCCCCCGGGAACAAGCACTCCGTTGCAGCCTTTTAAAAGCTCCGCCGCGTTATCGTCCGCAACAAGCTCGGAGTCGACCCATTCGACATCGACGATCGCGTCGTTTGCGGTGCCCGCGTGGCTCAATGCCTCCACTACACTTAAATAAGCATCGTGAAGCGATGTATATTTCCCCACCAGGGCAATCTTGACCCTCTTTTTCGCGTTCTTGCCCTTGTCTACCATCTGGCGCCATTCATCAAGGTCTGCCTCCGGCGTGTCAAGTCCGAGTTTTCTGCACACAACCCTGTCCAGACCCTCCGCGGCAAGCAGCAGCGGGACCTCGTACAAAGACCGGGCGGTGGTGTTCTGTATAACGCAGTCGGGTTCTATGTTGCAAAACAATGATATCTTGCGGCGCATCTCCTCCGGTATGGGCTCATCCGTGCGGCACACGAGTATATCCGGCTGAATCCCGATGCCGAGCAGCTCCTTGACAGAGTGCTGCACGGGTTTTGACTTCAGTTCACCCGAGCCGGGGATCGTCACAATAAGCGGAACATGTATAAACAGCACGTTGCCGCGCCCCTGCTCGTTGGCTACCTGGCGTATACTTTCAAGAAACGGCTGGCTTTCGATGTCGCCGACGGTGCCGCCTATCTCGGAAATGACGACATCCGCTCCGTCATCCGAAAGCGCGTAGATATGCGCTTTAATCTCGTTTGTTATGTGGGGGATTATCTGAACCGTAGCACCCAGGTAATCGCCGCAGCGCTCGCGGTTGAGGACGTCCCAGTAGAGGCGGCCGGAGCTGACGCTGGAATGACAGGTCAGGGATACGTCTACAAACCTCTCGTAGTGACCGAGGTCAAGATCCGTTTCCGCTCCGTCATCCGTTACAAATACCTCTCCGTGCTGAAATGGGCTCATTGTTCCCGGGTCCACATTGAAATACGGGTCGAATTTCTGTATGGTCACCTTTAAGCCCCGCTGCTTGAGCAGCCTTCCGAGAGAAGCCGCGCATATACCCTTTCCAAGCCCGGATACAACGCCACCCGTTACGAAAATATACTTTGCCATGATACTCCCGTCCCCCTATTCGACAGTTACTGATTTTGCTAGATTTTTAGGTTTATCTATATCGCAGCCGTTATTTCTGGCAATATAATAGGCGAAAAGCTGAAGCGGAACAATCTCGACCGCTGCTATGAAAAGCGGTTCGGCACGGGGAACGAATATCACATCGTCCGCCTCCGCGACTATTTTCTTCGTGCCCTCCTGGGCAACAGCGAGAACCGTTGCGCCTCTTGCTTTCACTTCCTGGATATTACCGGTCATTTTGTCCAGAAGCGCCTCATGGCAGGCAAGAGCAACTACCAGACGATCCGGGTCTATGAGTGCTATAGTCCCGTGCTTGAGTTCGCCCGCGGGATATGCCTCCGAATGCAGATAGGATATCTCCTTGAGCTTTAAAGAGCCCTCCAGTCCTACGGCGCAGTCGATATTGCGGCCGATGAAGAACACGGTTCTGTTTTTATGATAGCGCCCCGCAAGTGCCGGAATATTAGAGCTGAAGTCCAATGCCCGCTGAACAAGCATCGGCAGCTTCATTATCTGACCGAGGAGCTGCCGGTATCTTTCGGCGCCGATACGTCCGAGCTCATCCGCCGCGTAGAGCGCGAACAGGTCCAGCACCGCCAGCTGAGTTGTGTAGCCCTTAGTGGTCGCGACGGCTATCTCCGGGCCCGCCCATGTGTATATGACGTTGTCGGCGAGCTTCGCTATGGTGCTGCCCACAACATTGACTATCGCGAGCACCGAAGCGCCCCTTGACCTGCATTCTTTGATCGCGCCTATGGTGTCCGCCGTTTCACCCGACTGTGAAATGGCGATAAGCAGTGTGTGCTCGTCCGCTATCGGATTCCTGTAGCGAAGCTCGCTTGCGAGCTCTACCTCGACAGGCAGGCGGCAAAGCTCCTCAATAACGTATCTGCCCACACAGCCCGCGTAATACGCCGAACCGCAGGCCGTGATGATTATCTTCCGCACACGGCTCAAATCCAGCTCAAGACCCTCGAATTCAACCCGGCCCTGCTTGACGCGCGGCTCTATAGTCGATTTCAGAGCTCTGGGCTGCTCCATTATCTCCTTGAGCATAAAATGTTCGTAGCCGCCCTTTTCGGCCGCTTCCACATCCCACGCCACGCGCGTCACCGTCTTATCGACTTTCCTGCCGATGCAGTCATAAACCGTTACGCCGCAGGGCGTGAGCTCGGCGAATTCACCGTCCTCAAGATATATGACGTTTCTTGTATTCTCAACCAAAGCGGTGACATCGGAGGCGAAGTAGTTTTCCCCCGCTCCAACACCGATTATAAGCGGGCTGGACTCGCGAATAGCAAAAATTTTACCCGGCGCGTCCGTGCAAATAATCCCCAGCGCGTATGAGCCTGCAAGCCGGGAGGCCGTTTTCATAATGGCGGCCTTAAAATCGCCGTTAAAGCCGTAATAGTACTCCAGAAGGTGAACTATGACCTCGGTATCGGTCTGACTGTAAAAGTCAAATCCCTTTTCTTTTAGTTCCTCACGCAAAGACTCATAGTTTTCTATAATGCCGTTATGTACAATGCTGAACTTGCCGTTATTGGAAATGTGGGGATGGGCGTTCGTCTCGGTCGGCGCGCCGTGCGTCGCCCAGCGAGTATGTCCTATGCCCGAGTTTCCCGTCAGGTTCGCGCTGTCGCGTATCTTTTCACGCAGATTTGACAGCTGTCCGGCTGCCTTTGACATGCAAATCTTTCCGTCGTTAAATACCGCAACTCCCGCCGAGTCATATCCTCTGTACTCAAGCCTTTTAAGGCCGTCAAGCAGTATCGGAACCGCGCTGCGTTCGCCGGTAAAACCAATAATTCCGCACATAATAAGCTCCCTTGCTATAATTTGATATACGCCTCGCGGTCCGCGCCCACCGAAATATAGCTAAGTCGGCACCCGACTTCTTTTTCGATGAAGCGCACATAATCCCGGGCCGCCTGCGGCAGTTCGCCGAAGGTGCGGCATCCGGAAATATCTCCCGAGAAGCCCTCGAAGTATTTATATACCGGTTTGGCGATGTTTAACCTTTCGTCCGCCGGGAAATCGGTCGTGAGCTCCCCGTTTATATCATACGCCGTACAAACGGCAAGCCTTTTCATACCCGAGAGCGTGTCGAGCTTTGTAAGAGCGAGCTCGGTGGCTCCCTGCACCATAACCCCGTATCGTGAGGCAACCGCGTCAAATGCACCCACGCGCCTGGGTCTTCCGGTCGCGGCGCCGTATTCGCTGCCCGCCTCGCGCAAAGCGTCACCCTCCGGTCCGAAATATTCGCAGACAAAGGGCCCCTCGCCGACACAGCTCGAATAGGCTTTCATAATGCCTATGACCTTTTCCGTACGTCTTGCCGGAACACCCGCGCCTATCGGCGCGTAGGCTGCGATAGCGGAGGAGGATGTGGTGTACGGGTATATACCGAAATCTATATCGCGCAAAGCGCCGAGCTGCGCTTCGAATAAAACCGATCTGCCCTCTTCGACAGACTTATTGAGATAAGCCGTGGTGTCGCAGATGAAGGGCACAAAGGGCATGCCGTATTTTATGAGCCATTCGTATATTTCGTCTGCAGATATATCACTTCGGCCGTAGCCCCGAATCGTGATGTTCTTCCATTCCACAAGGCCATATACTTTTTGCCTGAGCGTGTCAGGGAAAAGCAGGTCTCCGGTGCGGATGACCTTTTTCATGTACTTGTCGGCGTATACGGGCGCGATGCCTCTTCTCGTGGAGCCGAATTTTTTATCCGCGAGCCTATCCTCCTCAAGCACATCCAGCATCTTGTGGTATGGCATGCAGATGGCAGCCTTATCGCTTATTTTAAGGCGTTCCGGCGTTATGGAAAGACCTCTTTCGGTGAGCGATCTGACCTCATGGACGAGATGCTCAACGTCAATAACCATGCCCGGGCCCATCACGTTCACTTTTCCGGACCTGATTATTCCGGAGGGCAGGAGGTTTAAAATAAACTTTCCCAGGTCGTTTACGACCGTGTGTCCGGCATTATTCCCGCCCTGGTATCTGATTATTATGTCGTATTCCGAGCTCAGAAGGTCGACCATACGTCCCTTGCCCTCGTCACCCCAGTTTATTCCTACTACGGCAGTTAACATAATTGTCTCCTTTCAAACTCTGATGTTTATATCCCGCTCGTCGGCCATTTGCGCTCCCCGAAGAACGGGACGAACATATTCCTCCAGAAAGCTTTCCGTTTGCTCGGGCGCGCAGCCTATGAAATTGCCGGCGCTGACGATATCGGAGAGCTCCCGCTCGCTGAGGCCGAACCGCTCGTCGGCAAGGATCCGGGCCAAAAGGTCGTTATCCGCGCCCTCTTCCTTAATCAGCCTCGCGGTTTCAACGGAATGCCGGCGGATAGCCTCGTGCAGTTCCTGCCGGTCGCCCCCCTTTTTGACGCAGTGCATAAGGATGTTCTCGGTCGCCATAAAAGGCAGCTCGTTTTCGAGATTCTTCGCCATAACCTTTGGGTAAACACGCATACCGGATATGATATTAATATACAAAGACAAGATCGCGTCGACGGCGAGAAAGGCCTCCGGAATACTTATGCGTCTGTTCGCGGAATCGTCTAGCGTTCTCTCAAACCACTGGGACGCGGCCGTTATCGCCGGATTTAGCGCGTCGCATATGACATAGCGCGCCAGAGAGCATATGCGCTCGCTGCGCATCGGGTTTCGCTTATAGGCCATCGCCGAAGAACCGACCTGCTTTTCCTCAAACGGCTCATCGACCTCTTTAAGGTGCGATAGCAAACGCACGTCGGTTGCAAACTTTGACGCGCTCTGCGCTATCGCGCTTAAAACGCTGAGTATATTATAATCTATCTTCCTTGAATAGGTCTGCCCGGAGACGGGATAAACACCGGAAAAGCCCATCTTTTCGGATATCAGCTTTTCAAGGCGGGTGACCTTATCCATATCTCCCCCGAAGAGCTCAAGGAAGCTCGCTCCCGTCCCTGTCGTGCCCTTACAGCCGAAAAATTTAAGCGTCGCAAGCAGCGAATCGAGCTGCTCGAGATCGAGCAGAAGATCCTGTATCCAGATAGCCGCGCGCTTGCCGGCGGTAGTCGGCTGAGCGGGCTGAAAGTGCGTGTAGGCAAGACATGGCAGATTTTTGTGCTTTTCAGCAAAATCGGCCGCCGCTCCTATAGCCGAGAGCAGCAGGCCTCTTATTACACCCAGACCTTCCCGCATCCGGATAAGGTCCGTATTGTCGCCGACATAGCTGGAGGTGGCTCCGAGGTGAATGATGCCCGCGGCTTTGGGGCAGCATTCACCGTAAGTTTTAATGTGTGCCATGACGTCGTGTCGGAGCTGTTTTTCGTAAGCCGCGGCTTTGTCATAATCTATGTTGTATATATTGGCTTTGAGCTCCGAAATCTGTTCTTCCGAGATGTCTATGCCGAGATCTCTTTCGGCCTCGGCCAGCGCCACCCACAGCCTCCTCCAGACGGAGAATTTATAGTCGTCCGAAAAGATGTGCTGTATCTTTTCTCCGGCGTACCTTGTACATAGAGGATTTTCATAAACAGCCTTACTCATTTTCCCGCTCCCTGGCTTCGGATATCCTGTATTCGAAGCGTTTTTTGCCCTTTTTCACCGGTTCGGATGTGGGGTATTTCCCGTTGAAACATGCGCTGCAAAAGCCTTTAAGGCAGCCGCACAGGTTTTCCGCGTCCTCAAGCTCAAGATAGCCTAAACTATCTACTTTCAGTATATCACGTATTTCGTCAATAGTATAATTGTTCGCTATGAGCCGCTCGGGCGAGTCAATATCCGTTCCGTAATAACAGGGATACCGAAACGGCGGCGCGGAAACTCGCATGTGTATCTCAAGCGCGCCGGCTTCCCGAAGCAGCTTAATGATCCTGGCACTGGTGGTGCCTCTTACTATGGAGTCGTCTATGAGCACTACGCGCTTTCCGCCGACGACCGAGGAGATGGGATTGAGCTTAATTCTTACCAGATCCTCGCGGGAGCTCTGGCCGGGCTGTATAAATGTCCTGCCGATGTATTTGTTTTTTATCAGGCCGACATCGTTCGGTATGCCGGACATGCGTGAATACCCGATCGCGGCGTCTATTCCGGAATCCGGAACGCCTATCACTATATCGGCGTCGGCGGGGTGACGCTTTGCGAGAAGCTCTCCGGCGCGCACGCGGGCCGAATGAACCGAGCAGCCGTCTATTACCGAATCAGGTCTGGCAAAGTATATAAACTCGAACACGCAAAGTGTCCGGGGTAACTCACCGCAGTGCCGTCTGTCCGAGCGGATGCCCTGGGCGTCGAAAATGAGCATTTCCCCGGGCTCTATATCGCGTATGAATTCGGCTCCTACGGTATCCAGCGCGCAGCTTTCAGATGCCACTACATAGCTCCCGTCCGCTTTTATCCCGTAGCAAAGAGGCCTGAATCCGTGGGGATCCCGCACGGCGATCATCTTTGTCGGCGACATCAGAACAATCGAATAGGCCCCCTGTATATGCTTCATGGCGTTTGAGACCGCTTCCTCTATAGAGGGAGTGCTTATGCGTTCTTTCGTTATAATATAGGCTATAACCTCGGTGTCGCTGGTGGTGTGGAATATCGAGCCCGCCATTTCCAGCTCGTCGCGCAGCTCCACGGAGTTAACAAGGTTGCCGTTATGGGCTAAGGCCATTCGGCCTTTAATATGGTCAACGACTATGGGCTGCGCGTTGCGAACGCCTCCCGAGCCCGTGGTGCCGTAACGCACATGGCCGATCGCCATGTTCCCGCTGCCGAGGGAAGCAAGTTTTTCCCGGGTGAAAACCTCGCCTACCAGGCCTACATCCTTATGCGAGGTAAAAAGCCCGTCGTCATTTACGACTATGCCGCAGCTCTCCTGACCGCGATGCTGTAAGGCAAAAAGGCCCAGATATACGTCCGCAGCCAACTCCGATGTTTCGGTGCTGATTATTCCGAATACGCCGCATTCCTCTTTAAGCTTTCCCACTACCGATTCCCTGCCTTACCGGACACCCGGCGCATTATCTCGCGGTATGCGTCTTCAACTCCGCCCAGATCGCGGCGGAAGCGATCCTTATCAAGCTTCTCATGCGTAACGCTGTCCCAGAAGCGGCATGTATCGGGAGACACCTCATCGGCGAGGATTATGCTCCCGTCCGGCAGACGGCCGAATTCAAGCTTGAAATCGACGAGGTCAACACCGATTCCGGAAAAGAAGCCCCGCATGAACG
The DNA here is from genome assembly GCA_012729975.1 of Clostridiales bacterium. Taxonomy (GTDB): domain Bacteria; phylum Bacillota; class Clostridia; order Oscillospirales; family Oscillospiraceae; genus JAAYBW01. The sequence goes on from JAAYBW010000231.1 coordinate 15,641, forward strand.
AATTCACCTCGAAGGCGAGCTCCGTTATGCGATCAATCTCCTCTCGCGTCGCGAGCTTCATTGCTATAGCGTGCCGGTCGTTTATAAGCGGGTCGCCGAGCTCATCGTTTTTATATGAGAACTCTATCGTCGGTTCGTCGAATACGATACCTTCCTCAACGCCGTATCGTTTTGCGAAGGAACCGGCAGATATATTGCGTATGATTACCTCGAGCGGAACTATGGAAACTCTTTTTACAACCGTCTCCCGCTCGGAGAGCTCCTCTACAAAGTGCGTGGGTATCCCCTGTTCCTCGAGAAGCTGCATCATGCGGTTGCTCATTTGGTTGTTGATGGCCCCCTTGCCGGAGATGGTTCCCTTCTTCAAGCCGTTGAAAGCGGTCGCATCGTCCTTGTACTCGACGATAAGAAGCCTTGGGTCGTCGGTCGAGAAGACTTTCTTAGCCTTACCCTCATAGATTTGCTCAAGCTTTTTCACTGTAAAAACCGCCTTTAATAACGTTTTTGACCGCTGCCCGGCAGTCTCGCGGCAATTCCGCGGACGGTTCGGACACATTGCTGCCTTCCCATTTTTCGGGCATCCGGAAATCCGCCGACGTATAAGACTGTCCCGGGAGTATTTGGTCCTCGGCTTTAATCATAAAAGGCAGCTAATGTCCAAATACCTTTAGGACGAATAGCTGCCCGTCAGCGGCGTCATCTGAATTCCCCATAAAAAGCCAGTCTGTTCAAATACGAAACAAAAATAGCACGAGCCGCTCCCCTTGTCAACAAATTTTTTCATGCGTTTCCCAAATTACTACCATATATAGCGCTGTACACATGAAGCCGGTGTATATATGCGGTATTTTGTGCAATGCGACAATCACGCCGGCGAGTCTTGTTTGGCAGTTGACAAAAACGGAGCGATAATTTATAATCATTCCCGTCGATAGAGCGAGGGTGTTCCGTAAACGTTTAGCGCGGGAATCTTTGCTCTTTTTTCGTATACAGGACCCCCACGAAAGGAGATTGTTTTAGATGGGTATATACACAAGGGATGACATAATCCGCATGGTGGCGGAGCAGGACATAGAATTTATCCGTATGCAGTTTACCGACATTTTCGGTCAGCTGAAAAACGTCGCGATATCGAGATCGCAGATAGAAAAAGCCGTCAACAACCTTATCATGATAGACGGCAGCTCCATAGAGGGCTTCACACGCATACAGGAATCCGACCAGTACCTTTATCCGGATCTGGACACCTTCGCGGTTTTACCCTGGCGTCCGCAGTCCGGAAGGGTCGCCAGACTGATGTGCGACGTATATAATCCGAACGGCACCCCCTTTGTGGGCGACCCGAGATACGTCTTAAAAAGAAGCATTGAAAAAGCCTCTGCCCTGGGCTATGATTTTAATGTCGGACCCGAGCTTGAGTTTTTCCTGTTTGAGACGGACGAAAGAGGAAGGCCCACCAACCGAACGGGCGATGAAGCCGGATACTTTGACCTCGGTCCTCTCGATCACGGCGAGAGCACAAGGCGGGAGATCTGTTTTGCGCTTGAGGCTATGGGCTTTGAGATAGAGGCTTCGCATCACGAGGTTGCCGCCGGACAGCATGAGATCGATTTCAAATACGCCGAGGCTCTCAAGACAGCCGACAACATAATGACCTTCAAGATGGCCGTTAAGACGCTCGCGCAGAAAAACGGCATGCACGCCACATTTATGCCCAAACCCGTTTACGGCATAAACGGCTCAGGTATGCACACCAACATGTCTCTTTTCAAAGACGGTAAAAACGTTTTCTTCGATCCGGACGACAGCCGCGGGCTTTCAAAAGAGGCGTACAGCTTTATAGCCGGAATCCTAGCGCATGTAAAAGGTCTGGTAGCCGTAACGAACCCGCTTATTAATTCATACAAGCGCCTTGTCCCGGGTTATGAGGCTCCCTGCTACATGGCATGGTCCTCTGCCAACCGCAGCGCTCTTGTACGTGTTCCGGCTTCCCGCGGCCAGGGCACGAGGCTGGAGCTGCGCTGCCCGGATCCATCCTGCAATCCTTATCTGGCGCTGGCGCTGTGTCTTGCGGCCGGACTTGACGGTATAGAAAAACAGCTCACTCCCCCGCCCGAGGTTTTCAATAATATATATACCATGACCCCTCAGGAAAGACATGAGTGCGGCATAGACAGTCTGCCCGCCACACTTGAGGAAGCTCTCGCGGCTCTCAAAGCCGATAAGCTCATGTGCGACACTCTGGGCAGTCATGTGTTCGCTCAGTACGTCGAGGGCAAAGAGAGCGAGTGCACCGCGTATCGCATGCATGTGAGCAAATGGGAACTGGACAGATATATTACGATATACTGACGGGTTACGCACAGGCAAGTATCTGTTGTTTAACGCTTTCTACGAGGTGATCCGGAGATGATCAGATTCACAAAAATGCAGGGAATCGGCAACGACTATGTTTATATAGACACCATAACCGGGCAGATAGACTCGCTCCCCGAGCTGGCGGTCCGTGTATCCGAAAGGCATTTCGGCGTGGGTTCGGACGGTCTTATAGTCATCGGCTTGTCCGAACTCGCGGATTTTAAGATGGATATGTATAACGCGGACGGCTCGCGCGCCGAGATGTGCGGCAACGGCATACGCTGCGCGGCCAAATACGTATATGACAAGGGCTTCACGGATAAGCTCAATCTGAGCTTTGAGACCCTTGCGGGAATAAAGCACATCGTGCTTCACCGCGAAAACGGCGCCGTTAGCAGTGTAACCGTGGACATGGGCGAGCCGCGGCTCGAACCGGAAAACATACCCGTAATTACCGACTCGGGAACGCCCGCCGAGGTCGTTTTATCCGCGGACGGCAATACCTACAGCGCGCTCTGCGTGTCGATGGGCAATCCTCACGCCGTAATTTTCTGCGGGGATCCGGATGATATCGACCTTCATTCCATAGGTCCTCATCTGGAAAACGCTCCGGTTTTTCCAAAGCGCGTCAACACCGAGTTTGTCAGCGTACTCTCCCATACGCTGCTTAAAATGCGAGTGTGGGAACGCGGCAGCGGCGAAACAATGGCCTGCGGAACGGGCGCCTGCGCCGCTGTCGTCGCGGCGGTGATTAAAGGTCTTTGCGAAAGAAAGGTAACGGTAGAGCTCAAAGGCGGAAGCCTCCTTATAGAATGGAACGAAAGCGACGGCCGCGTATACATGACGGGTCCCGCTCAGACCGTTTTTGACGGCACACTATATTAATACGAGGTGATTTCCCGTGGCTCAGGTCAATCCAAACTTTAAAAAGCTTCCGGGCAGCTATCTTTTCGCCGAAATCGCAGCGAGGAGGACGCGCTTTATGCAGGAAAATCCCGGCGTGGAACTCATCAGCATGGGAATAGGCGACGTAACTCTCCCGCTGTTCCCGGCTGTGATTGATGCCATGCACAGCGCCTTGGATGAAATGTCCCGGGCGGAGACATTCCGTGGCTATTCGCCCGATCAGGGCTATCCATTTTTGCAGGAGCTTATCGCTGAAAACGATTACCGCAGCCGCGGCGCGGCCATCACGCCCGATGAAATATTTATAAGCGACGGCGCGAAAAGCGACTGCGCCAATATAGGAGATATATTCTCGCCCGAATGTACGGTTGCCGTATGCGATCCCGTGTATCCCGTTTATGTAGACTCAAACGCCATGAGCGGCAGAGCCGGAGACTTCGGCGCGGACGGCAGGTGGAGCAGGCTCGTTTATCTGCCTTGCACCGCCGAAAACAATTTCACACCCGAACTGCCCTCGAAGGCGGCGGATATGATATACCTTTGCTATCCGAATAACCCGACCGGCGCGGCCATTACCTTTGAGGCGCTTAAAAAATGGGTTGATTACGCGCTCGAACATGACTCGGTCATACTGTACGACTCGGCTTATGAGGCGTATATATCGACGCCCGGTGTACCTCACACGATATTTGAAATACCCGGCGCCGAGCGCTGCGCCATTGAGTTCCGCTCTTTTTCCAAAACCGCGGGGTTCACCGGCACACGCTGCGCCTACACAGTCGTTCCGCACGCTTTAGAGCGCTCCGGCCAGAGCCTTCACGAGCTGTGGAGGCGCAGACAGTCTACCAAGTTCAACGGAGTCTCATACATTGTCCAGCGCGGAGCCGCGGCGGTCTATACGCCGCAGGGCCAGGCACAAAAGCTTGAAACGATAGGCTGTTACATGAAAAACGCCAAAAACATCCGTGATATGCTCGAAGCGGCCGGCATCTTCTGCGGCGGCGGCACGGACTCTCCCTATGTGTGGCTAAAGCTTCCCTCCGGTCTTGATTCCTGGTCGGCCTTTGACATGCTGCTCTGCCGCGGCAATGTGGTTACAACTCCCGGCGCGGGCTTCGGCTCCTGCGGCGAGGGCTATATAAGACTGACGGCCTTCGGAGACCCCGAAAGCTCCCTCATAGCCACAGAACGAGTCGCCGCAATACTCAGGGGCATTTAGGTATCGCGCGTCTTTCCTCTGGCTTTACGCGGCAACGCTTCACCCCGCAGTGTCCGCAACAGCACGCCCGACTCTGATCGGATCAGGGTCGGGCGTATGCATTTATGTAAACCTATACCGGAACTCGCCGACGCTTTCGTCCGGGAGGTCAGCGCTGACAATAGCGGTTCTTTTAGATCTTTTTTAAACCGTAACCGGATCTTGGGAAACGTGAGCACTTTTATATGTCTGTTTTTTAAGGAACTCTATCGCGTCTTGCTCATCAAGCGGCTTACTGATAAGGTAGCCCTGTATTTTATCGCATCCGTTTTTTTGCAGGTACTCCTTTTGTTCCTCGTACTCTACCCCTTCCGCTATGGTACTGTAACCGAGGGTATGCGCTATTGAGATTATGTCGCCCGTTATGAGACTGCCGCAGCTGACATTCACAATCCTGTCGATAAAAGATTTATCGATTTTCACACAGTCTATGCTCAATTCATGTTCCCTTGAGAGCGATGAATATCCCGTCCCGAAATCGTCTATAGCCACACTGA
>JAAYBW010000232.1 GCA_012729975.1 Clostridiales bacterium
CTTTTTGTGGGCTTTTTTGATGTTTTTTTGCTGATTTTTGTATCATACGCCCCTGAACAGGATCTTAAGTGAGTTCCAGAAGTAATACGGGACAAGAAAGTCTGTATGGTAGTAGTCGGACAGCGAGAGGTATATGTTGTTTTTCCCGGGATCCGTTCCGTAAGAGAAGCCCTCTGTCTTTGTTATGTACTTAAGCTGCCTTTTCATCTCCTCGCCGTCGGGGCCTCCGGTTGAGGCATAGATGAAAAACGGAAGCCCGGGGTGAGCTTTGATGGGGGCGGTAAGAAAGTCGATGACTTTTTCCCGGGAGGGGATATCCTCTCTGGCTCCGCCGGCAAAGGTGTGGCAGCTCATTGGCGCGTACCATCTGAAGTACTCAAAGTCGTGATGGAAGAAATTCCATGTGCACACGCTGCCTCTTGAATACCCGGAGAACGCGCGGTGATCTCTGGTGGCCTTGATGCCCTCGCGGGAGGGATCCTCGAGGCAGGTGTTGTATTTCATTTCAACAGCCGGAATGACATCCTCGATAAACTCTTTGTAGTAATTGCCTTTAATGCCTGCCCAGTTGCCGTCGCCCGCGGGAACATAACCCGTGATTACTCTTTCCTTATAGTCGCTTTCGGGGTCAAAGTAGTAGGTGGTAAACACCATGATGCAGGGCTCGATTTCGCCGGACTCAAAGAGCATATCGATCATGTACTTGTTGCCGCCGACGCCGAACATCTGCGGGTCGCAGGTGTTGCCGTGCTGGAAGTACAGTACGTTATACTTTTTAGACTTGTCCTCCGGTTCGTAGCCGTAGGGCAGATATACGTAGCAGTACTTATGATAGGTTTTCCCGTCCTCGTAGACGGAGGTGGTGTACTCGAGTCTTTCGCATTTGCCCTGCTTGGTGGGAACGCCGGTTCTGATATAGGGGTTTTCCTCAAAATATGTCTCAAAATCGATGACTTCGCCGGGCTCGGTGATTATTTTTCGAAATTCGCTCACAGATACAGCCTCCTTCTCAGGTCCGAATCATAAATTTGCTCTTCGGGGCGCCGCAGCGCGGACATATCCAGTCGGGCGGCAGAAACTCGAAAGGCCCCTCCGAACCGTCATACTCGTAGTTGCAGACAGAGCAGAAGTAACGGGGACCGGCAGGAGGGCCGCCCTCCTCCTCCGGGAGCCTGTGGCCGGGCGCGGCCTTGGGGACGCCGCCCTTCATAACCATCTGGTAATATGCGTAGGTCATGGGTGTCTCGTGATCACCCAGGCGCTCGGACTCGAAGACCTCGAGAATAAAAAGCGTCTGGTTGGGAAACTCCACGGTCTGCTTCACGCGGCACTCAAACCACCCGCAGATGCCCTCTTCCAGAACCGGCAGGTCATCGTCGGTGGGAACCCAGGCAATATCGCTAAACTTGTCCGTGTCTTTACCGGACTGAAATCCGAAGGTTTGAATGAGGCTCATGGGCGCGGCCTGGGACAGTACGTTTACGACCGCGAGTCCGGATGACTTAATCGCGGCGCCGGTATTGCTGCCGCTGTTAACGCTGACCGATAACAGCGGCGGCTGATTGCCGATTTGTGTGACGGTGTTGACGATACAGCCGACCGGCTTGCCGTCAACCGAGCTGCCGAGCAAAAACATGCCGTAGGTCAGATCAAAAAAAGCTGATTCATTCATCGTGTCGGTACCTCCTGTTTAGATCGCCGGATTAATTATAGTTCGCGGGAAACCTGTCTGCAAGCCCCGAAAGTGATCCTTGCTGCCGTCGGTTTGAACCCTCGCCTGAGAGCGGTTCGCAGCCGGGGTATTTTGCTTTTACCGTTTTGATTTAAAAACCCTGTTCTTCGTAAGTGTATGAAGTGACGGAGCAGCCGAACTTGTCCTTCAGTTCCCTTAGCTTTTCGGGATCTTTAGGCCATAGCTCCTTTTTGGGATCGCCGAGCTCCTCGAGCATCGAGTGCAGAAGATCGGGACAGTCCAGATCGTACACACGCGCGTCGGTTTTGCATTCGAGAGAAAACGCTAAACACGGCGGTATGCGCACAAGGGCTTCCTCGTCGACCGTGAATGTGTCGCCGTCTATCGTGAAGTCCACGACGCCTTTATTGATGAAGAACAGGCGGTAGTCGCCGCGTATTTCGCCCCACTCGACCCTGACGCCTTTTTTCATGTCGGCTTCCCATATTTCCTTGATGCCGTGCGTTTCCCAGCGGCCGGCCTTCAGATAAAGGTCAACGCCGGGATAGCGGTACTCGAAAAGCCCCGTACCCTCGCGGCGCAGACAGAAAACATCCTCGCGCGGGAGCTCGATCGGATCGGGTACTGCGCGGTCCAGTTTGTGGCCGAACTTGCCGAATATCGCTTTGTAGGCCGGATCGTTTACGGCGTCCGGATGCTTTTTCAGAGCCGCGGTCCTGATGTTGACGAGGTTAATCATATCAAAACCCTGGAACAGGCACATCATCGCGCTGTCTTTTTCCAGCGCGCGGAAGCCGTGGCTCATATAGGGCTGGACGTGGAAGATGTCCCCGGGGACCATATATGTGCGTATGCCCTGAGCGATAATTTCGATTTTTCCGCTGATGGGAATGAAGGTCTCGGATCCGGAGGTGTGCTGATGATAACTGATGTCGGGTTTATCGGCAATTTCATGAAACATCATGCAGGTAATCTCGTCTTTCTGAATATCCTCGACGGGGAGAAAAAAGTCGCGGACTTCAAGCACGGGACCGCTGGCGTGCACGCATACGCAGTCTTCGGGATGAGCTGTGCGGAGAAGATACGGATTTTTTGCCATGAATAATACCCTTCTTTCGATTTATTTGCAGTTCAGGCGTGAATCGGACCGGACGATATTTTATACCAGTCCATTTTAGTCGGAATCGGCATGACAGTCAATTCATGCCAATGATTTATTGATATCCTTAATATGGCATGATATTATGTGATGTGCTTATTGTGATATTGAAAGGGGAGTATATATGGGAAAGGCTAATCTGAAATTCAAAACACTCGCTCAGTACAAGGCGCCTTTTAATTATGAGCTGTCCGGCAGGCATTTTCATATCTTCCTGGATAACGGGAGCGAGTATTCGCTGATTTTCCTTGACGGTGAGAATCTGCAGTACGCGAAAAAAGGCGAAAGCTACATATGGGATTACTATGAGTGCATGAAGGGCGATGATACAACATATTTCGTGCATGTCAGGCCGCTGGAGTTTAACGGGAAAGTCAGTTACAACTGGATAATCGATACCGCGCAGAATCTTGTCACGCTGGTTATAACCGAAGAAGGTGTTATTCCGGCTGCTGAACGGCTTATACGCGTCACGCCGATCTTCGGAGCGATCAAGGTTCCGGGCCGCAAGCTGAATGAAAAGAGGCATTTTTTCACCGACAGGATGGTAGGCAAGCACATCTGCTGGCAATATAATCCGGATTTTTCGATTCAGCATATTTATCATAAACCCACGCTTTACCGCCTGCCGCTCTACGATGTGGAAGGTATTAAAAAGAAACATGAAGCGGAGACGGATCCCCGGGAGCGGGAAAGACGCGCTGCCATGCTTGACCGTTTTGAACGCACGAAAGATACTTATCCCTTCTGTGAGGAGCCCTGCTTCCATATCACGATAAACGAGAGCCTGAACCTGTTTTGCTTCGTTGAGGAAAATGAGACGCTTATGGATCCGCTCAAGGCAATAGGCGGCGGCGGTCTGATTTTGCTTCAGGATATAGAACGATTGACAGACGTCGGTGTCGGCTTCAGTCTGGGTGAATACTACATGCTGTCCGCCTTCGGATCGGAAAATGAAGACGGCGACGAGGTTGATAATCTTATCGCTCCGTACGATCAGACAAAGCTTGAGACTATACCCTGTATTTATACGATTGACTTATAAACGGCGGCCCCGGATGATGCTTATACTGGTATCTCGTTTAATGGGATACCAGTATAATTTTTTCCGGGGGCGGAGAGTCGTTCATTGTTTTCCGACGCCTGTATACATGAAGCCGTTATCCTTAATATAACCCGGCTCAAACATGTTTCGCAGATCTATGACAACGGGTTTGTTTACAATATCTTTTATAATTTTAAAATCAAGGTCAAAAAATTGCTCCCATTCCGTCGCAATTATAATGCAGTCGCTTCCCTCGCAAGCCGTTAACGCATCACCGCAATAATCGACGGCTAACTCGGGATAGAGCTTTTTCATATTGTTCATGGCCTTCGGGTCGTATGCTCTGATAATTCCTCCGACGCTCAGCAGCTCCTCTATAATATATATTGAAGCGGACTCACGAATGTCTTCCGTCTCGGGTTTAAATGAAAGCCCCAGTACGGTGAAGGTCTTGTCTGCCGGGTCACCGACCGAATTAATGATTTTTTGCACCGTTTTTTTGCGCTGTGATAAATTTGATTTCATTATACTGCTTATTATCTCGGGGTCATATCCCAAATCATTGGCCGTTTTAAGAAGAGCCCTCGTGTCTTTCGGAAAACAGCTCCCCGCGAATCCCGGCCCGGGATTTAAGAATTTTTCTCCGATTCTTTTGTCCAGACCCATTGCTTTTGCGACCACGCCGACATCCGCTCCGCAGAGCTCGCAGAGATTGGCTATTTCATTTATAAAACTTATTTTTGCGGCCAGAAAAGCGTTGGACGCATACTTTATCATTTCGGCCGTTTCAACGGTTGTAAGAATAACAGGGGTGTTTTCGAATATGGGCAATTCGTAAATTTCGCTTGTAAGCGCTGCCGCTTTTTCATTATCCGTGCCTATAACGATTCTGTCCGGGAAGTTAAAATCGCTTATTGCCGTGCCCTCGCGCAAAAACTCGGGATTTGAGACGATGTCAAATTCGATATTTCTGCCTGTTTTCTTAATAATATCATCTATATAACTTTTAATACGTTTGCATGTTCCTACCGGTACGGTGCTTTTAATAATGATCAGTTTATAACCGTTAATACAGCCGGCGATTTCGCGTGCCGCCCGATAAACATACGTAAGATCCGCAGAGCCGTCTTCCAGTCCGGGTGTTCCTACCGTTATAAAAACACAGGAGGAGTTTTCAACGGCAACCGTTATATCAGTCGTAAAACGCAGTTTTCCCGACGAATGATTTTTTTTAATTAAGGGCTCAAGATCCGGTTCATAAAAAGGAATTTCGCCGTTTTGAAGCTTTGAGATTAAGTCCTCGTTCTTATCGGCACAAATAACATTCATGCCCGAATCGGCCAGACATACGCCCGTTATCAATCCTACATACCCGGTCCCTATTACGCAGATGCTCACTACAATTCCCCTCGAATAAAATAGTCTTCGAATCCTTTTAAGAATTCGACTACATTATCGGGCATACCGGGGTACCTTCTCCTTATGGTTGTTCGGAAAATCTCGTGTTTTTCCATACCGGCTTGTGTTCTGTCACCGGGTTCGGCAGCTGCCCGGGCCGGTTCAGACCTCACGGATCGGTTTTCCGCATCGTTATCTTTCGCGGAAATATCCGAAGGTATTTTACGCGGGACCGTGTCCGGGGCCGCGGCAGCGTTAAAAAGAGTCAGCAGATCACTCGCGACTCTTTGCCAGCTGTACTTTTCTTCCGCCAGCATACGGCCTTTGAGGCCCATTGCGGAGGCTTTATCGGGATTATCCAGCAGCCACATAATCTTCTCGGAAAACGCCTCGGGATTTGAATAGTCATATATAACGATGCCGTTTTCAAAACCCTTGACGACCTCTTCGTTTCCGCCCCTACCCGTAGTTATTATCGGCAGCCCGGCTGCCATCGCTTCGTAATGTACCCTCGCAAGAGGCTCATTCCATTGAGAAGGGCAAACAAAAATATCGCCCAGATTATAATAAGCCGGAACGATCTCCGGAGAAAGATATCCGGTGAAAATTACAGGGCCGTTTAAACTCTTAGACATGGCCTCGACCAGTTTTGTATAGTCGTCCGTCGTATTTCCTCCGTACCATTTGCTTCCTATTATGACGAGAGCGACGTCGGAGCGCGCATCCATCACGCTTTTCATAGCGTATATGAGTTTATCAACGCCTTTTTTATCACATAATCGTCCGACGAATAAAACAACTTTTTTATCCTCTATTCCGAGCTTCCTCTTGAGAGTTTTCTTATTCTGTATACCTTCCGCCGATAACGGCGATTTGAACTTCCCGGTGTCCACACCGGAATATACGGCATAAGTTTTGCCGGCGGCTTCGGGGAAAAGCCTTATTAAACCATCTGCGATATATTGACTGACGGTTGTTATAAACTCAACTCTCCTGATGCATGAAAGACCCATATCCCGCGGTATTTTCTTTTCATGCATCATTTCATTGTGCAAACTCAGGCTGATTTTCGTGTCGGGAAAAGCGTTGCCGAGCCTCACGACCCAGTGCGGTCTGTTGAACACGTGAATCAAATCATAAGAATCGTCAAGCCTCTGCTCAATATTCTTTATATATTCGTTCCTGCTTCGTCCTGCCGCTCTTATGTATTTAACACCGTTTATTTCTTCTTCATCCGGAAGTGATCCGCTCTTTATACTGAAAACGGTTACGCTGTGATGTTCAGATAAATAAGGAAGAATTCCGTTTATATAAATCTGTATAGCTCCGCCCGAAACGGGAGGTACAGGCAGTTTCTCAGTACAGATTAAAGCAATCTTCATCTTGCTCACACCTCTAAAACTTCTTTAATGACCGGCAATTTCGATAATTCCAATCTTGTAATCCTTTCGATTTCCGCCGCTTTAATATCTTTAAGTTTATCGTATTGATTTTTAACCAGCCCGAAAAACCAATGCGGGAAGAGAAGGTCTATATATAAAACCTGCTTTTCATATTCGGTGACGGCGTTTATATTTGAGTACCATGAAAGTATATCTTCAATGGTCTTTATGTCCCAGCGATTTTTGTTTTCGGATATTTTCCCGATTATTTTTCTTAAATCTCTTGAAGGCAGGTCGAATGTGACACTGTCCAGATCAATCACAAAAACGCCTTCGTCCGTTAATAACGCGTTGCCCTTGCCATAGTCCTGATGACACAGCACAGGCGCGGATGAAATTCCCGAGGATAATTCACTGTACCCGGACCGATCAAGCAGGTAAGCTGCCTTATCCGCAAGGGCTATTACGGAATCCACGCAGTTTAAATAGGACTTATGCTGCGAAGAACCGCCGTTGCGGGCAATCTCTTTCCATGCTGTCAGTTTATTTTTCATGGACATATATTGGCTCGGCCATTTTCCCAGTTTTGAGGAAACCCGTGCTCCTTCTTTTGCGGAATACCCTTTAGATGCGCAATGGAATTTGGCCAGGCCTTCCAGGGCAAGAGATAAATGCTTCGGGCTGCTGAAATTCAGATCTGTCCCGCTGAGCCATTCATAGACCACGAACAGCTGATCGTTATACTGCGCAATGGGCTCACCGCCGGAATTTAAAATTACACCCGGTACATTTCCTCCGGCATTTTTAATATAAATCTGAGCCCAGACCGAGAAAAGCGCTTTATCAAGTGTTTGCCTGAGTCTCTTGAGACAATACAATTTGCCTTGATATTTAAATTTCCAGACGGTTTTAACAGAACCGCCCTGAATAATCGTTAATTCATCGGGATTTATACGGTATTCCCGTAATACTTTTAACGCCAATGCGCGTAAATCTTCGCTTCCCGCGTAATCAATCATCATTATCAACTCTGAGTTAAATTTTAATATGGAATCAGTTTTTCATAATTATCCAGAACAGGCGCTATGGTTTTTTCAAAAGCGCACATTTCTTTTATCCTTCTGAAGTATTTTTCTTCTGTCCATTCTTTGTCTCTTCGGTAGTAATATTTATTTACAGCACCCATAAAAAGATGCGGATACTCAATGTCTGCTTTTACTACTCTCCACTCGGCCGGGGTGAGGGGATTTACGGATTGATACGTCTTTAAAATGCTTTTTGTGAGCTCGATATCCCACTTGCCTTTCTTTTTCATGACCTTACACAGAATTTTCCTTATATCCCTGGCCGGAAGGTCAACGGTTATACCGTCGGTGTCCAGAACATACAGTTTTCCGGAAGGACTTAAAATAAGGTTGCCCGCCGCGAAATCCTGATGGCATAAGCCTCCGCGCTGCCGTACTTTCTCCACCCAGGACAGATAATCTTCCCCAAGGGCGGATATGGCGGATAACGCGCGTTTTTGAAAATACGGAAATTCGGTTATTATAAATGCCCCGATTTCATTCGAACCCTTCGCCGATACTTCCTTATCGTAAAAGCCTTTAATATCCTCGAGCCGCGATGTAAGGTTTTCTTTCCACATGCCCAGGTGGATTTTCGGCTTAGTGTCCGGCAACACCCTGAAGCCTTCGGATGCCAGATGAAATCTCGCCAGCTCTTTAATGATTATCTCCAGTTCGTTTGCCGAATCATAAGACGGATTTTTACCTTTGACCGCCGTGCTGAGAACGTAACAGGTCCTGTCGGTGATTGCGTAGTCCATACCGTTTTTTGTTTTTATTACGGAGGGCAAATATATGCCGTTTTCACCAAGATGCTTTATTGCCGACATAATGTATTTAAGCGTCTGCTCGGAGTTCGAGATTTTCTTTAAAACCAATAGTCCTTTATCCGTCTGCACCCACCATACCGCTTTTTTATCTTTATATGTCTCGGTTATTATGGATTGGGTGTTTATATCGTAATTGCTTAAAACCTGTTCCAGGGGTTCACGATTATCATATTTCAAGTTTTTCACCCGATTATTTATGTGAGGTCACTTTTTGATTATTCATTTAGTGACCTCACAATAATGTTAATGCCGATTGAGAACACAATCGCTCTTGTATATATAATTCGGAGTATGGAGTATTAAGTAAGAAAAAAAGATGAGCTCTGCGCTGCGCGCAGTGTGCTGCCGCCGCGGATATCAGTCCTCGCCCTCGTCTTCGTCAGCATCTCCCGGATCGTAATCCCAGGAAAATTTCAGCGAAAACGCCCCGCCTTCTTCTCTGACATCATATTTTACTTTTAATTCGAGTTCGCGATCATCAGGTACGAATTCGATTCCGCTTGACTTCAGGTTATCCGCAAAAGAAGCCGGGATCGCTCGCTTGACGGTATCTAATAAACCGGGATCAAACTGAGCATATGTTTCTTCATATTTCATACTTCTACACCTCCTTTCTTTTTCATAATATGCATCTGGGCGACTTCGGTGCTTTTGCCCGACGCGGCCCATACGGGGCAGGGCGATAAAATGTGCCCGGCTCCGCCGATCCGGCAGGGGCACGGGAATGAGCCGCGGGCCTCACGATGATCGGCAAATACGAAAAAGGGTGTGTATAGTCTGAATATGCGGGATAATAAAACCGTTCTTATTACCGGGGGCGCGGGATTTATAGGTTCTCACACCTGTAAGTTCCTGCTTGGCAGGGACCGGTGCGTAGTTTCTGTCGATAATTTCAGCGATAATTATTCACCGGAATATAAAAGAGAAAATATTAAATGCGTTCAGCGTGCCGCCGGTTCGGCAAACAATCGCTTTGAAAGCTTTGAGGGTGATATAAGAGATGCCGTGTTTTTAGACGGCGTTTTTAGAGAAACGCGTCCGGATATCGTTATTCATCTCGCCGCATGCGCCGGGGTCCGGTCTTCCGTTCTCAATCCGGGACTGTATGCCGATGTTAATGTTAACGGGACGGTGAATATACTTGAGTGCATGAAAAACCACGGCATCGGAAAGCTCCTGTTCGCTTCGTCATCATCCGTTTACGGGAATAACGCGAAGCTGCCCTTTTGTGAAAGCGATCCGGCGGACAGACCGCTTTCCCCCTACGCGGCGACGAAAAGGGCCGGGGAACTGATCTGCCATACATATCATCATCTGTATGATATCAATATCGCCTGCTTGAGATTCTTTACGGTATACGGACCGGGACAAAGGCCGGACCTCGCAATTTATAGATTTACGGAATCTGTTTTGAAAGGGAAACCGATCCCCTTTTACGGCGACGGGTCCTCCGAGCGCGATTATACGTTCATTGAGGATATTATCGACGGCATATGGAGAGCAGCGATTTGGGCAGATAACGGCGAAAAACGTTTTGATGTTTTTAACCTGGGGGGATCGGCTGCCGTAACTTTATCGGAAACGGTCGCCGCGATTGAAAGCGAAGCGGGAGTCGGCGCGGTGCTCGATTTTAAACCGCAGCAGCCGTGGGAGGTCTACAAAACATCAGCGGATATATCACATTCGAAAGCGGTATTGGGATATAATCCCGGAACGGAATTTAAAAAAGGGATAAAAGCATTCGTCGACTGGTATAAACGCAGCAGATTGTAAATGAAAGGCGAGTGTCAAATAGCGGATATCCCGGATTAAGCTGTCAAGGTGCAGTCAGCTTGGCCGCCGGTCGCGGGCAACAAAAAAAACGCCCCTGAGGGGGCGTTGTTTTTAAGCCTAAACGGTCAGATTATGTTATCTTTGCCTGGCAAAGCAATCGCTGCAATAAACCGGGCGATCGTATTTGGGCTCGAAGGGAACTCTGCACGAATTTCCGCATGAAGCGCATGTGGCATCGAACATCTGGCGTTGTGTGCTGCCGCCGTTTTTACGGGCGTTGCGGCAGGATTTGCATCTTTGCGGCTCGTTGGTGAATCCTTTTTCTTCGTAGAAATCCTGCTCACTCGCGGTGAACAAAAATTCCTGTCCACAGTCTTTGCAAACGATAGTTTTGTCTTGATGGATCAATTGTAATACCTCATTATAAAATAGTAATTTGCCGTATGACGGGCAACAATGCACTATACAGCCGATTTGCCGAAAAGTCAAGGTTTATTTTGCTCGCAAACGGGCAAATCCGCATATCTCAGGCGCGCATTGTATAAGCCCGGCTAAAAAAGCCTTTTCTTTACCAGGATGAACGACGTGAGCACGGACAGTACCAGCGAAGCGCCTACAATAACCGGAAAAGCCCAGCCGTTTGATGCCATCCCGTTTTGCACGTTCATCCCGAAAAAGCCGGATATCATCGTGGGAATGGCCAGAGAAATCGTTATGATGGTAAGTGACTTCATGACTATATTAAGGTTGTTTGAAATGACGGAGGCGAAAGCGTCCATCATTCCGCTGAGAATGCTGCTGTAAATACTCGTCATTTCAATGGCCTGTTTGTTTTCGATAATTACGTCTTCAAGCAGGTCGTGGTCTTCTTCAAACCGCTTTATGGCTTCCAGCTTGAGCATTTTTTCAAGAACGGCTTCGTTGGCCTTTAAAGATGTCGAAAAGTAAACCAGGCTTTTTTCAAGCTGCAGGAGCTGTGTGAGTTCCCTGTTTTTCATGGATTTTAGCAGCTCGCTCTCTATTTTGCTGCTCTGCTTGTCGATCTGGCGCAGATAATAAAGATAGAGCGTGGCGTTTTTAAAAAGGATCTGAAGGACGAATCTGCTTTTAAAATATGTGCAGAAGGATTTAACCCGCTTATTGATAAAATCGTTTAATATGGCCGGTTCTTTAAGACATACCGTGGCGATGCATTCCTTTGTGGTGATAATTCCGAGCGGCATCGTGGAATATACGTTGCCATGATCTTCGTTCTCGACGATGGGTATATCAACCAGTATGAGCGTTTGTCCGCCGTCGGACTCGATACGGGAGCGCTCTTCCTCGTCCAGCGCGTATCTGATCATTTCGGGGTCGATGCCGGAGCTTTCGCAGACGGTTTTGATTTCGTCTTCGGACGGACTAATCATGTTTATCCAAACGCCGTCTTCGTAATTATTAAGGGATACCAGCTGATCGTTGACTGTTTTGTAAAATTTGAACATTGAAACCACCCTCTTGTTTTATTGTTGTCAGAGGGTTTGAATGTCATGCCTGTGTCAGGCCGTTAACGGCATGACAAACAAACCCGATATATGCGGGGATAATCGATTGCCGCTACTGCCGGGGTCGCCGTCCATGCCGTCACCTCCGTGTAAGATAAAAATAAAACCGCCATTTACGAATGACGGAAAACAGACCTATCCCATCATTCGTTGAGTTTTAACACTATACAGCTTTGGAGCCGTTGTCCAGCTGCATTAAGTAGAACCTTAATTCGATAATACCTGTTTACCCGGTGGCATCTCTCGATGTTTGTGGGCAGCAGCGTGTATCTGTATAGTAGCCTCACCTAACGATACTCAATTGTATGCTTAAATTATACAACCGCTGCCGCGATAATTCAACCCCATTCGGGCTGCCCGGATATTTTTCGGCTGCATAAACACAATCTCCTCCCGATACACGGCAGATTGTTGTCATATTTATGCTCAAACGCGCGGATTAAAAAATTCGCGCGGGTTAAGCGGAAACAATAGAGAAGGCTGAAGACGTGAAATCAATTGCTTATCTATGTTTAATATCTCTAATCGCAGTCCTGCTTTACCGGCTCGGCTTATGAAATATTTGTATGGACATAATGAAAAAAAGGTGCTAGAATAACGAAAAATGAGCGTGGGATATACCGCGCTCAGGCAGAGTAGGATACCATGCGTAAAGTGCCGGCCGAACGGGGAGTTGTCAGCCGGACGAAGGAAGTGTTCCACGGTTTGGTGTCCGCATCCCGCTGCTGCATACCGGAGGCTACACTCCTCTATGTGGCGCATAAACGGTGCTTGCTGCTTTAAGCAGGAAATGCATCTGTTGCAGCAGACGCACACATTTTAAGAGGAGGTATTTTTATGCCCAAAGTTAAAACATTTTTCTCTCCCCGAAGACTCACGTCCATGGCCGTGCTGATAGCTTTGCAGATCGTCCTTGCCCGCTTTGTCGGGCTGCAGATATCCGAAGGGCTTCGCATCAGCTTCGAGTCTATTCCCGTTATCCTCGCCGGAATATGGCTCGGGCCTCTCGCCGGTGTGCTGGTAGGTTTTCTGTCCGACTTGTTCGGCACGCTTATCAGCGGCTACGGCGTATATTTCCTGCCGCTGGCGATAACGCCGATTTTAAACGGACTTCTGCCGGGCCTGTGCTGCCGCTACATTTTCAAAAGCCGGCTGACCTTTGCTAAATGCGTGGTAATGGTCATTGCCACCGAGATCATCTCCAGCCTGCTTTTGGGCACATACGCGCTCACATGGTATTATCTGCTGTTCGTGCCGAACAAGCAAATGACCTTCTCGATACTGTTTGTAACCCGCCTTACGAAGGTCGCGACCATGGTTTGCGACGCTCTGCTCGTGTGGCTTCTGCACAAGGCGGCATACCGGCGCGTGATAGAGCCGATAATTGCGAAAATAGGGTAGTGTAATAATATGAGCTACGAGTCGACACTCGAATATATACACAGCGTCAAGTGGCAGGGCAGTAAGCCCGGCCTTTCAAGGACAAGGGAGCTTTTAAAGGCTCTGGGCAACCCCGAAAAAGAGCTGAAATTCGTTCATGTGGCAGGTACGAACGGGAAGGGCTCCACCTGTGCCTGCATAGCCTCGGTGCTGCAGTGCGCCGGATACCGCACGGGCCTTTATACCTCGCCGTATATAAACCGTTTCAACGAGAGAATGCAGGTAAACGGCGAGCAGATTTCAGACGAGGAACTTGAGACTTTCACGGACGAGATAAGGCCCCACGCGGACGCGATGGAGGATTTGCCGACCGAGTTCGAGCTGATAACGGCGCTGGGAATGAAGTACTTCGTCTCTAAAAAGTGCGACATAGTCGTGCTGGAGGTCGGAATGGGCGGCGAGCTCGACTCGACCAACGTGATAGATACACCGGAAGTCGCCGTGATAACGGCAATCGGACTTGATCACACCAAGGAACTCGGAGCCACTCTTCCCGAAATAGCTTCCGCTAAGGCGGGCATAATAAAACCGGGCGGCGATGTTGTTATATACGGCGGCGACGAGGCCGTGGAAGCGGTTATCGAGAGCGCGTGTAAAAAGCAAGGCGCGAAGCTGCATCGCCCGGACTTTGATAAGCTCAATATAACCGGCGTCGATCTGGACGCCTGCCGCTTTGACTACGGTCCGTACAAGGGCATAAACCTGCCGCTTATCGGCACATACCAGCCTTATAACGCGGCTGTCGCGATAACCGCGCTCGAGGTGCTGCGGGGCAGGGGATATAAAATCAGCGACGCCGATATCGTGGAGGGCCTCGATGCCGTTGTATGGCAGGGGCGCTTTGAGGTGCTCGGCAGGAACCCGGTTTTTATACTTGACGGCTCGCATAACCCGCACGGTATGCAAGCCACTGCGAAGAGCCTCGGCGAGCATTTTAAGGGCAGGAAGATAGTGTTCCTCACCGGCGTCATGGCCGACAAGGACGTCGCCGGGATGATGAGCTATATAGCGCCCATGGCCAAGTGCTTTGTCGCCGTGAAGCCGCACAACCCCCGCGCTATGAACCCCGAGGAGCTCGCGAGGATCCTTCGCGGCCTGGGAGTGGAGGCGGAGGCTTGCGGTACGATAGAGGAAGGCGCAGCCGAGGCGGTGAGGCTTGCGGGGCCGGAAGGCATCGTGTGCGCGCTCGGTTCACTTTATTTCTCCGGGGATATAAGACAAGCCCTGGAAGCGCTGAAAACAAAATAAATATCTCTATATCATGCAGACCCCGGCCGCGAAAAACGGCCGGGGTTTTGCATGTGGAAAAGACTTCCTGCTGTCTTGTTTTTTA
>JAAYBW010000030.1 GCA_012729975.1 Clostridiales bacterium
CGAACCCTGGACACCCTGATTAAGAGGCATCATTTTGTATTGATTATGCGAACACTTTGTTGTGTTATATTGCTGCCTGTGCGCTGTTTTAAGGCCAAATAGTGACTCTGTGGCGTCTTATTGCATCCTATGACGGGCGGTGGTAGGTCACAGGAGGGACACAGAGGTTTAATTCCCCTCGCCTCCACCAAACATTGACCGTAGCATTGATACAATGCTACGGTCAATCCTTTTATTATTCGTATCAAGAAAGCCTGCAATACAAGGGGTTTGCCCTCTTAGGGTATTCAAAATCCTTTGTATTGCAGGCTTTTTCTGCGTTATGGGGCTTCTCCGGTACTCTCGGCTCAAGGGGCAATTTGAATACCCTAAGAGGAAAAATAAAATAGTTCTATGAAAAATAACAGGGTTCAAGGAAAAATAACGGGGTTCAGTAATCGGTCTATTCGTTATTCTCGGCTTTCAGCACTTTTTCGGCATCCTCACGCCTTATTGTATAAAATTCAAGAACCTCATGCAGACGGCCATCAATTCCGAAAGAACCTGATGTTATGGAAGTCGTTTTTTTCAATAATCGGATTGACGATAGCTTTCTCATCAACTGTTAGAGACGAGTAAGCGTTCCACCATTTATCCGTTAATCCCGTTCCCTCAAAATAGAAACGGTATATAATCATAGCTTCCGGCATATAAAGCAGCTTGAAAAACTCTTCATCATTAGAACCAAAAGCTTTACAGAAGAAATCGTAACCTTTTACATGCTTGAGCAAATCCCCACGAAACAGAGGACCTGCCGGTTAAACCGGCAAGTCCTTTTTTACTTAGCGTATATGGTTTTCATTTCCCGCTCTCGCCGCGCTGTCTGAAATAATCCGCCAAATATTCGGCGTCCTTGATTTCAAGTCCCCGCTCGCCCGCCATGGATTCAAGGTGATGTATAAACTCGTGTTTGAGCGTATGGGTCAGCTTTTCCATCAGAGCCGTTTTTCCCAAATGCCCGTATACCTGCATGAAAGAGCCGTAATAGATAGATATGTACCGGCCCATGTTCCCGCCCTTGTTGTATTCGCCCAGTATATACAGGTCGTTTCCCCTGCCGGCGGGACTCAGCTTTGCCTCCGGCAGCAGCAGTATACCCCCGTTGAGGTCTCTGAATATCTCTGCGGGTAACCCGGCGGCAGCCTCATCCAGCATGGCTTCCATTTCGTCAATAGACACCCGAGGTTCCATATCCGCTGTCCCCCCCCTGCTTTATGCGGTAAGGCGATATACTTTCCGGCAAAACCGATAAAAGCGCTGCCCGGGCTTTATTCTTCTGCGAATGACTTCAAACTTATCAGCACTAAATGTTCAGCGCAGCGTTAAACCCTTCATGAACCGCATCGCCCAGAGAACGCGGTTCCCCGGCGTCGCCGACAATATATACGTCGGTCTCCGGCAGTATGTGCCGCAGCTCTTCTACGACGTTTTTCCGGGAGACGAGCCCGGCGGAGATGAGAACCGTGTCGCACTCGTGCTCTTCGACTTCGCCGCCGCAAAGAGCCGTGCAGACGATCTTGTCCGGGTGTATGGATATCAGCCTGCGGCCGGTATAGATTTCCGCTCCGTTTTCTTCCAGCATACGCAAGAGCTCCGAGGTGCTGTTGTCATGATTGAGCTTCGGCAGGATCTCAAAAACCTTAACCTTTTTTCCTTTGAGAGACTGCGTTACCGCGCTTTCCAGACCGAGCGAGCCGCCGCCGATAATCGCGATGTTCTCGCCGACAGCGCATTTTCCCATGTCCGCGTCGGCAG
>JAAYBW010000233.1 GCA_012729975.1 Clostridiales bacterium
TACGCACCGGTTTGGATATCGTGCATAAAATGAATCATGCCGGTTAAGTTGTCATATTAGCAAAGGTAAACGTTTATTTTGCTGCAAGGAGATTTCTATGTGCGGGATAGCCGGATTCTGTGATTTCAGCAACGACTTTTTACAATGCGCGGACAAATGGGAGCGGGTTTTAAAAGCCATGCGCTCTGCCATTGCTCACCGCGGTCCGGATCAGACCGGAGAGTATTTACGTCAGACGGTTGGGCTCTCCCAAGCACGGCTGTCAATCCGGGATATTCAGGGCGGACGCCAGCCGATGGTCCGGCGAAAAAATGACGCGGAATACGCTATCGTATATAATGGAGAAATTTATAATACCGACGAACTGAAACCTGCGCTGGAGAAGGCCGGATATCGGTTTGAAACCACAGCCGATACGGAAGTAATTCTCTGCGCTTATATGGAATACGGCATCGACTTTGTCACCAGGCTCAACGGAATTTTCGCCATAGCCATCTGGGACGGG
The DNA here is from genome assembly GCA_012729975.1 of Clostridiales bacterium. Lineage (GTDB taxonomy): Bacteria > Bacillota > Clostridia > Oscillospirales > Oscillospiraceae > JAAYBW01. The sequence continues at coordinate 506 of JAAYBW010000233.1, forward strand.
AAACTCAGACGGCTTGTTTTGTACCGCGACCGTGTGGGAGTTAAGCCTCTGTTTTATACTCTGCGAGACAACACGCTGGTATTCGGTTCGGAGATCAAAGCGCTGTTTTGCCACCCGGATATAACGCCGGAGGCGGACATGGATTCTTTCAGGGCTATCTTTGGCATTGGGCCGGCAAGGATCCCCGGCTGCGGTGTTTTTAAGGGTATATATGAGCTTAAGCCCGGCTTTTTCGGGGTATTTTCAGCGGAAGGTTTTAAGGAATCCGCGTATTGGACGCTGATTGCGCGGGAGCACACAGACGATTACGCGCAAACGGTCGAGACCGTTTCATATTTGGTGCGGGACGCTGTCCGACGCCAGATGGTTTCGGATGTTCCGGTGTGCAGCTTCCTGTCGGGGGGAGTAGACTCCAGCATCGTCACGGCCGTAGCGTCCGACTATCTGCGGGAGCGGGGCCTTAAGCTGAACACCTTTTCCTTTGATTTTACTGAAAACTCACGGCATTTCAAATCAAGCTCCTTCCAGCCGGAGCAGGACCGCCCCTATGTAGACAAAATGCTTAAGGCTTATGATCTGAATCACACATATCTTGAGTGTGATGATTCCATACTGATCGGCGCCCTGTTTGATGCCGTGTGCGCAAAGGATATGCCGGGGATGACGGATGTGGACGCATCGCTGCTGTATTTTTGCAGGCTGGTTAAGGAGCAAAACAAAGTTGCCTTGACCGGCGAGTGCGCGGATGAAATTTTCGGTGGCTATCCGTGGTTTTACCGGGAAGAACTGCTCAACTCCGACTCATTTCCCTGGTCCGTGGATTTATCCGCAAGAACGCTGCTTCTGAGTGATGAGTTTCGCTCAAGGCTGGATATAGAGGCTTTTGTCCGCAGCCGCTACGAGGAATCGGTCGCCTTGGTGCCGTATCTAGACGGGGAAACGGCGGAAGAAAAGCAAAGGCGAAAGGTTAGCTATCTGAATCTGAACTGGTTTATGCAGACACTGCTGGAGCGTATGGACAGGACCAGCATGTACTGCGGGCTGGAGGCAAGAGTCCCCTATGCCGATCACCGTATTGTGGAGTATCTCTATAATGTGCCTTGGCGCATGAAGTATCAAAACGGCGTTGAAAAAGCGCTGCTCAGAGATGCCTGCGGAGATTTGCTGCCGCCCGAGCTTCTGCACAGGAAAAAAAGCCCGTATCCGAAAACCTACAGCCCAAATTATGAGGCGCTGCTGAGCGAGCGCTTTATAAAGCTGCTCAGAAACCCTGATTCCAGGGTCGCGCCCTTCATTGACAGGCGGAAAGCGGAAAAATTTCTCTCATCTCCGAAGGATTACGGAAAGCCATGGTTCGGTCAGTTGATGGCGGCGCCGCAAATGCTCGCTTATATTCTGCAGATCGAATACTGGATGGAGAAGTTTGACCTCGCGATTGTTTGAAAGGGCAAAGAACTAAACCCGGTACCCGTACAAGCATGCAATCGGGAAATTTTACTTTGGGTATTGCATCCAGCAAATTTATGTGTTACAATCCTAACGAACGTTAAGTATGGAGCGATCGAAATGGAAGACACTAATTTAAAAGACCGCATTAAAAAAGTCGCGATCGAGCATTTCAACAAAAACGGATATCACGGGACCACCATTCGGAATATAGCCAATGAAGTGAATTGCTCCCTGCCGATGATTTATTACTATTACAAGAGCAAAAAAGAGTTGTTTGATGAAATTATCACAAACGATTATCTTCAGCTGCTCAAAAGGCAGTCGAAGAAACTTACAAAAAGCGACGCGATCGGATTTTATACCGAACTGGTAAACAATCTGAACAGTCTATCCGATTTTGACAGGCACCTCTACCGGCTTGGCATAAAAGTGTATATGTCCTTTGACGGCGACGAGGAACATATTCAGGCTATGGATGAATATGAAGAGTCTATATACCCCCGGCATGCCGAGATACTTATGCCATACCTGATCAATCCCGCCGATTGTACCGTTATTGTCCGCGCACTGATACATCTTCTGGACACGTTGATTATTGAAATCGTAGTAAAAGGCAGATACATCCCGGAAGAAGATATCAGGGCCGAGATTTCACTTATTTTGAGCAATAGCATAAAGCCGGGCACCCTTTAGTCCTGAGGACATCAGGAAACGGAGAAGAGATTACATTTGTGAGGCAAGCCTATCGTACGTTATAATAAGAGCCTGCGCGTAATAAGGAAGTATTTATTGAAGGAGGTATTTTAGTATGGACACATTAAAATCCAAAAAAACCAACCGGGTACTGCTCGGTGTGATTACTTTTGTGCTGCTGCTCATTATTCAGGAAATACTGGTGCGGGTTCCGGGTTTGATTGCTGATTCAGTCCCCTATCGGAAATTTGATCCATTCGACAGTTTCGCCGGAAATTTCATACACCACGCGGCTATGTTAATACTCGCACTAGTAATAATTCTGGTACCGGGCAAACTGATGAATCTCGATTTTTATTTTCAGCTCGGCGATAAAAAAAGAGGATTTAGATATTTGGCGATATTTACGGCTGTCTTCGCTTTGATCTCGGTTTTGCAGCACACCTATATGGTTTTGAGCGACAGTCTTCCTGTTTATTCGTTTCCGCTGGACGCGAAGAACATTATCGGCACGTTGGGGTTCCAGCTGCTTTTAACCGGACCCGCGGAAGAGCTTACCTTCCGAGCCCTGACGATCACTCTGCTGATCCGCGCATTCGGTAAAAGCATTCGGATAAAATGCAGTTTTACCCTGGAGGTCATACTCGCGTCGATATTGTTCTCCTTCGCACACGTCAGCTGGTCGATTATAACGCTGCACTTCAAAGCGGATTATTTTCAGCTTATTTACGCGCTTATTATGGGAATGATTCAGGGAATCGCTTACCAAAAAACGAAAAGCATACTCTACCCGGTTTTAATGCATAGTTTCAGCAACGTTTTGATGGTCGGCGGCGGTTATGTGTTCACCGCACTGTTTTCTTAAAGCAAAACAGAGTATTTGTTTGCAGGAGATGAAAGCATGTTAAAGCCTTTGTATGAATATAAAAAGCATGACGAAACGATTTATGACAGTGTTCATGAATACTGTTTGACTGAAAAAGTGTCTGAGGAGCGATTACAGGCTCTGGTAAAAAAGGACAAACGAAGCGGAAAGCACGCGGTAATGCACGGCTTTTTAAGCACTTGTTTATCTTACATATTATCGATTGGCTCGTTATTGCATGTCGGAATATCGGCTGAAGGCAGGCTTGAATGAAAAAAAGGCCGGGCAGCGTTATCACATACCGAAGAATATGCTTACTGTTATCCGCGGCTGCGCTGGGGTTCGTGTTTGTGTTTTCCGGCTGCGGTCCCGTGCCGGGCGCACCGAACGCGGATACCGGGGATAACCCTCCCTCCTTTGAAACGGAAGGCCCAATTTCATCCCCTGCCGATAATACCGGCTTTGAGGCATATGCCGGAGTACTGCGCGGCGAGCTTGAGTTCTACAGCACCGATACCCGGCAGCGCGTTTTCCTGAATGATTTTCTTGCCGATAACGGGGTGTACGAAATCAGCCTGCAGGCCGAAAATTTCGCGGTGCTCGACATGGACGGCGACAATAGTCCGGAAGCGGTTCTTGAATTAACCGCTTCAGGCTTGCCGGAGTTTTATGAGATTTTTCACTATATGGACGGCGAGGTCTACGGATATCTGATTGCGTACAGGGGCCTGCGGGAGCTGCGTTCGGACGGCACGTTTTGCTTTTCAAGCGGCGCCGCCGATTACGGCTGGGGAAGGCTGGACTTTCAAAGATCGGGCGTTTCGACAAAAATGCTCGGATATTCCCGGTCAAATCAGGAGGACGGGAACTTAACCGTATCATATTATATCGACAATGAGGCGGTGACAAAAGAAACCTTTGACTCCGCTATGGATGAACAATCCGCGAAAAGCGAGGCAGTTTGGTTTGTTTACGCGCCCTGAACATGCCCGAACCGCATAAAAATTGCCGCAGCCGCA
>JAAYBW010000234.1 GCA_012729975.1 Clostridiales bacterium
AAAAACCGTCTCGCTCAAGCGCCGCCGGGATGCTTTTTCTCTGCTGACGAGAACGGTTTTTGCACAGATCAGTTCGTCAGCTATTTCCGCCAGTACGCGCGGGGCGGCGTGGCGATAAACACGGTTGGCAACTGTACGATTGATATCAACGAAAGCAGCGACGAAGACGGCCAGCTCCGGCTTGACGACCCGGGATGTGTCCAGCCGCTTAAATACTTCGCCGAGATGTGTGAGAGTTATGGGTCGCACGGCAGCCTCGAACTGACGCATAACGGCAAAGACACGACTTTCGAAAGAGTGGGGCACGCGCCTTACAGCTGCTCGTCGTTCATAGACGAAACCGAGAGAATCCGGGCCAAGCGCCTTGGGCGGGAGCCTATCCCGACTATTGAGATGTCGAAGGAAAAAATACGCGAGACTGTGGAAAAATACGCGACTGCCGCCATGTACTGCAAGCAGGCGGGCATGAAAATGTGCATGATTCACGGCGCGCACGGCAATCTGATAGCTCAGTTCGCAAGCCCGCTGTATAACAAACGCACCGACGAATACGGGGGCAGCATAGAAAACCGCGCCCGTTTTGCCTGCGAGATACTCGACGCGGTCAGAGCCCGGGTCGGGGAGAACTTCGTCATCGAATACCGCATTTCGGGAGACGAAATGCGTGAGGGGCATATGCGATTGCCCGAAACGCTGGAGTTTATTAAGTATATAAAGGACAAGGTCGATATTCTGCACGTCTCTGCCGGGCTGCACGACTTTGTCGATCATATGCGCTGGCTGCTCCAGAACTACACGATGGATCAGGCCTGCATCTCCTATTTGGCCGCGGAGGTGAAGAAAGCCTATCCCGAGCTTATGGTGGCGACCGTAGGATCGATCAAAAGCGCAGCCATGGCGGAGGAGATCATTGCCGCCGGCCGGGCCGACATCGTCGCCTTTAACAGGGGCCTGCATGCCGACTTCGAGATGCCGCGCAAATACGCCGAAGGCCGCGAGTGGGAGCATATGCCGTGTCTCCGCTGCCGATGTTTCCGTATGGCCAGCCCGCATACTTCCAAGCTATGCTCGGTAAATCCCATGTGGGGCAGGTACAAGGAATATCCCGAGGCCCGCCTTCCGTCGGCGCCCAGGAAAAAGAAAGTCGCCGTAATAGGAGGCGGACCGGCCGGTGTCGAAGCTGTAAAATGGCTGCTTCAGCGCGGGCATGATGTGACTTTATACGAAAAGAGCGGCAGGATCGGGGGCCGCGTCTGGGATGGTATAGCATTGCCCTTCAAAAAGGATCTGCGGGATTATCTTACATATATGCAGAGCTTTGCAGAAAATTGCGGAGCGCGTGTTCTTCTCAATACGGAAGCGACTAAAGAGCTTCTGAAGAACGAAAAATACGACGCGATCATCGCCGCCGTAGGCGCCGACCCGTATATCCCCGATATCCCCGGAGCGGATAAGCCTTTTGTATGCTGGGCACCCGACGCGGAAAAGGCCGAGGTCGAATGCGGGCAGAACCTCGTCATCATCGGCGGAAGCACGGTCGGCACAGAGGTCGCAATCAATATGGCCATGCAGGGCAAGAAAGTGACCATACTGGAAATGGCTAAGGATGTTAACCTCATGGACACCGGCGCCGGAGGTCCTCTGCTTGAGATGCTTGAGCAATACGGCATACAGCGGTTTTTAGGCTGGAAGTCGCTCGAAATCACGGAAAGCGGTGTGATAGCCCAAAACATCGACACAGGCGAGAAAAGAGAGTTTAAGGCGGATTCGGTCCTCTTCGCGGCGGGTATGCGTTCGCGCAGGAAGGCCGCGCTGGAGTTTTATGACTGCTGTCCCGCGACAAGCTTTTACATTATAGGCGACTGCGCAGAGGTCGGCGAAATACGCGGGGCTGTGTGGACGGCGTTTGAGGCCGCGCGATA
>JAAYBW010000031.1 GCA_012729975.1 Clostridiales bacterium
GCCTTTTCATAAATAACGGCGGGCTCCGTGTTAAACGCGGCGGTGTTCCTGATGCCATAGATAAATGCGTCGTACTTCTCCAGCCTGCCGATAAAAGATTCGGGCGCGAAGATGTTGCCTGTTATGAGGTCGAATGTTGAAGACGGATGCTTTTCCCGTAAAAGCTTCTGAAGCTGATTTAAATACAAGCATCCGTCCGGTTTCTCGGAAACTATCGCGATGCGCTTGCCGCCCAGAGTCAGGGGGCGCGGCGTGGTCAGGCCCTGAAATCCTTCTATTTTCATAGCATTTCGAGGGTTAAGCACTTCCAAAACGAATTTTTCTCCCATCAAATAATCACCTTTCTTTTATTCCCGGGGTATATGAGCCGGCTTTGATTACAGATTATTGATCTCCCTTACACGGTGGCAAGTAACAAAATGCTTAGGCAATACTTCTTCATAGACCGGGATTTCCCGCCGGCATATATCACTCGCGTATGAGCAGCGATTAGCAAACCGACATTCGCTCTTTGGATTGATCGGGGAAGACAGCTCTCCCTGCAGTACTATTTTCTCCCTTACATAATCGATATTGGGGACGGGAATCGCCGCCAAAAGCCCTTTTGTATAGGGATGCAGCGGTTTTTCAAATAGCTCCTTTGCTCCGCACTTCTCTACCATAGCTCCTACATACATCACAAGGATATCGGTCGAGATATGCTTGACTACGGAAAGGTCATGCGTCACGAATATATATGTAAGCTGATGCTGTTTTTGTAAGTCCTGAAGTAAGTTCAGAATTTGCGCCTGTATCGAAACGTCCAGCGAGGATACCGGTTCATCGCAGACAATGAACTTCGGAGAAAGCGCCAGCGCCCTTGCCACTCCGATCCTTTGCCGTCGTCCTCCGTCCAGCTCATGAGGGTAGGAATAGGCAAAACGTCTTGACAAACCAACCATGTCCATGAGTTCGAAAACCTTATCCTTCCGCGCCGATCTTCCCATCAGCCGAAAAGACTTCAGAGGATCCGCTATGAGATCAAAGACATGGAGTCTGGGATTAAGGGAAGAATACGGATCCTGAAAAATTATCTGCATTTCCTTGCGAAGTTCAATATTCGCTTTTTTCCCAATGTCGGTAATATCTTTACCTTCATAGAATATCTTCCCGCCGGTCGGTTCCAGCAGCTTTATCACAACCCTGCCCAGAGTAGTCTTTCCGCAGCCGCTTTCTCCGACGACGCCAAGCACATCCCCTTTTTTAATTGTGAAGCTGATATCATCTACCGCGTGAAGCATACCTCCGGGGTTATTGAAATACTTTTTCAGATGCTCTACCCGCAACAACTCATCCATCAAAAACCCCCTCCTTCTGCCCGCATACACCTCACCGTGTGGTTCAACTCTATCTCTCTGAGCACCTGTTCTTCTTTTTCACAGTCATCGCAGGAGTAATCACATCGCTCCTTGAATTTACAGCCTTTTGGCAGGGCGGAAGGCTCCGGCATAAGTCCCCTGATAGGGCTGAGCCTTTCAACGACCTTGTCAAGGGAAGGTATTGAGCCAAAGAGTCCCAGCGTATACGGATGTTTAGGATTGTGAAATACCCGTTCAAGCGAGCCGTACTCAACTATTTCCCCGGCATACATTATCGCAACGGCGTCGCATGTCTCCGCTACGACCCCCAGGTCATGAGTAATCAGCAGCATTGATGTATTAAGCTTATTTTTCAGAGCCCTCATCATATCAAGAACCTGCGCCTGAATCGTGACATCCAGAGCAGTCGTAGGCTCGTCGGCAATCAGCAGCTTCGGACTGCAGGCAAGCGCTATCGCGATAACAACACGCTGCTTCATGCCGCCTGAAAACTGGTGCGGATATTCTCCGGCCCGCTCAGGGCGGATCCCTACCATCTTAAGCATATTCCTGCTGCGCTCTGCCGCTTCTTTTTTTGAGCATTTCTCATGTAAATGAATAACTTCCGCAATTTGCTCGCCAATCGTCAGTATGGGATTCAGCGCCGACATGGGATTCTGGAATATCATAGAAATCGACTTACCGCGAATGGCTCTCATCTCGGCGCCGCTCATTTTCAGCAGATCTCTGCCTTCAAAAAAGACTTCTCCGGAAACGATTTTTCCGGGTGGAGTCTGAATGAGTCTGAGTATCCCGCGGGCTGTCGTCGTCTTCCCGGCGCCGGTCTCGCCTACGAGGCCAAGAGTCTGCCCCGGCGCTATTGTCAGGTCCACGTTATTCACGGCGTGTATCGTATTGGCGCGCATTGCGTACTGTATTGTCAAGCCTTTAATTTCCAGTAAGTTCATCGCTGCCCCCTAATCCTTCAACCGCGGGTCAAGCGCGTCGCGAAGCGCGTCACCGAATAGATTAAACCCAAAAATAGTCAGCATGATGAACAGGGCGGGAAATACGGTCATAGGCCAGAAGTCGCGGATAAACTCCCTCCCGACATTAAGAATGGAACCCCATTCCGGCGTCGGCGGCTTCACACCAAGGCCGATAAAGCTCAGTCCCGCGATTCCCATGATGCTGCCTCCGATACTCATTGTCGCATTAACAAGAAGCGGGGCGAATGTATTAGGCAGGATGTGCTTTCTGATTATCCTTAAATTGCGCGAGCCGGTTGCCTTTGCCGCTTCGATATACTCATTGGTCTTGATTGCCATAACGGTCGCCCGGATAATTCTCGCCGAAATCGCTATACCGCCTATTGACAGTGCAAGTGCAGTGTTTATCGGCCCCGAACCTAAAGCGGCAGATATGGCAATTGCAAGCAGCAAAGAAGGTATAGCCATCAGAATGTCAAGAAACCTCGATATTATCATGTCAATTACCCCGCCAAAGTAGCCCGCGACTGAGCCGAAAACCGTTCCTATCGCCGCAGAAATCAAAGTAGCGATAAACGCGATCATAAATGAAATGCGCCCGCCGTACAGCATTCGGGTGAATAAATCTCTCCCGAAGTTATCCGTACCGAAAGGATGTAAAGCGCTCGGATATAGTAAACGATCGGGAAAGCTCTGCGCATCGTAATCAAATCTCGTAATGACAGGAGCAAAAATGATGAGCAGGATCATAATGACCACAATGGAAAATCCAACGATGCCGCTCTTGTTTTTTAAAAATCTTGCGAGTACATCCTGCCAAAGTGCCTTTTTTACCGATATGTCTTCCGGTGTGCGCGGATTGCTTTCTTTTTTTTCTTTGACCAGATGCCGCAGCATTACACCACCTCCGATTCTGCCCCCGGCATTACTGCAGGCTTTTTTCTTTTATTTTTTCGTATACCGTATATTGTTTTAATTCTCGGATCTACAAAAGCGTACAATATGTCCACAAGCAAATTGACAACACACACGACAAATGCCATAACCAAAACGCCTGCCATCACAACAGGGTAATCGCGCGAAGAAATCCCGCCGTACATATATGTGCCAATGCCTCTTATGCTGAATATGTTTTCACTAATAATCGACCCGGCCAAAACCATAGCCATTGAGCCGCCGATGATCGTTACAAGCGGTATCAGACAGTTCTTTAGCGCGTGCTTGACTATTATTGCGTTTTCTTTCAAGCCCTTGGAACGGGCCGTGGTGATATAGTCCTGGCGAATAACCTCCAGCATCGTTGTCCGCGTCATTCTCATCATAGCCGCTATTCCCGGAAACGCGCTTGTGGCAATAGGCAGTATCCAGTGCCGCGGTGTTTCCAGCCCCATTATCGGCAGCCACCGAAGCCGGACTCCAAAAAGCACTATGCACAGAATGGCAAGAACGAAGCCGGGTATCGCTGCCATGACCAGCGCGAGAGCGGTCAAGCCATAATCCAGTACCGTGTACTGTTTGATCGCGGAGAATATCCCCAGCGGTATACCGATCAAAACCGTCAGAACGATCCCAAAAAGACCTAACATCGCGCTGACAGGGAATCTTGACATAAGCTCAGATTCGATCGGAATGTTTGAAAAATAGGATTTTCCCAAGTCAAGTTTAGTGATCAGATGCATAAGATAAGATGCCAGCTGCTCAATGTAGGTCTTGTCAAGTCCCATAAACTCCGCTTGAGCGTCGTACTCCTCTTGCGTGTAACCTTCGCCCAAAGCAACGCTGACCGGATCCCCCGGTGCAAAATAAGTGAGGGTGAATACTATAATAACCACGCCTATCATGATCGGGATTACCATTATGAGACGTTTAATTATATACAGCATCCGAACAATCGCCTCCTCCTTCTTAGTCTGGCGGGATACTCAGGCATGAAATCAAACCCTTTGCCGCCGGGCATATCGCTGAGCCGAAATGCCCGGCGGCTCTTCCGGGTGATAATTATTTCCTGTAGTTCTCTTTCAAGCCGAGTTTTGACAGATAGATGTTCATACTGGTAAGGGAGCAATCCAGAACCTGCTGCCCGGACAATTTGTCGGTCCTGTAACCGATTAGCATTTGCATCTCGGCGATGGGTATATTAAGGCACTCATCGAAAACGAGCTGCTGGAGTTCATTCATCATTGCCATACGTTCTGACGCCGGTTTATCAAAATTACTCGCCAGCGGCTGGTAAAGCTCCTGGAATTTTACATCATCTATGTAGAGGAACGGCAGGGATTTGACGCCCGCCATATTAAGCGACGCAATCGGATTACGTGTACCGGAGCCTCTGGCATTGTAGTGCAGGCCGAAGTCCATTTCGGAAGAACTTATTTTCTGACCCCATGCTTCCGTAAAGGTAAACTCGGCATTGAAACCGATTCTGTCTAAGTAGAACTTCAGCGCTTCACCCTGGGTAACCGAGGCCGGGTCATCCGTCATAAAGGTCTCGATTGTCAGTTCGCCCGGAGCGTATCCGGCCTCGGCAAGAAGCGCCTGAGCTTTTTCAAGATCATACTCATACCGGCCTGCGTTAATATACAGCGGACTGTCGTGCGTGGCAAATGAGGTCGCCGGATAAAACAGCGCGCCATATGCTAACTCGCCGAACTCATCCCAGGGAACTCCGTAAGCTACTGCCTGACGTACCAACGGATTGCTCCACGCCTCGTTATTGAGAAAACCAAAGTCAAAGTGGGTTACAACACCGTTTGGCTTTTGGGCTATGTCGAAGCCATCGCCTCCTTCAGCTGTAAACCTTCTGTAATCGGCTTCTCCAACTCCGGCGTTAATGTCTATGTCTCCTATTTCCAGCGCCATGTACATCGTTGTGGGATTCGCATAGTACTGTATTATGTACTCGTCTACATAGAAATCCGTGATGGGTCTTAACCAGTAGTCATCTCTGAGCCTGAGTACCATTCGGTTGTCAGGCTCGTATTCAGCCACATAATACGGGCCGCTGCCAACGGGTTTGAACCAGTCCATAGACTCCCAGCCTACCGATTCTGCCCATTCCTTGCAGTACAGATAAGTCACCGCGGTGAATAACAGTTCATCCTTACTTGTTACTTTCAGAGCGATAGAGTACTCATCCCGGATTTCCGACTCTTCCGGAACCAACCGCATATTCGCTATCCAGCGTATAGCTCCGCGATCCACAAGGCTTGTAAAAGTATACAAAAGGTCTTCTGACGTCGCCTTGACGCCGTTGCTGAAGACAATATCGTCGCGCATCGTCATGACTAAGGTGGTATCGTCCTCCCAGTGCCAATCCGTAAGGATATCCGACTTTATCCGGCTTGTTGCCGGATCAACGTACCAAACAGCGTCGAACACTGCATCGCAGGCATGAGCACTGTCTATCATCGACACGCCTCCTGTGATAAACGCGCCCAGATAACCTGATACTCCGAGCGTTAATGAAATGAACTCATCTTCCTCCGGCGCAGAAGCCGGAGAAGACGGCGGAGCTGCCTGGCTTGGGCCGGTTCCGGGGGTTGCGCTGATTGTTGCAGCGGGCGTTTGCTCGGATGATCCGTTATTGCCGCACGCGGTGAACACGCCGGCCGTCAGCACCGCACATAGCAATAACACGACGGCTTTTCTGATCGAACTTTTCATTTTTTCCCTCCTACTGATATTGGTGGTTTACATTTATACTGATTTAATAATGTCTGCGCGATTGATGGCAAACGGAGGATGTATGAGCTCCGCTGACGAACTGCCGGGCGCACGGTTGATGCCGATCGGGTTACGGTTCATAGCGTTATATAGGGCCTGAATTCCAATCAAATAGTCCCTATAAATAAAATGCTGCCCGAAGTGTCAATATGCGTACACCACAACGAAACGACAGCTTGACCGCTTAATTCCCACACCCGCTTTCAATTTACAGATGTGCGGTTGGCGAACCTGCTCCGTTCTGTCATTGGGGGGCTTTTTCCTGGCTCATGCTTTTATTTCACCGGCCGCACCTGTGAATTTATGTTCCTAAAGGGCAAAAAAGGGGCTGTCCTGAAAACTTTATACGATTACCTCGTGAATAAGACAAAATAAAAGGCTCAGTCATTATGGCTGAGCCTAACCTCTATATAACCGAAATCAGGAAATGAAAAAAGTGTATTATCTCTCTTGGCACATGAATTACAGTTCCGTTATGTATGCTCTGCCGGACGCCATAGTACAGATTCCTTCAATTCCGCATCGCACTATGCTCTCTATAGCCTCATCGGTATAAAACGCCATATGCGGGGTCATGACAACATTCCTGAACTGGCGAAGATAGAACCAATCTCTGCCTCTGAGGATATCAATTCGATGGTCCGCATGGATTATTCCTTCTTCGCCCTCGGTTGTATCAATTCCCAAAGCACCGATTTTTTTGCTTTCAACGCCTTCAATCAACGCTTCAATATCGCAAAGGCTCCCTCTTGCACAGTTAATCAGGATTACTCCATCCTTCATCATATTTAAGGATTCACTGTTAATCATATGATAATTCTGTTCTGTCAAAGGCACATGCAGCGTTATGATATCGCTTTCGCGATACAGTTCTTCGAGTGATACATAATCGAGAGACGAACAGTCATTATTGGGATTAGGATCATAAGCTATCAGCCGGCACCCAAAACCGGAAAGGTTTCGCGCTGTCTGCATCCCGATTCTGCCTGTTCCCACGATGCCCACGGTCATACTGCGCAGTTCTCTTCCCTGCAAGCCGTTGAGTTCAAAATCGTTTACCTGTCCGCGCCACAAAGCCTGTTTATAGTGCCGGATGCACATGAGCATGAGCATAACGGCAAAGTCGGCTACACCATTCGGAGCGTAGGCGGCATTGCAGACTCGAATACCGATTCTTTTCGCTGCCGCCAGATCGATATGATTTGATCCGATCGTTCGCGTTGACAGATAACGCACTCCGTTTTCATACCAATTGTGCAGAAGATTTTCATCAATGCTGCCCTGACCCAGTATTGATACGCCGTCACATCCTTCGGAAAGCGCAGCATTATCAGGCGAGGGTACTTCGCTGCTTATTATTACATCACACTCGCATCTGCGGGCTTCGGCCTTTAAATACAATTCTTCGTCCGGTCTTGCTTCATATACGATTATTCTCATCGTTCCGCACCCTTCGATTATTAGATTTCATTATTATACGAGTGTTCTATTATCTTTACATTATAGAAATATCGATTATAATATAAGATGATCTTATAATACGAGGCATGTATGAACATCAATCAGCTTAATTACTTCATATCGGTCGCCGAAAGCCGCAGCTTTTCTATGGCTGCGGAAAAGCATTATATAAATCAGGCGGCTGTCACCCAGCAAATCAAAGCGCTTGAAGACGCTCTCGGATGTCAGCTTGTAAACCGCAAGACCAGGCCGGTCAGCCTTACCCAGGCAGGAGAAGTTTTGCTGATAGAAGCCCGGGCTTTGCTGGAGCGGCTGCAAACCGCGGTCGATCGCACCCGTGAGGCATCTACGGGTATTGTCGGCAATCTGCACATCGGGTATCTGAGAGGATATGAGCGCTCCTCCCTGTCAGATTATTTGAGAGCATATCATCAAAAGTATCCCAATGTAATGGTCAGCTGTTACCGCAACAGCACCGACCGGCTTGAAGCAGGCCTGATCGGCGGTAAATATGACATGATCATAACCTGGGACTCTACCAATCTTTATAAAAATGAAGAGATCGCGTCATTTGAACTGGAAAAAGCAAGACTGGTTTGCGCACTGTATTCCCGCCATCCGCTTGCCCGCGGGAGCTCCGTCGACCGTATCTCCCTGAAGGGAGAAAGGCTGCTCTATTTGTCGCCTTCAGAGACTAAAGGTACCATCGGCGACGGATTTTACATGGATCTTTACAGAAAATCAGGCTATGTGCCGAATATCATTTTTCATTCTTCCGATGCGGAAAGCATTCTGATGATGGTAGCCGCGGAAGAAGGGATCAGCATTCTTCCCGATTATATGACATCAAAGCTCGATAATGCCGAGGGCATTGTTTTCATTCCGATGAATGGCTGTGACGAATATGAAAAGATATCGGTATTATGGAAAAAAGAAAGTAACAATGCCGCGCTTATTCAGATGATAAAAGAGCTCCACAATAAGGCATCCGTATAGGAGCAAGC
>JAAYBW010000235.1 GCA_012729975.1 Clostridiales bacterium
ACCGGGACTTTCTCTCAAGCTTCCGGACATGCCCGTAATACAAAAACAAGGCACGAAAACCTTTCGATTTTCGCGCCTTGACTGGCATCCCCGAGACGATTCGAACGTCCGACCTATCGCTTAGGAGCGAAAAAGTTGTTTTCTCAAAACTGTCAAGTCGAGGTATGAAAAGCTTGATATTGCAAGGCTTTCAGATAGTTCCGAGTCAAATCAAGTAAGCAAAAGTAAGGTCTTTTTGCTAATTGTCAAGAAGGGTAAATTAGCACGGAATTAGCTGTGCTAATCAGCGGTGGAAGGTCGTTTTCTCAATAATCCGCAGATTTTCCCACAGCGCTTTAGGTTGTTGACTCATCGTTGATTTCCCGTTCAAGTCTTTTTATACAATCCATAACATCATCAAATTCCGGCTGCGCGCCAAAGATCATGTTTTTCATATGTTCATAATCTTCTTTGAGAACTCCGAGGCAGACCTCCGGAGGAACAAGCCGCATGGTGCCCGATTTGGCTAGTTCATAATGGGCTGACCCGGCAGGGTAAAATCGATCCTTAAACCGGACAACACATTCCAGCAATTTCAAGTTAGTATATGCCTGCTCTTTCACGGGTGACTTGTCCATGCAATACAGGTCGTAGTAATGCCTCGAATAACGAAGTGGCAAATTGTTTTTACTCCGGAACGCTTCCTTGTGGAGAATAGTGACCTTTTCCCAAAAAGTGCGTTCCGGCGCAACGGTCAGAATTTGAGTAGAAGGTATTTCAAATACCTTCGGATACCGCTGCGCGGCGTAAGATGTTACATTCGCCTTTTGCGTCGGCGTCCATGCAGCCAGCGCGCCTATTTCAATTCTCACCACATTGACGATAGCACTTTCGGTGAAAATACGCGGATATGCAAAGCACACGGTCTGTGGGTCGGCATCGTCTATGTACAGCGCGAAACCATCCGTTAGCAAGCGGGAAAAATCATCCTGCAATTGAGGTAGAAAGCTTTCCCGTAGGAACACTTCTGTTTTTGCGTTGGCTTCTTTATTGAATTTATCTTGCTTGGTCCGACTGCGTTCCGCCCAAGGTTCATCAGCAGTATAGCCGAGTATCCGCCAATCGAGTATTATATCGATATCCTCGGAAAACCTCTCTATTAATCCAAAACACTTTGAAAGACTGGTGCCGCCCTTAAACGCTAGATTCCTTGCCCATGGGCAAAAATGAAATAGATAATTTAGAGTCCAGCAGACCCAGAAATCTTTTTCGACCATGGCTTCCGGCAAATCGATCTCTCTGGCCGTGACAATAAATAGCTCTTCTCGTTCCTTACGGCTCAAATTTGCGATATGATTCATGTCAGCCCTCCACGCAGATCTTCTTGATATAACCATAGACCCACTCGGTGATTCGTTGACTTTCTGCAAGCATTTTCTGTTTTTCACTTTGGCTTAAGATCTTTGACAATTTGCGAATTTCCTTATCTGTGATATTTTCTTTTCCAAGTGCTTTCAGCGCTTGAATTACGAGAGCAGTCTGGTAGGATACAGCAGTAATTTCATTTTTGTTATCTGTGTGCTTAAACTTTAATGTAATGCCGTCAGCTTCATAAGTTTTATATGGACCGTCGCTAACGTACAACCAAACAGTCGGTACTTGTGTTGACAACCCTAACATATTTAATGCCGTATCGCCGCACGGGACGACTGTCCAACCATAGTTTCGGGCAATAGCTTTTGCCATGTCGTCGGAACGTGGAGGAACATTTGTATTAAGTAAATTACTATAGCGCGGCTTTGCAAAAACACCCCGCATAATGCGGTTCAACTCACCATTCTCTGTTAGTCTGTTAAGACACATATTCACTTTTACGGCTTCAGCGATATCAAAAAAGTCTGATGGAATAAAAACCGTTCCCGGTTCAGTGGTATCGATCCTTTTTTTAATCTGTTCTAAATAATTAGGGCGTTTCATTAGCCTCACCTCTTTTTAGTTATAAATAGCATATATTATTTATAACCGTAAAGTCAAGGTATTATTCATCACGTTATAAAAATTATACGCTTTTTATAACGCACCAACTAGTTAAGTTGATTTTCGCTTTCACTAATACACACGGTCAAACGCTTACTTACTTATTGAAGACAATAAGAGGACAAGGAACTCCGTTGACTTTACGGGAATTCTTGTCCTCTATTACATGATTACAGGTTCTTAGCCAGTGCCTTTAGGAGTGTAGCCATTTCTGGATTTGACAAAAACTTAAGCAGTGTATCCTGATTGGATTCCTTTGAGTTATCTGCTTCCGTTGCCGCTTCCGGTTTTGGTTCTGCTTTTGCGTAGAAAGCATTCTCAAATAGCTGGGCGTTCGTTTTTCGATCATCATCCAGAATATGCGAGTACACATCCGTTACCATTTTAGCCTGTGCATGTCCTGAATCGCCCTGCACTGCTTTGACATCTCCGCCTGTGAGCTTTAGCTTGTAGGTAATACTGGAATGACGGAAGCTGTGAAATACTACTTTTGGTAAATCATGTGCCCTAATGAGCCGGCTAAACGCGGCGTTAATACTTGTGCCCTCTGTGGGAGATCCAAACGGGCCTGCAAAAACAAGGTCGTAATCCTTATACTCGCTTCCCAGCATCTCCATTCGTTCCTGTTGTGCTGCTTTCCAGCATATTAACATTTCAGCAGCCGTATTCGGAAGGAATACTTTGCGAACGCTGCTTTCAGTTTTCGGTGTTTTTAAGACAAGCACCGTCTTGGTCTGAGATGAAACAGCGGGAAACACTAACATTATGTCCTTATGATTGAGCATCTCCATTGAGTCCCTGTTTGCCCGTTGAAGTTCTTTCACAATGTTGACGCTCGCCGTGCCTGCGGCGATGCTTTCGGGAGAAATGTCTACACAATCCCATGTCAGACCGAGCAATTCTCCCATTCGGAGCGAACAGGAAAACGAAAGATTGATTGCCAGGGCCAGTAATTCGTCTTCGCAAACACTAAGTGCATAATGGATTGTTTCTGCAGTCCATATCTCTCTTTTTGCGGCAACCGCTTTGGGGACCTCGGCGTGTTCACATGGATTTTTTTCGAGCATATCCCACTTTACGGCCTGCGAAAAACAACTGCGTAGTATTTTGTGAATTTCCCGCACACGTGCAGGTGTTAAGAAACGTTCAGTTTGAATTTTTGCATTTGTTGGCACAGTCTTTGTTTTCAGAAGCTCCTGATAAAATCGTTCGATGACTCTCGTCGTAATCTTAGACAGAAGCATGTTCCCAATCTTTGGTCGGACATAGTTTTCCAATACAGCGGTATTGCTTGAATATGTAGACAGAGCCCATTTGTTCTTCCCATAAAGCGAGATGTATTCATCAAGGAGCTCATTAAGAGTATTACATTTAGGCACGATGAAGGAGCCGATGCCCTGTTTATATTCAACCTCGGCCTTGCGCTTTTTCGCTTCTGCCAGTGTGGGGAACGACTCCCATTTTTGCTTTTTTTCATTGCCCTCGTAATAGCTGTATACCACGGCAAAGCTTCTCTTTCTTTTTATAATAGATGCCATTGTTACTCTCCCTTCTATGTATTGTTTTGCATCCTCCATTCATCAAAACTGTCTTTAGGAACCAGATAGCGCCGGCCGATCTGAATTACTTTGAAATGTCCGGATTGAACAATATCATACACATCACGCTTGCTGAGAAGCAGCATTTCTCGGACTTCATCCACCGTGTAGTATTTTTTATCCTCAGAAGGCACAGCATCCTCGGTAGGAGTTGTTTCGGATTCCTGTTCGCATTCGCGCATAAGTTTTGGCTCCAAAGGGTCACAAAGCGGTGCGAGCTCGCTTACGACAACCTTTTCATACTTTTTCTGTGATTGATACCACTTTTCAAAGCTGTCGAGGGTGATTCTCTTTCTTCCGGCTATTACTATAATCTCAAAGTGTTCTGGATGGCTTTGCAGGAGCGAATAGATGTTATTTCTATGTGTGCCCAGTAAACGTGCGACATCCGTTAATGAAATAGACGCCTGCTCAGCTTGAGCGTCCCTTTCCTTGTCATCGACAGTCCTGTGAGTGCTTTGGTTGCTATACCATTTGTCGAAGCTTTCCTTCGTGATGCGTATCCAGCCATCAACAAGGAATGTTTCAAGGTCTCCATTCTTTATGCGAGTATAAATTGCATAACCTGTCACGCCAAGAAGCTTAGTTAAATCAGACACTGAATAAGAGTGTTCGTTTAATTCGCTACCGGGTGGCGGACCATTGACCTTTTTATATTTGATTTGGTTGGCATACCACTGCTCGAAGCTTTGCTTCTTAATGAAATACCGCCCCTTTAACTGGAAGCACTCAAACTTCCCTTGATGCGCCAGCCAGTAGGAATCAGTTTTACCAAGTCCAAGCAGTTGGCCCATTTCCGGCACCGTCATTGTTTGGCTCTTTCGCTTTATCAGCTCCTGAAAGTCCACATTTCTAACCCCCTTGCGTATATGATAAGTGCGGAGCTGTACTCCGCACTTATCATATTGGATATCGATGAAAAAGTGAAATGTGCAAAAATCGGGAAAACGAGCTGTTGTATATTGGGATGACTCATCCTTGTGTATCAAGCCATTCATCAAAGCTCTTTTTTGAGATTCGGTATTTTCCTCCGCCTACTTGAATCCACCGAAACTCCCGTTTCTTCAGTAAATTATAGACGGTGGGGCGACTAATTCCGAGAATTTCCTGGATTTCCATTACTGTGTATGTTTTTTTGTCAACTGGCACGGACAGCGGTGTGCTTGGTTGGGCTTGCGCTGTCTGTGCGTTCAACAATGCTATGTGTTCTTCAAACATTTTTCTGCACCTCCTACACGCTGTCGTCTCCGAGACGCTTTTTCTTCGTGATAATCTTATAGTCGTAGCCCTTTCGCACATCACAATAGGTACAGTCTTCTTTGTCGGTTTGCAGCGGGTTTACCCTCCTGATTATGTGGTCTGGTGAGTTGTAAAACTGGCTGGCGCATGTAGGGCAAAGACAAAGTATCATTTCGTCCTCGGAATCTTTCTGCTCCGCGTGCTTATGACAAATTGGCTTGTGTACTTCAACATGTTGTAGATTCAAATCCCTAGTCAGGCCCAAGCTGACCTCCAGTGCATGGTCAATGCGCTGAAGGTCGGACATGGAAACCAGACCGATGTAGCTGAACAGTCTTTGCTTATCAATCGTATCGATCTGTTCGCAAAGAGCCATAGATATCTCGTCAAGACCAAAGTCGTTGTTCAGCTTAATGTGGGTTGGCATTTCTTCTTTTTTTATTTGGCTTGTGATCGGGACGACTATAACAGTTGAACTATGGCGGTTGCCGGTATCGTTTTGTACAATAATGACCGGACGCATCCCGCTTTGCTCGGAACCGATACGCTGACCGAGGTCAGTGAAATAAACCTGCCCTCTGTAAATCTTGCTGCTCATATGGGAACCTCTTTCCGTATGTACTATCCCAATAACCGAATACCCATGTTGCTTCCCGGAGGTGGTATACAATACATACTCAGGTTGCAGAGATAATTGCAGCCAATATATGGACTGGCGATCCTACTGTTGTCCTGCTGCAACCTGAATATGTAAAGCACACCATTTGTCCTCGACACCCCGTGTGCATTTGGCTTTCGCCAATGGGAAGTCACTAAACGGCGGCTTGCGAAGCTGCCTCACAGGAATCTAACCTCCCCGCCGTTCTGACGGAGCAGCCCAATGCAGTGACGCGTTCAAGGCTGGAGTACCATTGTC
>JAAYBW010000236.1 GCA_012729975.1 Clostridiales bacterium
CTCATTAGGCGATGTAAGCGACACGGGCGGCAAACAGGGGATAACCTTGCAAGCCGCAGCGTTTGCGCTTATAATACAAAAATGGGTCTTAGAAGGGATCGGCACCATAAAGGCAATAGTACGGAGGGCATTTAATGAATGAGGCAAAGCAAGACATGGCGGTAAACGAACTTTCAGACGCGGAGCTTGCCGGGAAGCTTCGCGATCTGAAAAAATGGACATTTATTAGGAAAGCATGTGTTCCGGTATGCGTAGTCGTCGGTTTCGCCTGCATGGCCTTATTTGCCTCTCGGGAGATGTGGATTGGGCTGATCGCGTCTATCGTTGTCGCGCTCGCTTTTGCTGCCTTGCTGTTTTTTACGGCGAACAGCAAAACAACGAAGCTTAAAGACCTGATGGGAAGCGCGGTAACTCTACCGCTGCTGCGCGGGGTGTTCGAGGTAACAAGTTATTTGCCTGGCGGACACATCAGCGGGCAGGAGATTCGCTCGGCAGGTCTTATCGGAGATTGGGACAAAATCGCGGGAAGCGACTTTATAGAGGGTACATATAAAGGAATACAAATACGTTACTCCGACCTGCATCTGGAGCGTGAGGAAGAGTATTACGATGAGGGCAAGAGGAAAACCCGCTATATCACTGTTTTCAAAGGGCAGTGGCTGATATGCGATTTCCAAAAGGAGCTGGCCGCTGCGCTCCGCCTGTTTGAACGCAAATCCGGTACGAAGTGGAACTCCGTGCGCGACATGAGCCGTTCCTCCATCGAGACGGAGAACATCGAGTTCAACAAGAAATTCAAGATTCTCACCGCCGACGGGCACACCGCGTTTTATGTGCTGACACCGCATTTCATGGAGCACCTTTTGGCCGCTGACGAGACGGCAGACGCGGCATCGTTCTTTTGCTTTATGGATGGC
This sequence comes from Clostridiales bacterium, assembly GCA_012729975.1. Lineage (GTDB taxonomy): Bacteria > Bacillota > Clostridia > Oscillospirales > Oscillospiraceae > JAAYBW01. The sequence continues at coordinate 918 of JAAYBW010000236.1, forward strand.
AAGGTGCATATCGCCCTGTACAGCGGGCGCGATTCCTTTGAGCTCAAGGGGGTCAAGGTGAGTGACATGGAAGCAGTGCGCAATAAGTTCAGGCGCGACTTGAAATATATGACGGATATGATGGATGAGCTGCTGATTAATGACACCCTGTTTAAGCGGCAGCCAAATGATACTATATTTACCTAATTTTAGGAGGCAAAAATGGAATACGTACCGCTTATTATCATCGGTGTCATCCTGGTTATAGTACTGGTCTGCGTAATTTGGTGGATTTCAACCGGCAACAGATTCAAGCGTATGGCGATTAGAATCAGCGAAGCGCTTTCCGGCATAGAGGTAGCTCTGACTAAACGATATGATATGCTGACAAAACTGCTGGATACAGCAAAAGGCTACGCCGCCCACGAAACAGGCCTGTTTAGTCAGGTTATCGAGCTGCGGCGCGGGATGTCCGTAAGTGAGCTGGGAGAAAAAAACGCCCAGATGGACGAATTGAGCGCTCGGATTATTGCCGTGGCGGAAAGCTACCCGCAGCTGCGCTCCGCCGTGATTTTCCGTGATCTTCAGGCCGGGATTCGCGACGCCGAGGAGCATCTGCAGGCAGCAAGGCGGCTTTATAACAGCAACGTCACCGCGTTCAACACAGCGGTTGAAGTGTTCCCGTCAAGCATCGTCGCGAAATCGCAGCGGCTGCAAAAGTATGAGTTCTTCGCGGCGGAAGCGGCAAAACGCGAAGACGTGAAAATGAGCTTTTAGTTCGCAGCGGAATTCTTTAGTTTGACGACAGCCGCAAAGTGATCCGGGCTTCGGCCGACTCTCTTTGCGGTTGCTTTTTTTGTTTTACCCGATGCTTGGCATAGATTCAAGAATAATATTGACATTCTGACAAGCAATGCATATAATATGGTTGAACGATTGCTCAACTATTAAATTTACGGAGGTTACCGATATGTGCGCCTATAGCGTTGATGCTGACC
>JAAYBW010000032.1 GCA_012729975.1 Clostridiales bacterium
AGCAAGCCGAGCAGCGCCAGAACCGAAGCGCTGCTCACAAAGATATTTAGGATGAGCTTTATATGACGCCTGTTTCGCAGCTTGATCGCCGCGGCGAATATGCCCGCGTATGCGAAATATGACACCAGGCCGTCTTTGCGGTAGCTGTCGCCAAAAAACGAAACACCGGGATTCGTTGAAAACACCGTAGACAGGACGCTCCAAAAAAGCATAGCCAGCAGGAATATCCACAGCCCGTTTTGCCGCAGTTTGAAAAGAAAGCCGCCAGCCCGGTTTTCGCGGTTATACTTGTCCCACAGCGCCGAAAAAGCCGCGGCGATGATACCCAGATAGCCGACATTTTTAATGAGCACATGAAGCGATATGCACCAGATCGAAAGATCTTCATCGCGCGGTATAAGCACAGCGGCAAGCAGGGGCAGCGCCGTCAGAACGCATAAAAGCGCCGCGGCGGCTTTCGCCGGAATTTGTTCCGGAATGGCCCGGAACAGCTCGCGCAGCGTACGCTTGCCGGAAAGCTCGCGCCACAGGGAGCTCCCTTCTTTTTTTTCGCCGCTCAAAAAAGCCCCTCCCGAAGCGCGGATTTGCAGCGCGCGCGATCAGCCGTCATAGCCGTTGGGATTGTTTTTTTGCCAGTTCCAGGTGTCACGGCACATGTCCTCCGGCCCGAGTCCGGCTCGCCAGCCGAAGAGCTCAAGCGCTTTTGAGGGATCCCCGTAGCTCTCGGCTATGTCGCCGTCGCGGCGGCCTTCTATCTGATAGGGTATATCTATGCCGCTGACGGCGGCGAAGGTTTTTACCATTTCCAGAACGCTGTACCCGACGCCCGTACCGAGGTTGACGGCCTGCACGCCTTTATGCTCAGCGCAGTATTCAAGCGCCGCGCGGTGACCCCTTGCCAGATCCACCACATGAATGTAATCCCTGACCCCGGTGCCGTCCTTAGTAGGATAGTCGTTTCCGAAGACATGCAGCTTATCAAGCCTGCCGGAAGCCACCTGTGAAATGTACGGCATGAGGTTATTGGGAATATCTTTGGGATCCTCGCCTATGAGGCCGCTCGGATGGGCTCCGACCGGATTGAAATATCTGAGCAGTATGGCGGAGAACTCGGGGTCTGACGCCGCGTAATCGGTGATAATCCTCTCGCTCATAAGCTTGGTCCAGCCATAAGGATTTGTGCAGGGGCCGAGCTTCATATCCTCCGTGAACGGCAGCTTTTCGGGCGTGCCGTACACCGTGGCCGAGGAGCTGAAGATGAGCCTTTTTACGCCGTACAGCTTCATGGCTTCCAGAAGAGATATGGTTCCGTCAAGATTATTGCGGTAATAGCGAAGCGGGTCTTTAACCGACTCCCCGACCGCTTTTAGACCGGCAAAGTGAACGGCGGCGTCTATTTCTTCGTGCGCGAATATATCACACAGCCTGTCTGTGTTCGTAATGTCTATGTCGTATGCCGTGACATGGCGGCCCGTGATGCGCTCTACGCGCTCCAGAGCCTCCGGGCTGCTGTTTGAGTAGTTGTCGGCCGTAATGACCCGATGCCCGGCTTCAAGCAGCTCAACAGCCGTGTGAGAGCCGATATAGCCCGCGCCGCCGGTTAGTAAAATATTCATCATTCCGCTCCTCTGCCGGTATTTACTCCAAATGTCCTCATCAGTCCGGCAAAATATATCTTGAAAGGGCGCTTGAGCCTTATTCAAACGGGAACTTATGCTTTAACCCCAGGCTGTTTCTTACCGTGATGAACTCCTTTTGAACGGCCTCTCCTATCGGGACGCCTTTATCTTTTCGTTCGAGCCATGTTAAGTATTCTTTTTCACCGGCGGTGTATATTCTCTCTTGTCCCGGAGCGACTTTTGACGCGCGAAGCTCTCGGAGGATGTCTCCCGCGGTCTTTTTAAACTCACTTGATCCGACAAAAGCTTCGGTATCGATAGCGATGAAGAAATGACCCAGGCGATACGGAACCTTTTCGCCTTTTTCTCCGATTCCGGTGAGCATATTGAGAAAACTCCCCGCCTGCAGGGCGGCTGACAGGATTTCCACCACGGTGGAATATCCGTAGCCTTTATACCCGGCGAGCTCCTCGCCGATTCCGCCCAGCGGGGCCAGCGCGGCAGTGCCGTTTACCAAATCTATTAAAATCCGGTTGCTGTCCGTTAGCGCCGTTCCGTCCGCGCCGATGACCATTCCTTCGGGTACGGATTTTCCGATGCGGGCATAATACTCGATTTTCCCTCTCTGGGTGATGCTTGTGGCGCAGTCGAGCACAAACGGAAACTCTTCATCCGTAGGGATTCCGAAGGTTAACGGATTGGTTCCCAGCATGTTTTGCACGCCGAACGTGGGGGCAACCGAAGGCCTCGCGTTTGTGCCGGTGATGCCTATCATGTTTTCCTTTGTAGCCATGGTAGCGTAATAGCCGGCGATTCCGTAATGAGTCGAGTTGCGGACCGCCACCATACCCATACCGAATTTCTTTGCCTTGTCTATCGCCATTTCCATGGACTTTCGGCCTATGACCATGCCCATGCCGTCATGACCGTCGACCACGGCGGTTGTAGGAGTTTCTCTGACGATTTCAAACTCTGTTACCGGGTTTTGAATTTTCGCCTGGATCCTGTCTATATAAATAGGCTTGAATCTGTTGCAGCCGTGGCTCTCGATTCCCCTCCGGTCGCTCTCCATAAGCACATCAGCGCATATTTCGGCGTCTTTTTCGGGAACTCCCACTTTCATAAACGCGCATTTCATGAAATCTCCTATCAGATCCCAGGAAACGTATGGTGTCTTTTCCATATTTTCACCCCATAATTTGTATTAGGCCTACAGTATAGCCCTTTATTAAAACCGGGTCAATCTCCGGAAAACAGGTATCTTGCATAAGGCTGCATTATAACAAGCTCAATGTGAGCGTTAAGTCGAAATAAGCAGGAAGGAGCATAGCTCTACTGACCGAGGATTGCCGCTGTGAAGAGGCTGCGGTTTGGCAGACAACCTGAAAGTGTGGTTTATGTAGTTTATTAAGAAACGAGCGGCAGATGCGAAAGCATGATTTCAAAATCTGCCGGGGTGACGTATCCAAGCGAGGCATGAATACGTTTACGATTGTAGAACAGCATGTATCTTGCTACTGCCTGTTTAGCCTGCTGTCTGGTTGCGAAACGGTGCCTGCCGATGCATTCCACCTTGAGTGACTTAAGAAGGCCTCAGCGCAGGCGTTATCATAAGGGTTTCCTTTGGCACTCATGCTCTGGATGCCTCCGGCTGCGGCAACAGCGTTCCTGAAGTCGCTGGATGCGTACTGGCAGCCTCTGTCGGTATGAAAGACGAATGCCGGTTCCGGCTTGCGATTCCTTACGGCGCTGTTTAGTGCTGTTATTGCCAACTGGCGGTCAATACTATTGCTGACGGCCCAGCCCACGATGCGCCGTGAACATATATCCAGCACGCTGCACAGGTAAAGCCAGCCTTCGTCTGTCGGTATATAGGTAAAATCGGATACCCAGATTCTGTTGATGTGGTTTGCGCTGAAGTTTTGCTGCAGCAGATTCGGAAATACTGCCAGATCGTGTTTGGAATCGGTAGTGTTGACGATACGTCGTCGCGTTACCGGTATCAGCCCGGCATCGTCCATCAGTCGCCGTATGCATTTGCAGCTCGTAATAATCCCGTCTTTTCGCATTTCCTTCTCGATTTTTCTGGCACCGTAAATACGGTCGCTTACAAAAAAGACATTCTTTATCTTGTTGCTCAGTTCATGATCTCTCTTCCGCCGGGGACTCTCCACGCGTTTGAGCCAATCATAGTAACCTTGGCGGCGGACACCGAGGCAGGCGCATGCCTTCGCAATGCCAACTTTGCCCGCATGTTTCCTGACCGCGGCGTATTTTACTTCGGGCCCTTCGCGAAATACGCCGACACTTTTTTAAGAAGTCTACCTCGTTTTCAAGTTCACGGATCCGGTGTTTTAAACGCTCATTCTCTATCTCGGTGCTGTCACCAACCGACGCACCCGTGAACGCGCTCTCAGGGTTGATAGCATACAGACGCCTCAATTTACCGAGCGTATTCTCGTGTATGCCGTACTCATTGGCGACGCTGAGCACTGACCGGCCGCCTTCCTCGACGAGCTTTACGGCGGCGATCTTCTCTTCCCGTGTGAATTCACTACGTCTTCCCATGCGGACATCTCTCCTTTGTGGTTTTTTTACCACACTTTCTTGTTGTCCGCTAATTCGGGGCGCGGCGATTCGTGCTGTCGGCGGAATTTGCCCTGTGCATCGCCGCCGCGAAGATAAAAATGAGTGGAAATCCATACGCCCTTGCGATATAATAATATAAGCGGATATTCGCTGCACCCCGCTCCGGACAGGAGGTACTCGCCATGAAGATCGAGCTTACTCAGAAGGAGTTCCGGCGGCTCCTTGATTTAGTCTACGTCGGCAACTGGATACTGAATTCAACTCGCGGAACAAGCAGGATCAAGGACTATGACAATCTTGAATCCAAGCTTTTTTCCTACTGCATTAAAGCGGGGATGTACTCGCTTTTTGAAGTAGTCGACAATGAGATTCTGCCGTCGCTTCAATTTGCGGACGGCGGAATCCACGAGGCAATAATGGACTATGAGGATACCGTTTTCTATGAGATCCTGGCCGAGGAACTCGCCAGGCGCGACATGGATTGCGCCGATATCGATCCCGGGAATATGGATGAACTGACATCGCGGATAGACGAATATATTCAGGAATTCGAAACAAACGGCGTTGATAACATTACGCTTGAAAAGTAAGCCGTAATACAAATCCAATTTTTTATTTGGAATTTGTATTATTCCGGAGCTGTCGCAGAATGAAAATTTTGCACAGCTCCTTTTTCATGCTACGGAACAAGAAAAATGCGGCAGCAATCAGCACAAAGTTGAAAACTATCGCAATCTTTTTCTGCGAAGATTTCGTCAATTTTCAGCTGCACAACCCGTACTGTCTCGGCGCAGATATTTCGGCTTGCGGGAAGCGCTCTATGTACTGCTTTTCTGTGCCTCCTCCTCGTCCAGCCTTCTGAGATATGCTTCGAGCGACTCTACCCCGGGCTCCTCCGAAACCGGATCTTTCCTGAACATGCCGAGAGTCTGACCCATCAGCTTGAGCGCTTTGAGAGCGCCCTCGCAATCGACCTTCGTCTGCCCGCTCGGCACCATCGCGCGCTGCTCGGCACTCCATACCAGC
>JAAYBW010000237.1 GCA_012729975.1 Clostridiales bacterium
GCGCGATAGCGGAAGGCGTTGAATACGAAAAGCAGTTTGAGTATCTGCGGGCCTTTGACTGCGACATGGTCCAGGGTTATTACATCAGCAGGCCGCTGAGCGAGGACGCCGCGATTGAGTTTCTCACCCGGTGGCCCGGCTGACACCGATCGCATACTTTATAACCGTATTCCATAACATTAAAATATTGAAAGCGAGGAAACCCGCCATGAACAGGCGTATCCCCTATGTGCCCGGCGAACTTAATGTGATAGACACCATTTCCGGTGCTTTCGGCAGAGAGCACACTTTGCGCAACACACCGGTAACCCCGCGCGAGAATATGGCTGCGCTCTTTTATGACAAGCATCCGTATTGGCTGCCGCAGCCGGGCGAGTCCACAACTTTAATGTCCGCCTTATATAACGAGCGGCTGGGAAGAGGCGGCCCCGCCGGCATAACCGACGCATTCGGTATCGAGTGGGAATGGGTTCAGTCAGCCGGCGGCTCCATAGTCCGTCCCGGAGAACCCTTTGTTAAAAATGCCAACGAATTAAAAGACAAGATTAAATTCCCCGATATAGATACCTGGGACTGGGCAGCCGACGCGGAGGCAACCAAGCTCGACAGCCGCCTGTCCAACACGGTTACCTTCGTCAACGGATTTTGGTTCGAGCGTCTGGTATCCTTCATGGACTTTGCCCCGGCCGCGGTAGCGCTCATCGACGATGATCAGAAAGACGCGGTCAAAGCACTTTTTGCCGATATGACAGACTTTGCGATTAAGCTCGTGGATAAGTACTGCGAATACTGGCCCTCGCTGGACGGATTTAATATCCATGACGACTGGGCAGCACAGCGGGCTCCTTTCTTCTCGATGGACACCGCATACGAGCTTTTTGTGCCGTATATGAAAGCTTTAACGGATCACATCCACTCCAAGGGACGCTATGCAACACTGCACTCCTGCGGAAGGGGAGAATCCCGCGTGCAGTGCTTTATCGACGGCGGCTTCGACGGCTGGGATCCCCAGATTATGAACGATACGCGCAGGCTATTTGACGAAGTCGGCGACAAAATCTGTATCGCCGTAGTTCCGGATCCCGTCGATCCGCTTACAACGAGCGAGGATGAACAGCGGCGTCTCGGCCGCGAGTTCGCGGAGTATTATTCCAAACCCGGAAAGCTCGCTCACCTCGGTTTCTACGGCGCAGCGGCTGTCACTCCCGCCTTCAGGGAAGAGGTTTACATACGTTCTCGCCAGATATTCGCCGACGCTTTCCGTAAATAATTTTCTCCGCATACCCGGCTTGTATGCGATCCATAAACCTTGTCTCGGCTGAATTCTAATAATATGGAGGTTTTATTATGACAGATTTCGCGGGTAAAATAGCTTTTATTACGGGCGGCGCTTCCGGCGCCGGTTTCGGCATGGCGCAGGTTTTTTCCGAAGCGGGCATGAAAGTTGTTATTGCCGATGTCCGTCGGGATCACATTGAGGAAGCGATGGATTATTTCAGACAGACAGAAGCCGAGGTTCACGCGATCGAACTGGATGTGACCGATCGGGAAGGTTTCGCGGCCGCTGCCGACGAGGTGGAAAGGGTCTTCGGCTCTGCGCCCGATCTGCTGATTCTCAATGCCGGCGTCAATGTGGGCGGTCCTGTCGAGTCGTCCACATACGAGGATTTCGACTGGATAATCGGCGTATGCTTCGGCGGTGTAATAAACGGCATGATGACCTTCGTCCCCAGAATGATCAAAGCCGGAAAAGGCGGTCATATAGCTGCTACGGCATCATACGGAGCATTCGGAGCTTACCCCTTTGTCGCGCCCTACAGCGCCGCCAAGGCAGCAACGCTAAACCTGATGGAAAGCTACTATCTTGCTCTTGAGCGTTACGGTATAGGCGTTTCCGTTCTGACTCCGGCAAATATAAATTCCAATATCTACGACGCGGCGTTAAAGACGCGCCCCGAAAAGTATAAAAACACGGGCTATTCGGTATCGGAAGAAGGCCAACTGCGTATGGCCAGTTTCAACAGAAAGGGTCTGGAGCCTCGTGATCTTGCCATGAGGCTAAAAAAAGGCATTGAAGACGGAATTTTTCTCATAGTACCGTATGAGCACGGCGGCAGGATGGTTGAGCTTGCTATGGATCGCTTCAAACATTACACGTCGGTCGAGGGAATGAAATACTTAAAGGAAAAGGCGAAGCAGCCCCCTACCGAAGAGGAAATAGCGCTCATGAACGAGCGGGAAAACTTTGAAGTCAGCAAAATAAAACGCTGACACATCTTTTCGGCCCATTTTCTATTGCGGCGGTTTCAGATGATGAAACCGCCGCACGGCATTTATTGCCCGCGAGCTCCGTATCATTAGTTTGTCTGATTTATGATATACTAATCTTATCAACTAATTCAAACGATTTGAGGCAAAAGATGAAAGAAATAAAAGGGCGCTATCAGGCTTCCGGAAGAGGCTACGGATTCATAATAACGGATGACGGGAGCGATGATTTATTTGTTCCCCCGCGCGCCGAGGGCGGGGCGTGGCACGACGATTGGGTAACCGCCAGACCGGATAAAGCGCCCGCTCCGGAAAACGGACGCAGGACCGCCACAGTCACGGCTGTAATAAAGCGGAGCAATCTGACCGTTACAGGCGAAATACACAAACAGGGCCGCGAGATATTCCTTGTGCCGGATAACAGCCGACTTCCACCCTATATAAAAATTTCCGGAAACACTCCCGCCTTACAAACCGGCGATAAAGCGGCTTTGACCATAACATCTTTTTCCGGCAAGCGCGGCGGCAGGCCGACCGGTGTGATTGCCGAGGTTTTCGGCCCCGCGGACAATCGGGACTCGATAGCGGCCGCTATTTTGTTCAACTACGGTATTTCCGAGCAGTTCCCTCCGGATGTCCTCTCTTACGCAGAGAAAGTTCCCCGGACAGTCGCGGCCGAGGATTTAGCCGGCCGGCTTGATTTAAGAGATAAATGCATTATCACCATCGACGGTGCGTCGGCAAAAGATCTCGACGACGCCGTATCGCTCGAACGGGACGATTACGGGCGCACGGTTCTCGGAGTGCATATCGCGGATGTGAGCCATTATGTTCCCCCGGGCTCCGCTTTGGATGTCGAGGCCTGGAATCGCGGAACCTCCGTTTACTATGCGGACAAGGTCGTCCCGATGCTCCCCCCCGCCCTTTCAAACGGTATCTGTTCGCTTCAGCCCGGCAAAGACCGGCGCACAATTTCCTGCATTATGATAATGGACGATGAAGGCTCTGTTTTGGAGCACACTATAACAAAAAGCGTCATCCGCTCAAAAGAGCGTATGACTTACGAGGACTGCAATGTTCTTCTGGCGCAGGAGGACACTCCTTTACGGGAGCGATATCGCGCGATTCTTCCCATGCTCGGAGATCTTAAGGCGCTTACGGCCGTACTGAAAAAAAAGAGGATGCTCCGGGGCAGTCTTGACCTGGAAACGCGCGAAGTCTATATTCGCTGTGACGAAAAGGGCCGCCCCGTCGGCGTGGAAGCGCGAGTTCAGGGAGACTCGGAATCACTTATCGAGGAATGTATGCTGATCGCCAACGAAACCGTCGCGCGTCATCTTTATGATATACAAAAGCCGGCAATCTACCGAGTACATGAAAAGCCTTCTGAAGACAAAGCGGAAGCTCTGCGCTCACTGCTTGCGCCCCTGGGTTATGATCTGCCCGACGCGGATAGTTTTACTCTACAGAAGGTTCTTAATAAATCTGCCGGAACGCCCGAACAGACGCTCGTTCACATGCTGGTGCTGCGTTCACTTATGAAGGCGCGTTACGACAATGAAAACCTGGGGCACTTCGGCCTGGCCGCCGAATATTACTGTCATTTTACCTCACCGATCCGACGCTATCCGGATCTGATCGTACATCGCGCCCTGTCCGAGCTGATTGAAGGTAAAGCAAGCAAAAAACTCGCTGCCGCCGTAAAAAAGGCCGCCCTGCAATCCTCTGAGCGGGAGCTGGCGGCCGCGAGCGCGGAGCGTGAGATCGAAAAGTGCTATATCGCCGAGTTTATGCAGGAGCATATTGGCGAAATCTTTGAGGGCATCATAACCGGTGTTACCCGTTTCGGACTTTTTGTGACTTTAACTAACGGCGTTGAAGGATTGATACCCGAATCATCCCTGCCCGATGACGAATATATCTTTGACGAGGGACGCATGACACTTACGGGAAGATTTAACAGGTCGGTGTTTTCCTTCGGCATGAAGCTTAAAATCGTCTGCGAGTCGGCAGACCCTGCAGCGGGACAGGTCAATTTCAGGCCCTTGAACTGATATATGGGAATTGGCAATGAAGAAGCGAAAAAAGTAAAATACCCCTTTTGTATTACATGAATATCGTGTATTATTGGGGGCATACGGCATTTCGGAGCATCTATTGGCATTAGTTTAGGAAAACTCGGAAGGAGTACCGGTCATGCAAGCATTTCTTGAGCTGTTTTCAAATGTTTTAAACTTTACATGGCAGCAAGCCCTGATGATTGTCATCGGCTCTTTGCTCGTTTATCTGGCTATAGCGAAAGATATGGAGCCCACGCTTCTTTTGCCTATGGGTTTCGGCGCTATTCTGGTAAATCTTCCGTTTGTAAACGCTTCCGCGATCATAACTTTATTTGACGCGGGCATTGCAACCGAGCTCTTCCCGCTTCTGCTGTTTATAGGTATAGGCGCGATGATAGACTTCGGACCGCTGCTGTCAAATCCGAAAATGCTGCTTTTCGGTGCCGCGGCGCAGTTCGGCATATTTTTCACTCTGATAGTTGCGCGGCTTATCGGATTTGAGCTAAACGACGCGGCGTCCATTGCCATAATAGGTGCGGCGGACGGCCCGACATCAATATATGTATCACAGTATTTTGCTTCGAGGTATCAAGGCGCGATAATGGTCGCCGCGTACTCATACATGGCTCTTGTCCCGATCATTCAGCCTCCGGTGGTCCGGCTGATAACCACCAGGAAAGAAAGACTTATAAGAATGCCTTACAAGCCGGCATCCATTTCACGCAAAACCAGAATCCTGTTTCCTATCATCGTAACGATCGTCGCCGGCACTATTGCTCCGAAGTCCGCGGAGCTTATCGGTTTTTTAATGTTCGGCAACCTTATCAGAGAGTGCGGGGTATTAAACAGCCTTAGCGATACAGCGCAGAACGCGCTTGCCAACCTCGTTACAATCCTGCTGGGCATTTCAATTTCAATAAGAATGCAGGCGGCGGATTTTGTTAATATTCAAACTCTCGCGATAATCGCGCTTGGTCTGGTCGCCTTTATATTTGATACGGCAGGCGGCGTAGTCTTTGCGAAAATACTGAATCTGTTCTTAAAGACAAAGATAAATCCTATGGTCGGAGCCTGCGGTATATCCGCCTTTCCGATGTCCAGCAGAGTAATACATAAAATGGGACTTAAAGAGGACAAACAGAACTTTTTGCTGATGCACGCTGCCGGCGCGAATGTAAGCGGCCAGATAGCTTCGGTAATCGCCGGCGGTCTTCTTATAACCTTAGTGGAAGCTATTATCAGATAGGAGGCGCATTATGGATTTTCGTTTCAATTTCGATCCGTCTACGCTTATTGACGAAACCTTACTTATAACCGTTAAGGGCATGGCAGGAGTATTTGTCGTTCTGGGTGTTATCATTCTGGCGATATATTTACTGAACAAATTCGCCGCCGACAAGAAAGAAAAGCAGACTAAGTAATTCCCTATATCGGATGACGATCTTGCGTAAAAGCAGCACCCTGTCTGAGCAGGCTGCTGCTTTTTCAGTAAAAAACACGTTACTGATACTAATTGAGCTTCTCTTTCAGTGGGTCTTATAATAACTCTTCGCGTAGTTTTGGTATACGTCTTCGATTATGGCACTCTTTCTTTTAACTTCCTCGTCTTCCTGGCTTCCGTTCATCATTGCCAGAAAAGCAAAACCGGCGTTCGGGGCCAGAGTGTCCACATATTTGTACAGAGCCTCGCGCAGTTCTTCATCCGATACCTGATCAGCGAAAGAAATGCGCCCCGTGTTGTCCCAGCCGCCCATTATCGCAAGTCTGCGGCCGTACTTTTTCTTTATGGCGACAAGGTCATTGGATACTTGAGCCGGTTCCCAGGCCGAAACCCCCATTTCCACCCAGTCGTCAATAAACGTTTCACATTTTCCGCAGTCGTGCATTGTGACAAAAAGTCCGTCATCGAGCGCCATTTCGGCGTGCTTTCTGTGGAACGGATAAACCAGCTCCCGGTACATCTTTTCGCTTATAAAAGGGAACTGCCACGCGGCGGTATCATCCGCGATACAATAGACATCGGGATTATAGTATTTTGTCAGCGCCCGCTGCTTTTCCAGATAGTATTCGCTCAGGTACTCAAACAGCGCGTATACTTCCTCCGGTTCCTCATACATAGCGCAAAGGCCCTCTGTGAACGTCATGAAATTCATCAGAGTCATAAAGTATCCGCCGGCGGATATGACTACGGGATTGTTTGCGGGATCCTTCTTGGCCAGGTCCTTTTCCGCAAGTGCCGCCCAGTCAACATCGGATATATCCGGAGCTTTTATCACATCTCTCCATTTGCGTATATCTTTAAGCAGGACCCTGCCGGGTACCGGCATATGCGCGCCCATGGAGGCCGACGTAGTCGTAAGCTCAACGCCGAATTCATCCATTTTATACCCGTCCGGACTCTTGAGGTCCATGAAAAGCGACGGCATGACCATCCATTCCATCATTCTATATCTGGGAATAAACTCGGGCACCTCTCCCCGGAGGAGCATTTTATAGTTTTCTTTCTCAGAGATCATGATTTAAACCTCCGTATGTAATTTACCTCAGTATAGCTTACTAATCATTATAAGTAAACCCATCTTTTCCCTTTTTTGCAAGATTCACCGATACCGCGATCAAAGCATGCCGATATCCATCGCCGCGAAAAAGCCCGAGTGTACGGCCCCGTCAACCTTTCCGATCTTCCTGCAGTCGCCTGCCTGTATGACATACGGAGCTTTGTTATAAAAATCAAAATAGGCCCGCTCGTCGGGAACCATACCCACGGCGTATAAAACCGCGTCGGCTCCGGCTGTATATTCCCTGCCGTCCTTTAAATATATAACGCCTTCGCCCGTTACTTCCCGGCACTGCGCGCCTGTGATTATTGTAAGACCGAGCTCCTGTACCGTGCGTACCAAGCCCGCCTTATAACAGTTCTTCGCGTCGGCGGCGTAGTCGTCCGCCATTTCAAGTACGGTGACATTCCTGCCGGTGCTGCGCAGATGCAGGCCCGTCTCTACGCCGACCAGTCCGCCGCCGATGATCACTGCGTCCCCGTCTTTTACGTTTTGCGGTTTGAAGTACACGTCCTTTGCGTGGCACGCGTTCTCAATGCCCTTGATTTCCGGCACGATGGGAATGCTTCCTGTCGCCGCTATGATTGCGTCCGGCTTATAATGCTCAATGAGCGCGTCATCTGCCTCGGTATTGAGCAATATCTTAACATTCATTTCGCTGACCGTCCGGATGAGATAGTCCTTGTACCGGCGGAGGTCATGCTTTAAGCTGTCGGTATCCGTAAACTTTAAAAGACCGCCCAGGGAAGAACTCTTCTCGGCAAGGATCACCTCATGACCGCGCCGGGCAGCCGTAATCGCAGCCTGTATACCGGCAGGTCCGCCGCCCGCGATAAGAACCTTTTTTCTGAAATTTGCCTTAGTCATGGTATCGGCAAATCCGATTCGGGCTTCTCTGCCTATATACGGGTTAACGCTGCATATGAAATGCCGGTCGAGATTATCGCTGTCGGTACAGTTAAGACACCTCAGGCAAGGTGTTATTTCGTCCGCGCGCCCCTCCGCCGCCTTTTTTGCCCAGAAAGGATCCGCTATGAGCGCGCGAGACATGGATACGCCGTCTGCTTTTCCGGACGCGATGATCTCTTCGGCCTGCTCGGGATACAGTATAGACCCGATTGAAAAGACCGGAATAGAAACCCTGCCGGATTTTTTTATCGCTTCGGTAAACTCCACGTTCAGGCCGAGGGGTCTGTATGTGGAGGCCATCATATTTGTCAAGCCGTCTGAGCTTATCTCGGCGATATCTGCATATTCCTGCGCTTTCGATAAAAACGTAATGATATCGTCCACCGTGTACCCGCCCGGAGCTCTTTCCGAGCCGGATAAACGTATTGCCAGTACCTTCTTGGGCCCGATACGCTCTCGGACTTTTTGCAAAATCATCAAAGGAAAGCGCATCCTGTTTTCGAGGCTCCCGCCGAACTCATCACCGCGTTTGTTGATGATGGGTGAAAGGAACTGGTTGAAGATCCATCCGTGGGCCGCATGTATGAGTACAAGGTCAAAGCCGGCATGATACCAATACGCGGCAGCTTCGGCATATGCTCCGGCGATATTATCCATATCCTCTTTCGTTAAGGCCTGTACCTTTACTCCCGACATCGTGACCGTATCAACGGGGCCTTTTATCGGAACAGTGTTATATTCCGGTTTTGCGTTCTGACCGCCGTGCGTAAGCTCGACGCAGGCAAGCGCTCCGTGTTCGTGTATGGCGCCGGACATCTCCGCATACAGAGGAAGATTGTCTTTGGTCCATTTAGTCCAGGGAGTATGATTTCCGCCGTCGCAGACCGCGACTTCTCCCAATGTCACAATTCCCGCACCGCCTCTGGCTTTATGCTCCAGATAACTGATGTAATACTGGGTCGGTCGCCCGTCGACTGTATGGAAGAGCATATTCGGAGCAGACATGATTCTGTTTTTGAGCGTCAGGTTCTTTATTTTCAGCGGTTTTAAAAGATTCGGATACGGACTGATAAACATCAAATCACCCTTTCTGCATTCGGATACAATCCTGTAAAGATAATACAGCACCCCCGAAGCAGCGTCAACTCGCAAAGAGGTTCCTTTGAGCATCAGGGCAAAGGTAATATTCCGCGCTTGTTTTCTGTCCCGATATCGTGTAAAATTTTTCTAACATCCATTGTGAATTTGACCGCGGCGCAATTGATTACAATACAAATAAAAACGAAAGGAAATAAAGCTATGGCATCTGATTACAGGCATATTTTTGATCCGATCCGCATACGAGGCGTTGATTTCAAAAACCGCATTATTCTTGCGCCTCCCTCTCCAAATCTCGCCAGCCCCGACGGCCTTGTGACACACCAGTTCGTTGACTGGTTCCGTATGTTTGCCCGCGGCGGTGCCGCGATACTCTATGTCGGTAACTCCTCCATTGATATTAAAGAATGTAAAGACGAGGAATGTCAGCTTGACCTGAGCAACGAACACAGTGTTCTGCCCCTGTCATGGTATACGGAGATGGCGCTTGAATACGACTGCCACGCTTCGCTGGAGGTTAATCACAACGGCAAGGATACAACATTCGAGATGGTAGGTCACGTGCCGTTTTCATCCAGCCCTATACCCGGAGACAGCGAAAAGATGCGCGCAGCCAGAGAAGGCCGAGCACCCTATATACCTATTGAGATGGATCAGAACAAAATCGATGAAACCGTTATGAAATACGCGATGGCATGTAAGCGCATGCAGAAAGCCGGTATGGACATAGCGCTTCTTCACGGCGGCCACGGCAACCTGATTTCCCAGTTTACCTCACCGCATTACAATAAACGCACGGACAAATACGGCGGATCGCTGGAAAACCGCGCCCGCTTCGCGATTGAAGTTGTTGAGAAGACCCGTGAACTCTGCGGCGAAAACTTCGTTATCGACTATCGAATCTCCGCCGATGAAATAATAGAAGACGGAATGCATTTCGACGAAACTCTCAAACTTATGGAAATTCTCAAAAACCACGGCGTTGATATGTTCAACGTCTCCGCCGGTCTTCATTCCGAAGGGCTGATGAAATATATGCGCTACTGGCTACAGGGCTATACGATGAAGCGGGGTTATAACGTTCATTGGACCGAAAAAATTAAAGATTACTTCCAGGGTGACATACTCCTGACAGCCGTCGGCTCCATAACGAGTGTCGATCTTGCCGAGGAATACCTATCCAAAGGCTGGTGTGATTTTGTGGCGATGTGCCGCCCGCTGATGGCTGATCCCGATATGCCTAAGAAGGCCGCCGCAAACCGCAGTGAGGACATTCGCCCTTGTATTCGCTGCAACGCCTGCGCTAAGCGGCTGGGAGGCCCGAAAGTCATAAACTGCGCAATTAACCCCATTTCCGGCATGACGACCTATCTGCGCGACGGCAGAGTTCCCGCGGCAGCGGAAAAGAAGAAGGTTGCTGTCATAGGAGCCGGCCCGGCGGGTCTTACGGCAATGCATACGCTCATTGAGCGCGGACACGACGTAACGGTATACGAGAAGACCGACCGAATCGCGGGCTGCGTCAACAGCGCGGCGGCGCCTCCCGTCAAGATCGACATGAGAGATTACCTTAAATGGCTGAATGTTCAGGCGCAAAAGGCCGTCAGGGCCGGGAAGGCAAAAATCCTTCTGAATACGGAAGCAACCGCGAAGATGCTTGAGCTTGAGGGCTACGACGCGGTTATCATCGCCATAGGTGCCGAGCCGCTTATTCCGATGAGCATACCGGGAATCACAAAACCGAATGTTATGTGGGCCCCCGATGCGGAAACGATGTTCCGCGACAAGGTCGGCAAGAAAGTTGTTGTCGTCGGAGCAGGCGATGTCGGCATGGAGGCGGCGTACGATTTTGCCGAGGACGGCAGGGAGATAACCGGACTTATCGATATGATGCCGAAGCCGCCCTTCCTGTTCAGTGAAATGCCGGCTCTGCTTGATCAGAAGGGTATCAAGGTGCAGTACGGCACTTCGCTGTGCGAAGTTACGGATAACGGAATTGTCGTAAAAGGCCCGGACGGTAATACTTTTGAAATCGAAGCGGATACGGTTCTTCTGGCCATGGGCATGTGTATCAACCACGACCTGGTCGGCGAGCTTCGTCACTGCGCGCCGGAAACGGAGTGCCGCATCGTCGGTGACGCGAAAAACATAGGCGGAAACCTCTCCGCCGCAGTCAACGGCGCTTTCCAGGCGGCACTGCATATCTGACGCAGTCAAGCTAAACTGCCGCTGCGGCTTGGCCTGACGCCTTACGGTTAACCCAAAAACCGGCGAGAAATCTCGCCGGTTTTTGCTGCATGCCCTGTATTTGCGCGCTGATCTCAGTGTCCGAGCGAATATCCGCCATCCATAGTCAGAACCGCGCCGGTCATGGCGTCGGAGGCATCGCCGGCAAGAAAGGCCGCAAGAGCGCCGATTTCAACCGCCTCGGCGAAACGACCGATCGGAATTTCCCTGCACATCATCTTGTACGCTTCTTCCGGAATGTTCTTGGAGAAGTTTGAAAATGTAAAGCCCGGAGCTATGGCATTTACGCGTATGCCGTATTCGGCGACTTCCGCGGCGAAGCATCTTGTGAAGTGATTAAGCGCAGCCTTCGCCGATGCGTATGACAAAAGACTTGGCTTGTTGCATATTTCACCCGCGTTTGAGGTTATGTTGATGACGCGTCCGCCCTTGCCCATGTCGCGCATATGTTTGCAGACATGATAACACATCCTTACCGCGCCGTGAAGATCAACCTCAAAGCACTTAAACCACGAGGAGAGGTCTTCTTCCAGATCCAGAAGATTTCCGCCAAAGGCGGCGCCCGCGTTGTTGACAAGTATATCTATTGATTTACAGTCGGCTGCACAGCGGTCTACCGAATCCTTGCAGCTTTGCATATCCGATATATCTGTTTTATAAAAAGAAAGCCGCACGTTATATTTCGCGCCAAGATCTTTTATAACCTCTCTCGCACTTGTCTCATCTCTTGCGAAAATCGCAACGTTCGCGCCCTGACTGGCCAGTGCCGTTGTTATCCCCAGGCCGATTCCCTTGTTCCCGCCGGTGACTATCGCATTTTTCCCCGCCAAAGAAAACGCGTTGTCCATTGACTTGATATGCATTTTATCCCTCCTGTAAACGGATCGGGGGATGCCGGCTAAACATCCCTCTTCCTGTAAAATATATATTGATTGTACTCCGGTACTTATATCAATGCAATCACGGCAAACGGCTAAATTATACACGTTTGAAAATAAAATAAAGGCTAATACTAAAATTGATGCTCATTATACTTCTATACAGCGAAAGGTAAACATGAACAATAATAAGAACAGAATTAAAGATCGTCCGAAAAGCGGGCCCGAACTCAGAAAAATGAAGCCGAAAGAAAATTCGGACGTTGGTATTATTAACGGCCGCAAACTTGGGATGCATTCGGGCGGACATGAAAAGGGGTCGGAAGCGGAAAAGTGAATACGATGCTGTGCAACGTATCAGGCATTCAAAACAAAGCCTGTAAAACCCAGATCAAGAATGCGCTGGGCAAGCTGGACGGAGTAAATGACGTGGGAGTGAACCTTGCAACGGGAACAATAGAAGTAAAGTACAATGAGCCCGCAACTAA
Organism: Clostridiales bacterium; assembly: GCA_012729975.1. Taxonomy (GTDB): domain Bacteria; phylum Bacillota; class Clostridia; order Oscillospirales; family Oscillospiraceae; genus JAAYBW01. The sequence goes on from JAAYBW010000237.1 coordinate 12,507, forward strand.
AGAAAATATCAAAAAAATAATAGAAAGCAGCGGGTTCGGGATCGTATATGAGTGATCCCCGCAGGTGTAAACCTCACGCAAGCTCAAGGGAGATTGTATGACCGGAGATAACTCGCAAAAAAGTACAACGAACAAAAAAAGAACCGATAAGAAGTTTCGTTCAAAACATGTTAAGCACGACCCAAATGCGGAAAGCTCCAGGGCCGTTTTCGGCACGAAAAAAGCAGACGGCGATCGGAGCGGTGTGGGATCAGACAAGAAACAGTAATTTACGAGCCGGCCGGGAACCGCGGTTCTGCCGCGGTTCCCGGATAAACACGGTAACTCTGACGGGAGAGAAAAACTTGCCAAAAGACAGCCAGCCGGATAATAAAAAAGCCCGCTTAGAAAAATGCGGCGGAAAAACGCCTATCACACGCGA
>JAAYBW010000238.1 GCA_012729975.1 Clostridiales bacterium
CACATATACACCCTCGCTGCGGATACCGCAGGCTATACGGTCCTATCCGATTTTTAGTCCTCTTTTTCCACAGATATGTCTACTATTAAAATTTTGACGGTGAAAGCGGGGCGGGCGGGGCCGCTGCGCGCATATGCGTGTGCTCGCGAGCGGCGGCCCCGGCCTTATATGCTGCGTTATCAGAAGCCTCTGGCCGCGACCTTGGCGCGGTACGCCTCATATGCCTCCTGATAGATGGCCTCGGCCTCCCTTAAACCCATCTGCTCAAGTTCGGCTAGATAGACGGTCTCCCAATCGCTGAAGGGCCGCTCGCCGTAAACGAACTCAAAGACGTGCTCCTCGATGTATGTGGATATGTCGAAGTACTTGTTGAATTCCTCGGCTTGCTCGGTATTAAGCGTGATGCTCTTAGGCCACTTATACGCTCCGTCGTAGGGTACGTCGCGGTATGTTTCATAAAATTCAGGGACTTTTCTTCCGCCGGGATAGAAGAATGTGGATTCGATGATCTTCAGGCCGTGCTCCAGGAATGCGTTCTGGCTGTGTGAGCCCATGAGCATGGTCCAGTTCCAGCCGTCGGGATTGTTCCAGGCCCAATCGGTGGTTATTTCCAGTCCGTTCTCATCGTACTCATAAGTGATGCCCTCCACTCCGAAGCTGGCAAGGTAGGAGCCTTCATCGCAGAAGCGCCAGTCCATCCAGGTGACGGCAAGGGGAATGTTGGGGCAGTTTGTGGAGATCTGGGTAGCGCCCATACCTTCGCCGTAGCTGGCGGTACCGCCAAGGTGGAGCACCTGTCCGTCATAGAGAACGGGCTTGCGGATCACCTGCCAGTCGCAGTCCGGATCCTCGCTTTCGTTATTCATGGCGGTTATGTTAGCGGGCGGCCCGGCAAAGATGCCATGTCCGCCGTCTAAATCCATACTACTGACGCTGCCGACGCTTGTGCCCGTACTGGTGTATGCCACGAAGTCAGGACGCACAAAGCCGGTGTCATACCAATGCTTGCACTTTTCAACAAACGTCTTTGCATCGCTGTCGGTATAATAGAAGCCGACCTTGCCGTCCTTGACGGCGGGGCTGGGGTAGTTGTTGACGTTGAGCACAGTTTCGAAATCATAGGCGGCGAACACCGAACCACGGTCCAGAGTATTGCTGAGCAGGTTGGTGGGATACATGGCGCCAGACTCGGCTTGGAAGAGCGTCGCCAGCTCCTCCAGCTGGTCGTAAGTGGTCATGCTTTCGTAGTCGTATCCGACCTTGCGGCACCAATCGGCGCGTACCATCACGGTATGTGTGTTCAAGCTCAACTTTGTATCCACAGCCTTAATTTCCACCACATGAGTATCGTCTAAGAACACGAAGTCGTAAAATTCGGGATCCTCGTCCCTCTTCGACTTTATCAGGTAGAAATAATTGGGGGCATACTCCTTGTAGTCATAAATATTAACGAAATAGCCGTCCTCTATGGCCTGTAAAGCGTTGCCGGGGTAGTATGGTACGGCTTTGCAGAGCAGGTGAGGCAAATTGTCGGCGGCCAAGAGAACCGAGAAGTTTTCCTTGGCGGCTGCGGCGGAGACAATTATGTATTCAATATTCACACCGGTGCGCTCAGCCTCCTCCATGCGGAATGGCACGCCGTTCAAGCCGTCCTCGGGTAAAAACTGAGGAGTAAAGTTTGTAATCCAATAGCTAAGAGTCTCTCCGCTGGTGCAAAAAGGCGTCTCATAATCATAGCCGCTGTTCGGCCAGCCCTGATCGTCTACTTCGTATTTTCCGGGTGCGAACTTATAGGGCCCTTCCTCCACAGGCCCCGGGGAAGAGGTCCCGGGGGCGGGAGTTTGAGCGGGGGTGTTGGCACCAGGTGCGCTGGCGGGAGGTGCGGTTGTGGCGGGTGCGGCGGTTGCAGGCGGCTTATCATTGGTGCCGCAGGCGGCGAGCAGCGCTAATACCAATAAGGCTGCTAAAGCCAGTGACAGTGTCTTTTTCATGCTTTCTTCCTTTCTTTTTACTCGCTCCGCGAACGGAAAAATTACGAATCCTTATGTTTTACTGCTTTTAAAAAGGAGAATTCATCATGATAACACGATCGGTATTTGTCTACTTAGATTGCCGGCTTTTCGCGAAAAAACCGTTTCCATGCGTCAGCCAAAAACTGAACGTTTTGTCTTTTTGCGTTTACGTTATTTATTAAGAACACCACCGGTGCTGTAATCTACGGCCTTTCCTCCTCTCCCAAACCGGCTTCCACCGCTGTCATCTCATCAGACGTCAGCGAAAGCGATCCGTATACACCGAAAACCTATGTAAATTAGTTCGACGATCTTTGAGTACCCCCGGAATATCTCGTAAACCATCGTATAATGAAATGATTTCATGATTTCCGGTTTAATTAGAGGAAGAACCCCGCGCCATCGTATAAATACATCTTGGCAGGCATCGGAAAAGGCGGTTCC
>JAAYBW010000239.1 GCA_012729975.1 Clostridiales bacterium
CCCGCTCGATGTGGGAGAGGATGGTTTCCCGTATCTGAATGCGGCGCAGCTGCTCCTCGCTGACCGCGCCGATGACGTCTCCCGCAAACAGCTTTTTGCCGTTGACAAACTCCACGGAGGAATCGCGCCCGTCAATGCGCAGTACGGTGTATCCATCTTTGTATTCGGCAAGCTCGCCTGAATTATCATACAGGTTATAGCCCTCGCCCACGACGCGCGATACCTTGCGGACGCCGGACGCTCCTTTTGCGTCGAATTCAATCGTAGCCGTCGGATTGCCTTTGGAGAGGTTGATGCTCTGCACATAGACGTACCCCTCGGTGGCGGTGCTGCCGGAAACGGATATGCCTTTAACGGCGATCTTCTTAACGAGCCGTTTGTTGTAGGCTTCGAGCGCGTCAAGGCGGTAAATCATATTGTACATGCTGTCCGCGCGGTGGGTCGCCGAATAACGGAGCGTGAACAGCGGGTTGAACTCGCGAAGGCGCTCTTTGGTGGCCGCGCCCTCCACGGACTGCGGCTCGTCGATAATGAGTATCGGGTTCGTCTTGGCGATTATATCGATTGGGCGGCGGGAGCGGAATTCGTCCAGCTTCATGTATATTCGCCGCGCTTCCTTGCCCCGTGCGTTGAACGCCTGGCTGTTGATGATCATGACGTTGATCGCGCTGTCGGAGGCGAAGCGGTCTATTTCGGTAAGCTGCGCCGAATTGTAGATAAAGTAGCGGATCTTCTTGCCGTAATCCTCGGCAAAATGCTCCTCGGTCATCTGGAACGACTTATACACGCCCTCGCGGATGGCCACGCTGGGCACCACGACGATGAATTTGCTCCACCCGTAGCGTTTGTTGAGCTCGTACATCGTCTTGATGTAAGTATAGGTTTTGCCCACACCGGTTTCCATTTCAATTGTGAGGTTATACCGTCCTTCCAGCTTGTCCGAAGGCTTGATATGCCCGCTGCGCTGAACGGCGCGGACGTTCTCCAGAATCCTGTCGTCTGAAAGGGCAACCGGCGCGTTGTTGAAGCCAGTGAAATTCCGGACGTGCTCAAGAGACACCTGCCCCAGGCCGGGGTCTATCATATAGGTGGGCGTGTGATACGGCTGGCCTGCGAACACGTCGCAAACAGCCTTTGCCGCGTCCTCTTGAAACTGCTGATGCCGGAATTGCAGTTTCATTCGCCTTCCCCCCCTTCTATTTCAATTTCCTGCTCGTAATAGTAGGAATAATCGATGCCTTTCATAAAAACTTCGCGGTCGTTGATTTTATCTGTCAGACAAGGCCGCAAAAGCGCTTTTAACTGCGCGGGATCCGTTACGCTCTTTTTCATAGCGTCAAGATAGTCTTTTTTGCCGATCTTACTCCAATCCACGCAAATTTTCAGGTTCTTTTTCAGCATCAGGTCGAGCCAAATCCGCGCGCTTCTTCCGTTGCCCTCCATAAAGGGGTGAGCCGCATTCATCTCCACATATTTATCCACAATTTCGTCAAACGTGCTTTCGGGCATTGATTCAATTTTCTTCAGCGTCTGCGGCAGGAACCGCGCCGCGGCGAATTGAAAGCCGCCCTTTGCGATGTTGACTGTTCTGATTTGCCCCGCAAAATCATAAAGCCCTCCGAACAAATAGCCGTGGATCTGCCGCAATCCTTTGACTGTGCCGGCTTCTATCGTATCAAGCAGGGAGCTGTCGAAAAGCGCGTACGCCTTGGATTTGCTTTTTGCGTCAATGGTTTCGTCGCTGTATGTGAACCATTCGATAAAGCGATTGGCCTGTTTGCTCGGGAAATTTTTCGCAAGCGCGATAATTCCGTCGTAATCAAACGTATCGGTCAAATATTTTTTTCCGTCGGCGGCGGTCAATTTCAGCTGGTTAGCGCCACTAACCAACTGACTGTTTTCTTTTTTCAGCTTTGATTTTAAATATTTCCAATAGTTGCGATTCTTCTCGTAATCGTCAACGCCGCGTAGAACGCCGATGATATCTATCACGGAGAACCACCATTTGGCTTTTTCGTCGTCCCAAACGGCGCGGACTTCCTTATCGTCAAAAAACCGGATGGAGATTTTGCTCATCTATATCACCTTCACAGTCGTATTTGGCGCAAGCAGTTTGAATATCTCAAACACGTTTATTTTCTCCGGCGAACTCGTAAAGCTGCTGTCACGGAAAACGGCGCGCAGCGGCTGGCGGTTTGC
>JAAYBW010000240.1 GCA_012729975.1 Clostridiales bacterium
TGAACAGTCATATTGGCTGCTCGACGCTGCCGGTGTTGTCGATATCGTAAACGAAAACATCAATCCATACAAATCGCCGATAAGTTTAAGCGATCTGGATATTGTGACGCTCGGTAAAGGCAGCATAATTTCCGTTACGGGAAAACCGGTGCTGACTGCGCCGGTAACCCCGTCTGAAAATCAGACGCAGGATGATGCTGCGCCGGAGGCAGCGGATAATTCCGCGCCTGAAAATACCTCCGAGCCGACGGAACGGGAAGATTCCGGCGTACCGGCCGGCGAACCGGACGAGGGCGGAAACGACGGCGGATAAACGGCGGCAAATCATAACCGGCCATGCCGGCAGTATTCGCATACATAATGGACGCGCTGCAAAACGGTATTGTTTGCAGCGCGTTTTCTTGCACATGATGCGGTAAGAAACGTGAGAATGTACATTGCGGTTTAACAAACGCGAACTCCAAGTCATAACAGTTTGGCGTGAAATGCCAATGGGGTGTTACTGTACACATATGTATATGTATTTTACCATTTAAGGGGATGAACTGGATATTGGTTTAAATATTAATGGAAAAGAAAGGGTAGAGGTGCTATGGAGCTAAGGAAAACGAACAAAGTTAAACCGCGCATATGTTTACTGCTGGTGTTGTGCATGCTCCTCATGATTGCTGCAGGATGCGGCAAAGGCGGCAGCAATCCGCAAACTTCGAATCCCTCATCAGGTTCCTCGTCGGCTGCTCCGACAACTGCTCCGCCGTATTCCTCCGATGATTACCCGATAATTGACCGGATAGTTATCGGCGTCACATCTATCGGACACTTTAATCCGGCTATGATCGGCCATGATATGCTTGCCAACGACTTGATATTTGACAGGCTGTTCAGAACCGATCCCGCTACCGGCGAGTTTTTCTCGGACGTATTTAAAACCATGGAATGGTCGGAGGACGGCATGATATTGACATGCGAAATGTATGACAATATCTACTTCTCCAACGGAGTAAAGGCGACTGCCGAAGACGTTGTATACAGCGTAATGGCTTTTGCTGAGCCCTGGGCTGTGCCGGTCGTGCTCAGCAACTCGCAGCTAGACGCCGAATGGACAAGAGAAAACGGGTACGTTGATGAATACACCGTAAAGTTCAAGATGAAAAAGCAGCATTTCCTGTTCCAAAACACCGATATGGTTTTGGTGTGCAAAGAATGGGCGGAGAGTGTTGGGTATGACTCGGAAGATTGGTACTACAGCACGGTGACCAGCGGCCGATATGAGGTTGTGGAATATGTCCCCGGCAGCCACTATATTGCTAAGGCGCGGCCTGATTACTGGAACATCGAAAAGGAAGGGCCTCACGTTGTTCGGGAATACATGGTCAAGGTCTATCCCGACTCGTCGGTAGCGTACATGGATTTTGAACTCGGCAACGTGGACTTTATGGTCGTATCCACTAACGACTACGCGAGGTGGGAGAAAGATAAGCCCGAAGGCATTGATATGCTGGTGAAGTCAAACGGTTCTGTTTTGAACTTCGTATTCGGTTTTAACAACAACGATGTCTGGGTTGATAAGAGAGTGCGCGAAGCGATAGCCATTGGCATTGATTGGAATTCTATGGGTGAAACCCTTTACAAGGAAATGTTCGAGTACAGCCCATCTCTTGTCCCGGTCACTTCCCCATACTATATCGATCCCGGCGCTCCGCGGGAGTATGACCAGGAAAAAGCGAAAGCGCTTCTTGCCGAGGCGGGTTACGAACCCCATGAACTGGTGCTGTATGCAAGAACGTTTACAAGCTATAAGGACCAGATGGAAATCTTCCAGGCAATGGCCGCGGAGATTGGAATCGATGTGACTATTGAGTTCGGAGATATGACTTCGGTTATCACATCGTGGGGTTCCGGAGGGCCTACAGACTTCGGATTCTATTCTTTTTCGATGGGTACTGCCGCGCAGGATGTATGGACCAACTCCACTTTCCTTATGCTTCCGGGCGGCATACCTTGGTATACCCTGCCTTTCGAGGAGGCACAAGAGATCTGGAAAGATGTTTCCAGTATCGATCCGGACCTGCGAATGAAGGCGTCGCACGACTTCCAGAAATATGTATACGAAAACATTTACTGTATATCTTTCGCGGCTCAGAAAGGAGCATTGGGGTTTAACTCCAACAAGATACCGCGTGACATAATTGACAGACATATGTCCACCGCGGTTGGCGGATGGCTATTCGGAAGGATGGGAATGCTGTCCGCAGGATGGAAATAAAGCGCTGAACCGGCTTTGTACGGGATTTTGCTTTTGAGTAAAATCCCGTACGAGCCGGCATGCTGTATATAGCATTGTGAAATCAATGTCGAATTTTGTGTTTTTCGGTCTTTGCGCCGCAGATTAATAAATCAGCTATCGCCGGCTGCCGCTGCCGTATAGATAGATATACGAGTGCACTCGTTGTCGGCGTATGCAGCCTGCTCAGGGTTTCAGGCGATTTCACGGCGGTTGATATTTACAGTAACATTTTCGCGTTTCCCACCGGCACACTTTCCGGGCTGCAGGACAAGAGTTATTTTGCACTTTTATTGTGGCCAACAAATTGAATGAAAGGCGGGAGAGTGTATGCGCAGATACATTATCATGCGTCTACTCTGGGTTATCCCGGTCATGCTGGGCGTGCTCGTGATTGTATTCACGATTACATACTATACTCCCGGAGATCCGGTTATGGCTAAGCTCGGCGCCGACTATGATCAGGAGCAGTACGACGCTCTGGCGGCACAAATGGGCTTGGACAAAGGCTTTTTTGGACAGCTTGTGAGCTATATATGGAACCTGGTGACAAAGCTTGATTTCGGGAAGTCATATATAACAAACCTTGCGATCAAGGACGAAATTACTGCTCGAATGCCCGTCTCGTTCGGTATAAGTATGACGGCCTTTATTATCGGGCTAGCCATCGGAATACCGCTTGGGATACTTTCGGCCGTTAAACAGTACAGTGTTATCGACATCACTTTGACGGCGTCAGCGTTATTCCTTGCGGCGATACCGGGTTTTGTGCTTGCGCTTTTGTGCCTGCTTTTATTTGGCGTAACCCTAAGATGGCTGCCGGTGTCCGGCCTAACATCGTTTAAGCACCTGATTTTGCCTGTCGGAACGAGCGTAATGGGCGGCATTGCAGCAATGATGCGCATGACGCGCACGACTATGTTAGAAGTGATCCGGCAGGATTATATTCGCACTGCGCGTGCAAAAGGGCTCAGGGAAGGCGTCATCTTACGCCGGCACGCCTTAAAAAACTGCATGATTCCGCTGGTTACGGTGATCGGAGGCGCAATGGCAATGACGATTATGGGGTCGGTCATAGTCGAAACCCTCTTCGGTATACCGGGCATGGGTCTGTATATGACGAGCGCCATAAACTCCCGAGACTATTCCGTTGTGAACGCTATCGTCCTGATCATCGCTTTAGTCATTTGTTTGCTGAACTTGCTTGTCGATATTGCTTACGCATTCATTGATCCGCGCATCAAAAGCTTTTACGTCTCTCCGAAAAAAGGGAATGCAAATGATGCCGGCACTGACAGCGACTCCGTGAGAAAGGCGGGTGGGGGAGCGTGATTCAGACAAAACGAATGCGCAATGACAAAGCTATCGAACGCTCTCTTGAAATAACCAGGAAAAGAAGCCAATGGGCGGATATTGCCTCAAGGCTCTCAAGAAGCAAGGTTGGAATGTTCGGGTTTTCGATTGTTGTTATATTGTTGATTCTTGTTATTTTCGCGCCGCTCTTCACCAGGCACGACCCCGCTTTACAGGACCTGACGAACAAGTTCGCACCGCCCGGCAGTGAGCATCTGATGGGTACGGACAATTTCGGAAGAGACCTTTGGAGCCGCTTGCTGTACGGCGGGCGAATCTCTTTGCTGATAGCCTTTTTCAGTACGCTCCTGTCGTGCATATGCGGTCTGACTATCGGCTCCATATCGGGCTATTTCGGAGGGAAACTCGATATCATAATTAATCGGATTCTGGATGTGATGATGGCGATACCCGGACTGCTTCTTGCGATAGCGATTTCAACAGCGCTTGGCTCCAGCCCGTTTAATACGGTCCTTGCCATCTCTGTTGCCGGAATCCCACCGAGCGCCAGACTCATGCGCGCTACGGTTATGTCGATAAAAAGCAATGAATACGTTGAAGCCGCAATCGCAACGGGATCCAACAATATCAGGATTATATTATTACATATCATTCCAAATGCTATAGCGCCGATGCTCCTGACAGCCACGATGTCAATCGGCGGCGGGATCATGCAGATTTCGGGCCTTAGTTTCCTGGGACTTGGTGTGATGCCACCAACGCCTGAATGGGGTTCGATACTGAACGCGGGACGGCCGTTCCTGCGTGATTTTTGGCCCATCATTGTATTTCCGGCTATGTTCATCACACTCACGGTCCTCGGTTTTAACCTTTTCGGGGATGCGCTCCGTGATGCCCTTGACCCAAGATTGAAAGATTAGGGGTGGTATTATTATGAGTCTGCTGGAAATAGGGGGCCTGAACGTCCGATATACCACCCGTAAAAGCACAATCCGAGCCGTCAACGGTATCGATTTAAAAATCGACGCCGGAAAGACAGTCGGGCTCGTGGGCGAAACGGGTGCCGGCAAAACCACGACGGCGCTGAGTATTATGCGCCTTATATCATCTCCTCCCGGAAAGATAACAGCAGGAGAAATAGTTTATCAGGGCAAAAATCTCCTTAAAGCGACCGAACACGACATGCGGCTCATTCGCAGCAGCGAGATATCCATGATATTTCAAGATCCGATGACAGCGCTTAACCCGATTATGCGAATCGGGCAGCAGATTGCCGAGGTTATATATCAGCACGGAAATTGCTCCAAGTCGGAAGCGGCGCAGCGCAGCAAGGATATGCTTGAGACTGTCGGTATTCAGGCGGCAAGGGGCAGTGAATACCCGCATCAGTTCTCCGGCGGTATGAAGCAGCGCGTCGTAATAGCGATGGCCTTGGCATGTAACCCCAAGCTGCTGATTGCGGACGAGCCGACAACGGCGCTGGATGTTACAATTCAGGCACAGATTCTGGAAATGATGAACGAACTGAAGGCCGGCTTCAACACGTCAATGCTGCTTATTACCCATGATCTGGGAATAGTCGCGGAGATATGTGATGAGGTTGTGATCATGTATGCCGGCGAGGTAGTCGAAAGCGGCACGCTTGAGCATATTTTCAGGTATGCCAGACATCCGTATACAAATGGGCTTTTCGCATCGATACCTTCTCTTTCAAAAAAAATTGACCGGCTAACCCCGATTCCCGGCCTTATGCCGGACCCGGCAAATCTGCCTTCCGGCTGCAAGTTTCATACACGCTGCCCTCACGCCATCGGGGAGTGCGCTGATAATTTGCCGTCATTAGTGAGCGTTGAACCGGGTCACAATGTCAGATGCCTGCGGGTCGAAAGGGGGGAATTGTAAGATGGAGGAGCTATTAAGAGTAGAGAACCTTAAGAAATATTTCAAGAACCCTGCGGGTATGCTGCATGCTGTCGACAACGTCAGTTTCTCTATAAACAAAGGCGACACATTGGGCGTTGTCGGAGAGAGCGGCTGCGGCAAATCCACGCTTGGCCGTGTCATGATCAAACTGCTGGAGCCGACGTCCGGAACAATTACCTTTAAAGGTAAAGACGTGACAAATGTGTCAAAAAAAGAAAAAAAAGAACTGCGCAAAAAAATGCAGATCATATTTCAGGATCCGTACTCATCACTGAATCCGCGCCTGTGTGTTTTCGATCTGATAGCCGATCCCCTCAAGACGTACCGCTTGCTCAACAGAGCGCAGCGGCAAAAAAAGGTATTTGAACTGATGGACATGGTAGGTCTTGCCAGACGCTTTGCATACTCGTATCCGCACGAACTTGACGGAGGAAGAAGACAGCGCATCGGTATAGCCAGGGCATTATCGCTGGATCCCGAATTCATCGTTTGCGACGAGCCGGTATCCGCGCTGGATGTGTCGATTCAGGCGCAGATACTGAATGTGCTTCAGGACCTTCAGCAGGAGAAGCAACTTACATATACCTTTGTCACGCACGATCTTTCCGTGGTTAAACATATCTCGACAGATGTGCTTGTTATGTACACCGGGGTAATGGTCGAAAAAGCCAGGACGGATGATCTGTATATGATGCCGCTTCACCCCTACACCAAAGGGCTTTTGTCTGCCATCCCGGTTCCCGACATCGACTATAAAAGGCAAAAAGTTAAGCTTAAAGGTGAGCTGTCTTCTCCTGTCGAGCCGAAAGACGAGTGCCGTTTTGTTGCCCGCTGCCTTTACGCAACGGAGATATGCAGGAA
>JAAYBW010000241.1 GCA_012729975.1 Clostridiales bacterium
CCGGCTTTATAGTATACGGGGCTCGGCGCACCTCTTTTATACCTGACTGGGCAAAACAGCGGAATTAATATCGGCTGCGATTGTTATTTTGTCTTGTCCGGCATATAATGCTCTTTGTGATTTTTGCGAAGGAGGAACTTTTCTTGGACGAAAATAAAAGGAAATTGCGGCATTCCGCGCTAAAATGGACTATTTTGATCATTGCGCTTGTTCAGATGCCGACGCTTGCGCTGGTTCCCGCCATACAGCTGATGCGCGAGCAATTCGGCGTTGAGCTCGTAAAGGTCCAGACAGCGATGTCCACGACCAATTTCGTGTCCGTGCTTATATCGCTGGCGGGAGCGTTCCTTATAAACAGAAGGGTAATATCCAAGAAGTTCATCATTGTACTCGGTTTATTTTTCATGTCGCTCACAGCTCTTCTCGCGGTGAGTCTTCACGACAGCTTCTGGAACGTGTATATGCTCAGCATAACATTGGGGTTGTCCACAGGCTGCTTTGTATCAAACGCTTTCGGATTGCTTTTTGATAACTTTGAGCCCGGTGAAAGGCAAAAGCTTGCCGGTTATCAAACTTCCTGCATCAACCTCGGCGGCATAATCATGAGCCTGGCGGGGGGATTGCTGGCCTCGATTATGTGGTACGGGGGCTATCTGGTCCTCTTTGCCGGTCTTCCGGTCGCGATTTTATGCCTGTTCACGGTTCCGAACTACAAAACCCCGCTCAAGCCGAGCGGCGAGCGAAAGCGCGGAAAAATAAACCCGAGAGTGTACTACTACTCCGGCGCCGCTTTTTTCTTTATGATGCTCTACAACGTTTGCGGCAGCAATATATCTCCCCACTTAAAAGCAATGGAAGGCCTGGACGTCGCTAAAATCGCGGGCGTCTGCACAGCGCTTCAGATGGCCGGCGGCGTTGTGTCCGGCATCTTTTTCGGAAGACTTTCGGATAAAATGAAGGATAATGTCATGGTGCTCGCCTGCGTATTCGTCTTTATCGGCTTTATACTGCTGAGCGTTTTTAAGTCTACGCTCATAGTCATCTATTTAGCCGTGTTCATCGTCGGTCTTTCGCTGAGTCTTTTCCTGCCGCGCTGCGTATACGGCGTATCGACTCATTCAGACGGCTCAAACTCCGCCACGACCTCCGTTTTCGTTACCAGTATCGCGCCGAGTATGGGCGGCTTTTTCAGCCCGATCATACTTACCAATATAACGGAAGCCATTGTTCCGGATTCAACCGTGTTCCGCTACGCCTTCGTCGGCTGTCTTACGCTTGTTCTGGGCGCTGTCATCGCCGCGATATCCCTGATCAGAACAAACAGGGACAAATCAGCTGAAAAAAGTCCCGGCCTGTCCTGATACATAATCACAACATAGTGATCCCCCCTCCGCGTAAGGTGCGGACGGGGGATTTTTATACGATTATTACTATAATTGATCAGTATTAATCAGCTCTTGTGCGTATTTTACAAGCTTATCGCGGTCGTTTTCTATCTGCTCGTCGATTACGGCGTCCAGAAGAAGTTTTAATACCCTGCCTATGCGCGGCCCCTTCGGCACACCGAGCGATGCTATTTCCTCCCCGCCGAGCTTGAGGTCTTTAACCGAAAAGCAGCTTCCCTCCTCGAGCAGTGCCTTGAGGACGGCCTGCGCGCGCTCAATTAACTCTATTCTATCGTCGCGCGCTTTGGGCGCGTGCGCCTGCGCGTCCGCACGTTTTACGGCAATCAGCTGCCATGTAAGCCCGGGACCTATGTCGGCAAGCAGCCTGCGCATACCTTTTTGGTCGTCAGGCAGCAGCTTATTATGCATCGCTATAAGCCGCGGCACGGTATCCCGGTATACTCCGGGGGTGCGAAGGCGCTCAAGTATCGCGGCCGCTATCTGCGCTCCCGCCTGCTGATGCCCGTAAAAATGCGGCGTACCCGCCTGATCTGCGGAACATGTTTCGGGCTTGGCGACATCATGCAGCAGCATGGTCAGGCGAAGCAGAGGGTCCGGGGGGACAGCGGCTACGCTCTCGACGGTGTGCCGCCAGACATCCCATATATGAGTGGCCGCATTCTGCCTAAAACCGAATGCAGGGCGAAGCTCGGGTATTATCGCGGCTATAACCTCAGGAAAGTCAAGCAGCGCCCTTTTAACACCCGCGCCACTGAGCAATCCGAGCAGCTCCGGAAATATTCTTTCTCCCGGTAAAAGCGCAAGCATCTCCGCCGCGTTCCGAAGCGCCTGCGCCGTATTCTCCTCTATAGAAAATCCGAGCGAAGATGAAAAACGAAGCCCTCTTATAACGCGCAGGACATCCTCGCGAAATCTTATCTCCGGGTCTCCGACGCAGCGGATACACCGTTCGGACAGATCCTCCTTGCCGCCAAAAGGATCAATGAGCCCGCTTTCCGGCGACCACGCCATGGCGTTAATCGTGAAGTCGCGTCTTTTAAGATCGCTTATAAGATCGCCTATGAAGCTTACCTTGTCGGGATGCCTTGAGTCGCTGTATTCTCCGTCGGTCCTGAAGGTAGTCACCTCAATGGGCTCACCTCGCGCAATGACCGTAACGGTGCCGTGTTTTATGCCCGTCGGAATAATCCGGTCATCCGCGAATACCCGCAGAGCTTCCTCAGGCGTCGCCGAGGAGCATACATCCCAGTCTTTCGGATCGATCCCCAGCATTCTGTCCCGAATGCAGCCGCCGACGGCAAAAGCCTGGAAATTCGCTTTGTTAAGCTTTTCAATGATATAGAGCACGCTTTCGGGCACATCAGGCAATAACAACACCTCGCCTCTTTTTCATACGGTGTGATATTATATATTGAGATTATACACGATGCCGGGTAATTAGTGCAAAAAAATACCGGGCCGGGAAAGAACCG
>JAAYBW010000242.1 GCA_012729975.1 Clostridiales bacterium
AAGCAAGAGAGCCCAATATGTTTGCACATTGGGCCCTCTGTGGGCAAGTATGGTAAATGATAGGGGAGCCGTATGAACCTAGAGGTTCACGTACGGTTCCATGATAGCCTGGGGGTGAGATTCCCCTTGGCTACTCGACGGAGAGGTCGGTCACTCAACTAATGGGTGACCTCCTACCCGATTGCCCTCTGGTATCCTCCGGGATCATCCGGACCCTGGGCAGCAGTTGTTTTCACTATAGAATTTTCTGCCAGGCCGCCAAAGAATCGAAGTTATTTATCAGATTATGCCTTTTTCCTTCTGGAGAGGAATAACGCGGTTTTCGATAAATTCAGACACAGCCTGAGTCATCTTATCCTGATTCCATGTTTCGGCGTTTGCGGCGTCCGCATGGAGAACAAGTACCGGATAACCGGCGCGTTCAAGCTTAATGATATCAAGCTCGGCGCTTTGAGCGTTATTCATGCAGTTGTCGTTGGAAATGAGATATACTATGCCGTCGATACCGTGGCTCCTGCACTCTTTAACGTACCAGTCCCCGCCGAAGCCGCCGGAATTAAAGCGTGTAGCAAGAGCGCGGAGAGGATCTTCCTCGTATTTGTATCTGATATACTTATCAGCCGCAATAGCCAGATACTGTGACCAGACGAACGCCGCGCCGTATTTCTCTTCAAAATACTGATAGAAAGCCAAGTTGTACCATAGACCGCGGCCGAGCCACATAAGGCGTATTTTTTCGTTCGGTACCGCCACATTGCCGGTCCTGACCATCTCCTCGATCTCTTCATAAAACATTTTGGCCATGTCGACCGCCCACTGTGTGCCGCGGTGCCACTGAACCTGCATTATCGCACCTAGGGTTTCGCCGACCGATACGGGAGCGGGGCGGGATCGCGCGATAAGGTCCCTCGCCTTGGCGAACCATTCGTTCTGCTCGTTGGAAAGCCTCATTACCTCGTTTAGTCTTTCTCTTTCGAGAACCTTGCCTGTTCTGTCCTCAAGAAACTGCACCAGGCGCTCAAGATCCTGCGTAACTCTGCATAGTCTCAACTCTGATGTCGCTTCGTCCCAGTGGCTCCACAGGTCGTTGTTTTCGGCTGTCAGGTCATTAAAAGTATGCGGCATATAGAAAATATCCGCTCCCCACTTCTTCGCGCAAAGCTCGTCTATCTTGGAAGCGCTCGGGCATGGGTCAAATGAAATAATCATAGACGGCTTCGGTAAACCGCCCCACGGACCGTTTTCGGGTTCGTCATCGAGGGCACAGGCATAAGCCGTCGCGCAATATGAACAAAGGTGCTTTTCGTATCCGGCTGTTTCCAGAAAGCTGTAAAATTTCGGTCCCATCTGCTTTGCGGCGCAAATCGCGGTCCACCACTGGTTGACTACAAGTGGGATATCCATTGCCGTAAGTATCTCTTCCGGCGTATTCGCGGTTCCCCATGCCAGCTTCTCGCCGTTAAGTATGCGCTGTCTGAGACCCCGAAACCATTCCTTCTGGTGTCCGCTTGTGAGCTTTGACACCTGCAGACGCTTTTTCGATTTTGTTTCATATGTCTTGTTCTCTTCGGCCATTAGTTGTCCCTCCTTCCGGAAATAAAGCCGGTGAGTTCTTCTTTGAGCTTCGCGGCGTTTTCAAACGGGTATTTTTGTCCTTCGATCTTGTATATTTCAATACCATATTCCTCAAAATGCGGTTTCTGGGAGGGCAGATCCCATAAGAATGATTCGTCGTTTGTGTTCATGAACAGTAAAAACATCTTTGCGCCGACTGCCTTGGCGCGATCGGGAACAGCCTTTTCTCTGTTTCTCACAAGTCCGCGCTCGGAGTTTGCGTATTTATACAAATATCTTGCCACGATTGCCTGACTGATGTAAGCATCCTTCAGATCCACATTTCGGTCAAAGTGTCTGTCACCCCAGTCGTGATCCTCGCCGACGACGTTTCCTCCGGATTCCTCTATGAGTTCGTACAAATCAGTGTTTTCCTGCATGGTACCGGTGTAATAAATAGGCGCCGCCTCAACAACGGGCCAGTTTTTAGCGCTCTGTGTTACGGCGCTGATAAGCTCAGTACTTTCTTCTTTGGGCATAATGAGAGAAGCGCCTATAACGGTTAAGGCCTCGGTACCGGTCACTCTGCAATCCGGGGCATTTCTCAGCTCCGCAAATTCACGCAGCGCGTCACGGTTTTTATTGCAGATCTCGGCTGCTTTGCGAAGGTTTGCATCCGTTATCCTGTATCCGTAATCGATCTGCAGACGGTTCCTGAAAATTTCGAAATTTTCCACAGCTCTTTTATATGACAGATGCGTCGGATTGAAAAGCTCCTGCTCATAATACATAAGAGGCGGCAGCTGCAGCTCGGGCTGAACTCTGTCCAGAGCCTTTAAGTACTCATAGATTTTCTCTATCATTATGGTCGTGTTGGAAAATACCGCCACGTCCATCACATCGCGATTTTTACCGCCGACAACTTTTTCAAACAGACCGCACCAGTATGAGCTAAACGATGCCTCGAGGTGTCTGTCGGCCGCCTTTCTGGGCAGCTCATGGTCACCGTAAGCTCTCACCGGTACCATTTCCGCCGCCATGAGCAGTTCGTCGGGAACGTTGCTTCCAAACGTCCAGGCTATTTTTTTACCGGGACATTTTTCCCTTATGCTTCTCACCGCAGCATTTCTGTCGGTATATACATCGTGCAGCTTTCTATACGCCTCGACCTGCAAAGCACAGTTTCTTTCTGCCAAAGCTGATTCCTCCTGTTTCTTATATTAGAAATTTTCTTACTTCGCATATCAGATAATCTTTTTTCTCCTGAGCTCTTCAAGTTCCTCTTCACTCATTCCGAGAATACCCATATATACATCTGCGTTGCTGCTTCCATGAGCTCCGCAGGTGTGCACCTCGATAGGCTCGCCCTCGATTTTAACCGGGATGCTCGGCATATGCATCCTTCCTCCCGGTATCAGCTCGTCCTCGACCGGTTTGAGGATATTATCGGATACATAGCTATCCGCGACAAGCTCACCCGGACTCATTACCGCACCGCACGCTATGCCGTACTGTCCTGCGAGTATATCCATGACCTCAAATTTCGTATGAGTCATAGTAAAGCAGCGTATCTCGTGGTCGAGCGCAAAACGGTTTTCATATCTTTTTCGGGCGGTCGCATACTCCGGAACCGATGCAAGCTCCTCGCGGCCTATAGCCTTGCACAGCTTTCCGAAATCGTCCGGTCCGCATGATATCATTACATAGTTTCCGGTTGGGTCACCGCCCTGACACGGATATACATTGTGCGGAGCGTTCGGTTCGGTCCCCTTGTAGCTGTTGCCGGAACGTCTTACGCTTCCTTTTGCGTAATACTCCGCAAACTGGTCCCGGCAGAAACTCGTTACCGCGTTCTGCATCGGACATTCGAGGTATGTACCCTTACCGGTAATTTTCCGGTTGAGTATTGCAAGAGCCACTTCCATAGCACCGTGAAGCGCGCCGCCCGAATCTCCTATATTCACGTTGCACATCATCGGTCCCTGACCCTCATAACCGGAAACATATGTGTTGCCGCCCGAGCAAGTAGCGACAGGGTCAAAGGCAACACATTTTTTCCAACGGCTCTGAGTGTTGGAAAATCCCTTGAGTGTCGCGTATATGATCCCCGGGTTTCTTTTCCTTACCTCCTCATAGCTAAAGCCCATCTTATCCCAGGCGCCGGGAGCAAAGTTTTCAAAGAAAACGTCGGCTTTTTCAATAAGCCTCCAAAGTATCTCTTTGCCTTCCTCCTCTTTAGTGTTGAGCGTGATGTCCTTTTTGTTGCTGTTTCTGAGAACAAAACCGGCATGACGCGGTTCTTCCTTGTCTGACGGGCGCTCTATGTGGTAGACATCAGCACCGAGGAATGCCAAAATCTGCGTGACAACAGGCCCCGCCTCCGCCATAGATGCCGCAACGACGGTCACTCCGTCTAAAAGCTTACAGGCCATAACGCCCCTCCTTACTGAGAGCGTCAGCGTTAACTTCGCTTGGGAGCTTCGCGGGTAAATTGAAATCATCGCTCACTCCCGTATATGTGGGGATCCACATTTCGCCGAGCTTTTCATCTTCCACGCGTTTTATCAGTCCCATTTTCCTAAGGTCCTCCGAATTTATCAGGTCCTCTATCGTATATACCGCGGAGCATATGACACGGCGCTCGGCAAGGAGCCTTTGCATAACTTCGAATTTTGTCAGGCCTGCGGTCCATTCCGACAAAATCGCATCTATCGCGGCTCTGTTCTTAACCCTTGCTTTCGGATTGCTGAATCTCGGGTCATCCGCAAGTTCGGGTTTTCCGATAGCCTCGCACAGCGGTTTGAAATCCGGATCGGCAAGGCACATTATGGCAACCTCCCCGTCTGTTGTCTTGTACAATCCCGTAGGTGAGCAGGAGAGCAGTAGATTTCCCGTACGGTCATTGATTTTGTTGTTGAGATACTTTTCATAGGCACTTCTGTCAAGAGCTATAACGCTGTCCATCTGGTTTATTTCAATGTATTTCCCTTCGCCGGTGTTTTCCCTGTTGTAAAGGGCTGCTGCGGCTGATGTCGCAGCGAATACACAGCTTGTCACATCGGGCAGATTGCCGCCCGGCTCAACCGGCTCGCAGCCATATTGACCGCATTGGTATGTTGCTCCGCTCATCGCGCTGATTACCGAACGATCCGAAGGCAGTCCGGCCCAGGGGCTGTCGGACGCATATGGCAAAATCGATATGTACACTACGCCGGGGTTGCCTGTCCTGACGCTCTTGTAATCGACGCGGCTGTTTTTCAGCTTATCCTGCCCGCTGTTTTCAACGATGACATCCGCCTTTAAAGCAAGCGCCTGAAGGATTCTTTGCCCTTCCACAGACGCGGTGTCAAGAGTAATATACCTTTTGTTGAGGTTCTTTATTATGTATCTTGCGCGGGTTTCGCCCTCTCTTTCCACAGTCGGTTTCTCGACACGTATAATGTCCATTCCGGCAAGTGCCAGGTATTCGGTGCATAGCGCACCGTCCTCGCCTTCGGTTAAGTCAAGTACAAAGTATTTACCGAGTCCTTCTCCCATTCTTTTTCCTTTCTTTCGAATCATATTGATCTGAGTATTTCCAAATTGGTTTCTTTACATTTCTTATGTCATAATAAAGAAAGCCATAATTTTATACGAATTATTCTGAATCAAGCCGGACAGAGCACCGGCAATTTATCACTTTAGTAGAATAATACGATGATTCTTAAAATACAACACCAAAAGCGCTAAAGTATAGTGTGCAACGGACATATACATACAGTCACCTGATAAAAAGGATAATGATAAGGCAGCGGACCGTAGTAAGGTTACCTGTAACAGTACCTTGTCAAACATGGTGACAATGTTATATTATCGTACCATGTTTATTTACAACACAGGAGGAAGAATTTCAATGATTCGTACAAACCACAGGATCGAGTACGACAGCGCGAATTGCGTCGGCTGCAAGCTTTGCTACAAAGCTTGCTTTGTGGATGTGATCCGCTGGGATGAGGAGAATAAAAGACCCGTATTCAAGTATGTGTCCGACTGCGAGCACTGCTTCTACTGCGAGGCGGTCTGCGCTAAGGGCGCAATCAAGGTTATCCCGGACTACACCAGCGAGCGTATGGGGCAGCATTTCCCCCAATATGCATGATCGGAGTTTAAATATGAAGAGAGAAGATATACATTGCGACGTGCTGATCATCGGCGGCGGTATCGGCGGGCTGGCCTGCGCGGCCTCCGTCAAGGAGCGTATGCCCGATGCGGAAGTCATTGTCGTTGAAAAGAACTTTGCCGGTTATGCCGGTAAGGCCAACCGCGGCGGCGGCGTTCTGCAGTATTTCGACCCCAATCGTGTCAAGGCTGAAGATTTTCTGAAGTTCCATGTCAATGAGATCGGCTGCTATCTGGGCAATCAGGAGCTCATGCTCCGCTATGTGAACATGAACACCGAGATGATCGAGAAGCTGGAGAGCTGGGGCGTCAAACTCCCCCGCGAGGAAGACGGCAGCTTCCGTGTCCGTCCCACCGGCCCGATGACCGCCATGATAAGCGTTGACCTCGACCTATGCCTGAAGATCCGCCGCGTCTGCGAGAAGGCAGGCGTGCGCTTTCTGGACAAGACCGTCATGGCCGACCTGCTCACCGCCAAGCTCACCGTCAAGAAGCCCTTCCCGCCCTCTGAGGAGCAGATAGACGTGGTCAACGGCGCGTTGTGCTACAGCGTGCTCGACGGCACTACCTATGTGATCGGCGCCCGTCGGGTCGTTCTTGCCACCGGCGGCCAGAACTATCGTTTCGCTTCCATGTGGTCCAGCGGCCGCGGTGACGGCATTGCCGCCGCTTACCGAGCGGGCGCCAAGCTTCGCAATGTCGAGTTCGGCAACTTTGCTCAGCTGATGCGTGTCCGCAGCCACAATGAGATGATCTTCGCCGAAAACAATATGTATAACGGCAAGGGCGAATTCATCACCCCCAACTTTCTGAGCCGTCGCGAGACCGACATCAACTCCAACGCTGTCCGGGAGTGGTATAAGCAGATGAAGGCCGGCAACGGCCCCGTTACCGTTCTCGATCCCCGTACCAGAAAGGGCAGCTCCGATGATGGGAGTTATCCCTACGGTAAAAAGTTCCGCGAGCTGAATGACTCCGCCGCGGAAAAGGTCGACGGCGTCGACGGCAATAGTTATGAAGTCTGCCCGATGCTGATCGGTGAGCAGTCTCCCATCTGCACGGACACCGGCATGCGCGCCACCCTGAAGGGCCTGTACGCCATCGGTGACTGCAGCTACTCCGGCTCCGCGGCTGCCGGCGCCGTCCCCGCGCCTCCGGGACGCAATCGCGGCTCCGGTATCCTCAACGCCGTGTTCGCGGCAATGGTCTGCAGCGAGACCATCGACAACGATGCTCATATGCCCGGCGGCGCTCTGCCGGTCAATGATGATAAGGTCGCAAAGCTGACCGCCGATCTTCTGGCTCCTCTGGAGCGCAAGGAAGGCTGCACCGCCGAGGATGTCATAGAGGTCGTTCATCAGGCAATTTGTCCCTCCGATTACTCTATTATCATGACCGAAGAGCGTATCGCCGAGGCTCTGAAGATCGTCATGAAGGCCAAAGAAATGGTTCCTGCCATGAAGGCAAACGACTGGCACGAGCTTATGTGCTGCCACGAGGCGGAGGCAATGGTCCTGTCCGCCGAGCTTCACTATCGCGCATCCTCCATGCGTAAGGAGTCCCGCGGCTGGTTCCTGCGCGAGGATTATCCCGAGCGCGACGACGCGAACTGGCTCAAGTGGATCGACGTCGTCAACAAGGACGGCGAAATGACCTTCTCCACCACAAGACTGCCTGTCGAGACCTGGCCCGTGAAGCCGGACAAGTCTGTCATCCCCACAGTTCCCGTGACCGAAGAAGAGAAAGCCGGCCCTCTGTACAAGTACTTTACCCGTACCATGGTCGAGGCAGATCCCGCTTTATACTCCGCTGCTTCCATGCCCTGCGATCCCGCGAAGGCCATCTCTCCGCTGGAGATGAACAAGCTCTTTGACGAGGGTTATCTGGATATGGAGCTGGGTTACTGCAACCTGCCCGACGGCACCGCGGTTCTGGCCAACAAGACCTTCTTCCCCAACTGCACCCCCGAGATGTTCGACTTCTGGTTCGCGTGGCACGGTGTGGAAGGCATACGTTATAAAATCTGGAACCCACAGCAGCATTACAATGTGCAGACCATGAATATGGACAAGGCCATGGATAAGTCCCTGAGCCTTAAGGAGCGTTATTGGGATACCGCCCATGATGTCTATGAAGATTGCGGCGAAGGCCCCCAACGCATTTTTATCAACTTCCGCAATCCGGTCGACATAGGCTTCGATCCCGAGAAGCTCAAGGATTTCAAGGGCACCATCGTCTGCGCCGGCAACGAGAAGAGCCCCACCATCATGTGCCACTTCATGCGTCCCGTAGAGGGCGGATGCGAGCTGCGCAGCCGCTTCTGGATGGGCTGGCACGTGATCGGCGGCAAGCCCGTGAAGATGATCCCCGACGGCGTGAGACTGCCGCTCGACGGTGTCAAGAGCCTGCTGACTCACAATATTAAGGAGTTCACCAACCTGGCGGCTATCCTGCCCGAGGTATATAGCGAGTTTATCGGCGAGTTCACCAGGTAAGGTCAGCAATACACTTGCCGCGGCTTTCTTTAAGAATGATACAAAAGCAGTAGAAAAAGCGAAAGGGCGGCAGCCGATAACGGTTGTCGCTCTTAACTTATTTTAGATTCCCGCAGGAATTATACTATACAGCAAAAAGAGATTTCGTATCGCACCCCGGTAGAGTAAGAATATCCCTGAGTGTTTCAGAAGGTGGATTATGGCCACTTAAGGGTAGTGTGTGCTGCTATAGCATTCACGTATTCATCAGTTATTCGTATATAATCCGTAGAGTTTATTTTGTTTCACTGTTGAATTGAAAACTTAAATTCCAGTCGGAGCAGGCCCAGGCCGGAAGTAAGTTTTGCAAGATCTTTCATAGAACTTAAATATGCAAACATGAGTTCAATCCATTGAACACCATGAGAACATCAGATAAAATAAAGATGCTTTCTCCGTGTGCAGGATAGGGCGACGCTGAGGAGCGACCCGAGCGGCGAACGGAGTTCTCGAAGGGACGACATCGAAAGGTGCCGTCTTTTTGTTGTCCCTTTGGAAACCAAAGCGGTAAACCTCGGGGTTTAAGGGGCAGAGCCCCTTACTCTGTTCAATCAAATACCATATAATCAATTCAA
>JAAYBW010000033.1 GCA_012729975.1 Clostridiales bacterium
AGCCGCTTCGCTCGACGTCGCCCTTTTCAAGCAGCGCGACCCGAACACCCTGCCTCGCGGCGCTGATAGCGGCCCAGCAGCCCGCTATACCGCCGCCGATTACAAGAACGTCGGTTTCTATCTCCCGCTCCTGTCCGAACTTAATCGGATAGGGCCATTCCGGGGGCTGACCCTCTTTTAAAAGATACTCATGCCATGTCGCCATTGCCCGACCTCCTTAAAAAATCATATGCTTTTTATCACGCGGCTTTGTATACATCGTATTCTATATTTTATATTCGCTGAGGAAAAAAGTCAACTTCATCAAGGCATAAAGACACAAGTTCATACAGGAACCTCCAAAGTTAACCATATGTCTGCCCCGGGTTATAAAGACCCAATTACAGTCAGTCCATCCAGTTATTTATGGCTGCGCGCGACTATTAATATAATGATTCGTGCAAAACTAAAGCGGGAGGTGTGCAGATGAAGCACATTATGAAAATAAAAAAGATCGGAATTATCATCCTTGCTCTGGCGTTGTTTGTTTGTCCACTCCGGGCCTTTGCGCAGAGCGGTACGCATACGGTCGTGCAGGGGGACACTATGTGGAAAATCGCCGTCAGGTATCAGATCGGTGTGAGCGAACTGATACGGGCAAATCCGCAAATAAGCAACCCCTCCCTGATCTATCCGGGGCAAAAGATAAATATCCCCAGCATTGACGATGTCAAGGCATTGGAGCAGAAGGTAATTGATCTGGTCACTCAACAGAGAGCTTATAACGGGCTTCCGGCTCTGAAAGCAAATTGGGAAGTCTGTCGCGTGGCGCGCTATAAGTCGCAGGATATGATAGATAAGCGTTATTTCGCCCATCAATCCCCAACCTACGGTTCACCTTTCAATATGATGGAAAACTTCGGAATCCGGTTTTCGGCAGCAGGCGAAAACATCGCATACGGGCAGCGAACCCCCCAGGAGGTTATGAATAGCTGGATGAACTCCCCGGGCCATCGGAGCAATATTCTCAACAGGACCTATAACCAAATAGGGGTCGGCGTCGCGAAGTCCTCAAACGGCACTTTCTATTGGACGCAGATGTTTATTAAATATCCCTGATTATTCTTAGCGACAATCACTTTTGTGCCCAGGGCTTTAGATAATGTTTAATACCGGAATTCCGTGTTTACCGGGAGTCCGGTATTAAATTATGCCGCCTCCGTATGAAGCCCGACGCAAAACTATTCCACATTTATAACGGAAACAGGGCAGTTTTCCTGCGCCTCAACTGCACTTGCCTCCGCATTTTCGGGAACCTTCTCCTGATACACTTCCGCCAATCCGTCGTCTCCCATGCGGAAAACCTCCGGGCAGGTACTGATGCACAGGCCGCAGGCTATACAGCCGCTCCTGTCAAGCTTTGCTATCATATAGATTAACCTCCTTTCATAAAACAGTGAATAAACGGAACGGCGCCCCCTGTGCTGCGCCCGAGCACAGGAGCAGCTTTCCCGTACTGCGCGAGAAAAACCGTCTTCGGTTCAAGGCTTCGGGTTATTCCGGCCTGAACGGTTATCTATGCCAAAGGGTAATATACCCGCGCTTACAAGTATTAATTTATATTTAGTCTCAAATATGGTATTATTACAGCGTTTATATTTCCGAAAATGAAACCGGAAAACACCCTGGCTAAAAAGCGGCGAATGTTTATGAGAAGGACACATTCATATGAACAATCAGGTGAAGGAGGAGAAAGGCTTGAAAAGAGCATTGGCGATTGTCGCGGCAATTTTAATGTTTGCGCAGATGCTTACCGGGTGTTTGATTATAAAAGAAAGCCCGGATCAAAATCAGACGGGGACAGCATCGGCAGAAGCGTTTGAACCGAAGTCGCTCGGCAGCGCTGCCTTCACGGTTGACGAGTCAAAAACGTCATCGATTGACTATAACGGTACGGACACTTCGGTCGGCGTTGCCGACGGCAATGGGCTGTTTTGGACGCTCGATATACCGAATGACGCGCTTGTGCAGCCACAAACGATTACAATGACTGCTATGAGCGGCGTTAGTGTTGATACGCTCGGCACCATGGCCGGCGGCGTTATCCTCGAGCCTGACGGGCTTACGTTTCTCGAACCGGTTAAACTGACCGTAACAGGTAACGGCATTAATGATCATAGTCTGCTGTTTACAGGTAATCATGACGGAACAAACCTGGCCTTTACCTGCATGGAGGATAGCGCCGGCGGCGTATCCGCCGAAATATTCCACTTCAGCACGGCAATGTTGTACGATTGGGACGGAGACGAACAAATAAAAAATATGGAAACACTTGCTGATGAACATCTGGCCGATGCTATGAAGCGAGCAAAAGAGATGCTCAAGAGTCCGGTTGAAGACCCGCCCATACCACCCGACATATCCCTCAAATGCAAAAAAGGTACGCACGATCCGGATATAAATCAATATTTCAACGCATTTTCAGCAAATTTCAAGGAACCCGAAATGTCGTTGATAACGGAATTGATTTCGGCAGAAAGATTAAAGCAGTACATGGGAACCTCGGAGAATGACGATGCCTTAAATATGGCAGTCAGGCTGCTTGAACGTTTGAGAACAAAAGCGGGCAGGCTCATTGAAAAATATCGGTCTGAGCCTGACAAATTCTACGCATCGTCTGCCGCGTACCTGGAAGTGGAAAGAATGATCCGGCTGGCGGGGGGTGAGGATAATACCGACTGGGAGCCCTTAAGGGAATGGTGCGAAAGCGTTGCGGGCAAGCATTTGTCAGACCTGACAGATAAGCATGATTATACTTCGATCCATGCTTTGGTGAGAGCTGCAAGGATATTGGAGCTCATAGGCGGAGACGCAGACGCATATCTTACAAAGCTGGACAGCGCCATGAAGTTCGACTTGAAGATCGAACTGCAAATGCGCACGATGGCGGAATATTATTTCAAATATGAGATCATTGCAGAAATTCCGATTCAGCTGACCCCGGACCTTGAGGGAAGACTGGCTGTGGGTCAGGGTACAGGTAAATTCAGTTATACGCTGGCGGAATCCCCGATCGGTGAATTTAAAAGCCCGAATTCATATCCGTGCGAAGTTTTTATCACCGATTTTGACCCATGTACAAGCGACGTCGTAAAATTATCTCTTGACACTATCGGAGCACAAGCCGAGACCTGGTATTATACCCTTTCCGGTCTGACAGTTACAGACGATACTACCTCGCATTGGCTTGCGGGTATGCTCTTTGCAGGCGGGAATTCAGCTTTATACAATTTCAGCATGAGCCTGAAAAATATGGACGCAAAGGCTGTCGATGAAACTATCGATAAAAAAGCCAGTGATGAGGGTTTACTGCTGGAAGGCTCAATCCACGTTACCCTGGAGCATAAACCAAACGGCTGATTGTAGCAGTTATGCCGAATACCGCGTGAAGCCCGATCCGGACTGCATCGAAGGTGTATGTCGGGCTATAGCCGTCGGCACTGTTTTCATGCAATCGATCGGAATAACGGGGTTTTCCGATGTTCATAAAAAACCTATAGGAAAAAGTCGCTGCAGATAACCAACATGATACGCAATATAAGAGAGCCGGCCGAGGCATAACATCAATGCCTCGGTTATTTTTTTATGGATCCGGTTAACCCAAATACTGTTTTTTCACAAGCAGCGGCATCCGGTGATATTAAGCACAAATGACGCAATAACGAGATTAATGGCATTGAAAAGATTTATTCGATATCTTTAGCATCGGACACATCATAGCCGGCGTCCGCTGCCGTTTTATGCCTGGGGATCTGCCCCAAACCCCGCAAAAGGTAATACTTTGAACTTATTTTATCTGAAAATATGTTAATTCTAAATTGTAAGTATGTTTTAGTTAAGGCAATACGGTGAATAAAATGAATATAGACGAAAATTATAGATTAGTTGAAAATTCACAGGGCTATACCCTTGAGATTTATTTAGTTCGCGATGACGGAGAATTTTCCGCGGAATTTCTTGCTAAGATAAAAGAAAACGCACTCAGCCTAGAAGAGAGCATCAAAAAGTTCATCTCGGAAAAATTTCCGGATATAAAAATTACTGCAGTTAAGTTTTTAGTCGGAAGCATGGTGGTTGGAAGCCTGGTGCTCGCAGGCCCTTCTCTGCTTCCCGGCATGACCGCGTATGCAGCAGCTCCTCAGGCATCACAGTATACACAAGCTGCGGTTGACGGAACCGCAACCGTTACAGCAAGCAAGTTAAATATGCGTATTGGCCCTTCAACTGCCTACCCGATAATGCATGCGTTATGGCAAGGGAATGTTGTTAAGATTATAGGCGAGTCTAATGGCTGGTATCAGATAAAACTGACCGACGGAAGAGTCGGATGGTCAAGCGGCAAATATTTGAGACTAAATAACCGGACAACAAGGCAGGCAAAAGTTGATGCCGTTATCAGCCAGGCCAAATCCTTTCTGGGCACACCATATGTTTATGGGGGTGCTTCTCCGAGTGATGGCGGATTTGATTGTTCGGGTTTTACAAAATATGTATATGGAAAAAGCGGCTACACTCTAAATCGTATATCCAAAGATCAGGCATTGAACGGAACCTATGTGGCAAGGGGGTATACGCAGCCCGGAGATCTGGTCTTTTATTCTTTTTCGGGGAATGGGGTTATCAACCATGTCGGAATATACCTTGGAGACGGCAAGATGATTAACAGCCCGAAAACAGGGGACGTCGTTAAAATTACCGACGTAACCACAAGTTACTGGACAAGCCGTTATGTAACGACTCGAAGAATAATTCCGTAAGCTACCGGTCTGAATTAACCCAAATAGACGGCATAGTCGAGTATTTGATTTCCGTTCTCGTCGGGAGTTGTCCAGCGGGGACAGTTATCCCGCTCAAAACCGACCCAACGGGGCGGCGTACCTTTCGGCATGCTCATGCCGTTCTTTTCAAGCTCGGCCGCCAGTATTTCGGGATGGCCGAAAACCAGGCCATAACAGTCCTCCGCTTTGCCTTTAATGAAACATAAGCCTGCCTCCATCGCCGGAAGGTCTGCGTGGTCAAAGCCGTCCGGTACGGGCGTATTCGCCTGAAAGAACTCGCCGAGATAGAATTCCGGCGCGCCGGCAACAAAGCCGATCAGTACGCAGTAGCAGTTGCCGTCGTTGATCTCGGCTGTCGGGCCGGCTTTTTCGATATTGCCGAACAAATCGCTTTCCCAGGCATCGTTCCAGTTGGGGTAAGCGGTATAGCGCTTGCCTATGAACCGTACAGGCGGATGACTGACTCGTTCGCATTTAATGATCTGAGCTGACATGATTATGGTTGACCTCCCTCCAAAAATGAGCTGCCGCTCTGTGATATGCCCGATTTGCTTACTGGCTCTTTTCTGAAAAAGGAATCGAAACGAAACAGCGGTTATATCTCCTGTGACAATGAGCAGAAACACTGCTTCAGGTGCCGGCGTCAATAAATCTTTTCAGCGCAAGATTCATGTTCTCTTTAAATCTTCGCGTGGTGATAAGCAAAATCTTTTCGCGTACAAACGGTATCGAAAAACCGCTGAACACTTCCGCGTTTATAAATCTTGTTCGTTTTTCGGATATGGGGATAATTTCAAAGCGCTGTTTGCCCAGGAATAAAAACGGTGCGTATAAAACGTTGCTGAATGCGATGACTCTCTCATTATTCTGTTCCATTTTCGATTTGAGATGATACCACCCGTTGCCGTTATCGGCGGTTTTCACATGAACATCCATTTTCCCTCCGGGTTGAGTATCACCCGAGATCGAAATTTCGTTAGTCCATATGCGGTAATTTGCGAAATCGGAAATGACCGCATAGACATCACGCGCGGGGGCGTCGATGTCGCACTCGGTATATATTTCCTGTATGAATACAGACTTAATATTAATAGGCATATTCAGTCGTCTTTTGTCTGATTGAACAGCCATGACATGATGCCGTATTCGTCTTTATAAGTAGGCACCCAGCTCCAATGGTTCTGGCGGAACAGGTCGGGGTAAGGCAGGTTAGGTGTAATGGAAATGTCGTACTTTTCCAGATCTTCCGGTGAGAAAAGAGTCAGATGGGCATTTCTGTTGCCGTTGTCGCGCATATTCATCACCGCATCCACCAGGTACTTGTGGCGGTATAGGGTGTGATCGATATATGCGGAAGTGACCCAGACGGGTCTGCGGATCGAATTGAGTATACTAAAGGTCTCGGGGGTCATTGTAGGGCAGACGGGAACAGCCGCCGCAAACAGGTCTGAGCCAACCGACATAGCCCGAATCGTACCGGCGCCGCCCATGGACATACCGGTAACATAGACGCGCTTGGCATCAACCTCGCCCTCGCGGATCATTCTGCGGATAATGTCGCAAACCTTGGCAAGATAATATCGGGACCAGCCGTAGCGCCAATCTGAAGGGAAGTTGCTGTCGGCAAACTTAGTATTCAGGTTCGCTTTGGAAAGATCGCGGCGCTGCTCAACGCACATGGGAGCCATGACATAGACATCGGGATATTCCTCGGCAAAGTTAACGGGACCATAATCGGCCATAAGCTGTTTTTCATTGTCTCTTTCTCCCTCGTAGCCGCCGTTGCCGCCGCCGTGAAGGAACAAAATCATAGGGCGCGGCTCGGAGGAATCGGGTGAGTAAAGCCGATACAATACCCGTCCTTCCTCGCACCGGGCGAACAGATCGTCAGCGGTGCGGGTTTTTACCGTAAATTCCGTCCGCGTATACTTTTTGCCGTCCACCACCAGGGTCCAGGCCGCCTTGTTGGTGGAGGGAATAACTGTGATAACGAGCTTGCCGTCCAGCACCTCGACCCCTTCCACATCGCCGGGGGCGCGGCCTCTTGATTGCTTCAGAAATCGGATGTGTTCGGTATCCACGGCGGGACCTTCCAGAAAGACATCTTCGCGGGCGGGAGCCCGACCCTCCCATGGAAGCTCAAAGGAGGAGATATCCTGCCCGGTGAGACCAAGAAAAGCATTCGCAATGTATGCCAAATTATTGTTCTCCCTTCCGGTTTATGTAAAATTATGATAGCACAATCGGACTGCCAATGCAAAAATTCTTATTGCCGGGATTGCCGGCAGGCAGCTGAGCATCCTGTATGTAGTATCTGAACGCACACGGCTTTTCACCATCCGTATCGTGCGGAGAAGATACGATTTCAACCGGTTTCAGCTTTACGCCGAGCATGATTTCATAATGATATTTGAAATGCCCGCCACAGCAGCAGCAGTACTCGCGCGGTATCGCACAGTCGCGCTTTATCTTGCTGACAGTCGGACAGACACATTCGTATTTATCCCCGGGATGATACGATACTGCGTGGACAAGCAAAAAACCGTCTTCGTCAAGCTCTGCGGAACCCATATTTAAATATGGACGCATGCTGATGAGTTTCAGCCTGTCGGCAATATCAAGCCCGGCATATGTTTTCGCAATCTCTCTTGAGTTCTTTTCCCGGGCTCCGCTCTTGCAGCAGGCATTTGCCTCAAAAATTTCCCGCACTTTTTCGGGCGGCAGCTTTTCATTCATTACTTTAAGCGCCTGCGTGAAAAAAGCCGATTTTATCTTTTTGTTTGTTTTTGATGTTAAAATGTCAAAACCCCGGTACATCTCATCGATAATTTCTTGTTCCACATGAAAATCGTCCAGTGTTTTTCTGAATTTTTCCGGTGACGGCATAACATCGTGTCCTTTCCGCGCTGACAGGTTTTTGTGCAATCATTATGATTCCCCAATTCCTATGATCCGGGTTTTCATCCAATCCATCGTATCCTACGACGAATTGAAATATTACGGAGTATCAGCTTTGGATGCAATCGCCTTAATCAGCAAGCAGGGCCGCGTCCAGCACGTTCTTTATATCCGCATATTCTGCGTGACCCTCGTGCAGCTTCTTTTTACCGATAAAGAAGCTGGGTACATACCAGTAATCATATGAATCCGCCAACTCGCTTTGCACGTACTCGTCTATTTCATGGATTGGCAGGGCGGAGTAGCGGCTATCATCCCGGCAAAGCTGCGCGATATACTTTTGGGCTAACACACAGTGAGGGCAGGTTTTCTGAATAAACATCGTAAGCTCTTTCATACAATCTCCTTGTCCGCTTTGCTGCGGAGCAT
>JAAYBW010000243.1 GCA_012729975.1 Clostridiales bacterium
CTTCTCTAAACCAGTCTTCCGCCTTCCCGACATCATTGAATACGCGGTATTGGCTTCCCCTGTTTGCCTCAGCGGCAAATTCATTGAATCGTATGCCGAATTCCGATGTATCTTCAATAATTATAGCGGTTTTAACACGGTAGTTTACCAGCTTCTGCAGCATCGCTCCGGCAATGCCGGTTTTCAGTTTAAAAAAATCATCCGACAGCGCCTCATGATGTAACACAAGAAAGCTTGTCTCGTTTTCACCGCACAGGGCGACAAGCTCCAGAGCGTCCTGCTCCGACCTGATTGCCCGCGCACCGCTTTGTATCTTTATATATTTTAGGTTTTCTTTGTTAACTATCCTGTAATTCAAGTTTATCCGCTCCCCCCGCATCGAGCTCCGAAAGCTGCTTTTGCACACCTTGTATCCAGTCCAGCTCGTTTTGATAAGTTGATACCGCGTTTTTATCTATCATCTTCCATAAAAAAGACTCCCGGCTGCTCCTCGGCTTTAGCCCGTCGCCGCGTCTTGCTTTTTCGCGGCTCATCGCAAGGCAAATCCTTATTTGGTTTTCATAGTTCGCCAATAAAGCCTGCAGCTGAGCGCCGTCAAGAACGTCCGCCCATTTAAGCTGTAATAAAAACGGCTTTCGCAGCTCCGCGGGCTCGGGCTCGAGTGCCGTCCATTCCCTGAGCACCTTGAGCCCTTCTTCGGTAACCGTATATATCTTTTTTGAGGGAAGGCTTTCCTGATACCTGACCTCGCTTATAACCAGCCCTTCTCCGTGCAGCTCGATAAGGGCTTTGTACACCTGATTGTTGTTTCCCGACCAGTGCATGATATCGGATTCCTGTATGATCTTTTTAATGTCGTAGCCCGTCATCGGCCGGCAGCTTAGAATTCCCAATATAGCGTGATTGATTGTCATTATTTATGCCCTCTCCCCAGGTAACATATGTTACTATTATCATATGTTACTCGGATTGTCAAGTGCATCATAATGTAAAGAACTTTCTTATAAATAACTGATTGGTGTTGACAAGCCCGGTGCGGCTGTTATTCAATTAGGGGTGTTAGTACTATATGAGCGGAAAGGAAAATACGAGGCCGTGGCGATCATCGGCTTAAAGGCTAAAACATGAGTATCGATCTTGAACAATACCACGCCCGGGGTATTAAAAATCTAATAAAAAGCGCGGTAAAGGTAACTTTGAAAGCGCCCAGGCAGGGTGCTTTTCTCGCCGCTTTTTCGCTCGCCTGCGCAAGAGCCGAAAAGCGAAGGGCAGATAATTATGCCCTTTCGGGGCTTCATATCCCGCCGTTTCTTATAGCTAGCGTAACCAATTCATGCAACCTTCACTGCGCGGGCTGCTATGCCCGGGCTAACAAAGCCTGCGACGACGGCGCTGCCGGTGACCTGCTGACCGCCGCCGACTGGGACAGCGTTTTCGCGCAGGCGGAAGAACTCGGTATATGCTTTATACTGCTTGCGGGCGGCGAGCCGCTGCTTCGCCCCGACGTTCTCAAAGCGGCGGCAGCGCATAAAAACATTCTGTTTCCCGTATTCACGAACGGAACGCTGCTCACGGGGGGTATTCTCGAACTTTTCGACAGCAGCCGCTGTTTAATTCCGATTCTGAGCATTGAGGGCGATGCGGCACGTACCGACACGCGGCGCGGGGCAGGTATATACGACCGCCTCAAAGCGGCAATGTCGGCGCTTTCTTCTCGCGGCATATTATTCGGCGCATCGGTCACCGTGACGAAGGAGAACCTCTCGTATGTAACCGGCTCCGACTTTACGCCGATGCTCGCCGGGGCGGGCTGCAGGCTTGTGTTTTATATCGAATATGTGCCCGCCGACGGGAAATCGCAGGAGCTTGCTCTGACCGAAGCGGAACGCATGCTTCTTGCGTCGCGAGTAGATATGCTGCGCTCCGGTGACGGCGAAATGATGTATTTGTCTTTTCCCGGCGATGAAGCGCGATCCGAGGGCTGCCTTGCCGCCGGGCGCGGATTTATCCACATAAACCCCCACGGCGGCGCCGAACCATGCCCTTTTTCACCCTTTTCGGATACAAATGTCAAAGACGCCGGCCTGCGAGCCGCTTTGGATTCTCCGCTGTTTAAAAAACTCACGACGGAGGACATATTGAGCCGGGCGCATGACGGAGGCTGCGTGCTTTTTTCAAATGA
>JAAYBW010000034.1 GCA_012729975.1 Clostridiales bacterium
ACCAAGGATTATGTATCCGCGCTGCGCGCCTGCCTTCGCCAGGCTCCGGACGTTATACTGCTCGGCGAGATGCGGGATTATGAAACGATAAAGACGGCAATGACCGCCGCGGAGACCGGCCATCTTATACTGTCGACACTTCATACCCTCGGCGCGGGAAACACGGTAGACAGAATAATCGATATTTTTCCGCCGAACCAGCAGCAGCAGATACGCGTGCAGCTGGCCATGCTCCTGCACTGCGTTGTGTCCCAGCAGCTGGTCTCGAAGCTGGACGGCGGAGTCGTTCCGGTTTTTGAGGTAATGTACGTAAACGGCGCGATACGCAATATGATACGCGACGCCAAGATACATCAGATTGACGCTGTAATAAGCACAGCCGCGGCCGAAGGCATGCAGAGCATGGACGCCGGTCTTTACGAGCTTTATAAAAAGGGCGTGATATCGGAGGACTCGGCCGTAACCTGCAGCGTGCATCCGGAAATTATGGAAAAGCGGCTGCGAATATCAAACTGAATAACACCGTAAAAACGTTTGCCGGCCTTCCCGAAAGGGACGGCCGGCGTTTTTCGCCGATGTGTTCAGCAGCACTCTTTTTCCGCGTTGAATATGCCCCTGAAATCCGCGATCTTTATGCAGCCTGTCGGGCACTCGCGGGCGCAAACGCCCGGATCGGGGCAGTCGGGGCACTTGTCGTAATCTATGCGCGCGAGGTTATCGACGACCTTTACGGCGCCCACGGCGCAGACGCGCTCGCATTTTTTGCAGGCTATGCAGCCGTTTTTGCAATTTTTGCGTGTAACGGCGCCTCGGTCTTCGCTGCTGCAGTTGACTAAAATAATTTCCTTGTCCGCGATAAGGCGTATGATGTGATTCGGGCAGGTCCCGGCGCAAATGCCGCAGCCGACGCATAATCTGGTGTTCACATGCGCGATGCCCTTTTCTACGCATATCGCACCGTTCGGGCATGCCCTCGCGCAGTCTCCGAGACCCATGCAGCCGTAGGAGCACACACCCGTCCCCCCGTGCAGGAGCTTTGCGGCGGCGCAGCTTTCTATTCCGAAATAGTCCATTTTATGCGAGGTGGCATCGCAGTTACCGCTGCAGGCGACAAGGGCGACCTGTTCTTCGACGTCGAGATAGGGCCGGTCCAGCGCCAGGCTGAGTTTTCCGGACACTTCGTCGCCGCCGGGCACACACAGGTTCGTTTTTATTTCGGGATCGGTTATCAGAGCCTTGGCATAGCCGTCACAGCCGGCGTAACCGCAGGCTCCGCAGTTCGCGCCCGGCAAAGATTCACGCACCGCGTGAAATCGAAGGTCCTCTTTGACCGACATGAAACGGGAAGCGACGGCCAGCATCAGCGCGCATATAAACCCAAGCGCGGTTACGGCGATTATCGCAAGGAGTATAGTGTTCATTTATGGCCTCCTGTCAGCCGAAAAGCTTTTCTATTACGCCCGCGAACCCGAAGAAGGACACAGAAACGATGGATGCCGCTACCAGCGTGATCGGAAGGCCTCTGAAGGCCTCGGGCGGGTCACAGTACTCCGTTCGGGAGCGCACGCCGGAAAACAACACCATAGCCAGAAAGAAGCCGAGGCCGCTTCCGAAGGAGTTGAGCATGGAATGGCCAAACCCGTACCGGGAGTCGATATTGGCTATGCATACGCCCAGAACCGCGCAGTTGGTAGTTATGAGCGGCAGGTATACGCCCAGTGATTTGTGGAGAGCGGGGAGGTATTTTTTCAGAACCATCTCAATGAGCTGCACAAGAGCGGCGATAACAAGGATAAACACAATTGTCTGCATGTATCCGAGGTCGTATGCGCCGCTGCGCGGCGTGAGCAGGTAGTACTGTATGGGCCAGGTTACCGCCGTAGCCAGACACATAACGAATATGACGGCTATGCTCATGCCCGACGCCTGATCGAGTTTTTTCGAAACGCCGAGAAACGGACATATGCCCAGAAACTGCTGAAGCACGTAGTTGTTTACGAATACGGCAGTCATTATTATCGCGAGCATTGCCTTGACGCTCATTCTGATATGACCTCCTCGGGCTTGAGTTTGCCGCAGGCGGCCGCGGAGGGGCAGCCCTCGCAGCCGAACTCGCTTTTGCGCGGGGCCTTCCCTTTGCTTATTTTGTTTACAAGCGCTATAAGGCAGCCGAATACGAAAAACCCGCCGGGAGCCATGGTAAGGATCGATATATGATTATCGGCCAAAACGGGTATCTTCATTCCGTACCAGGTACCGTTTCCGATTATCTCGCGTATGCTTGACATTACAAGCAGCGTCAGCGTAAAGCCCGCGCCCATGCCTATCGCGTCGAGCGCGGAATCAAAGACGCCGTTTTTGTTGGCGTACATCTCCGCTCGCCCGAGTATTATGCAGTTTACCACGATCAGCGGAAGATAAAGGCCGAGCGCTTTGTCGAGCGCGGGGGCATAAGCCTTGACTATCATCTGTACCACCGTTACAAAGCCCGCTATTAAAACTATGTAGCAGGGAATCCGCACCTTGTCCGGAATCACCTTTCGCAGAGCGGATATACAGATGTTGGAGCCCAGCAGCACAGCCGTCGCGGCAACGCCCATACCTATGGCGTTTGAAGCCTGCGTTGATACGGCGAGGCTGGGACAGGTGCCGAGCACCAGCACCAGCACGGGGTTTTCAAGTATTATTCCCCTGGTAAGAGTGCTTAATCTTCTCATCTTTGCGCCTCCTGTGCGATCTTGAACGCCGCGAAAGCGTCACCAACGGCGCTTATATAGTAACCGGAGGATATCGTGGCGCCGGTTATGGCGTCGACGCCGGATAAAGAGGCGTCGCTGCCGATAAACTGGTTTTTAAAGTCAGCCTCGGCCGTCTTCGAGCCCAGGCCGGCGGTCTCCTTGTGAGAGAGCGTTTTGCAGGCGGTTATAAGACCGTCCGCGTTTATGCCGCAGATGAGATTCATCGTGCCCGCGCCGCCGTAGCCGTCGCAGGTGATCATGAAAACATAACCCGCGCCGTTATCGGCGGCGTAGACGGCGGTTATGGTTTCGGGCAGGTTCGATAGCTCCAGAAGCTCGAAGGAATCCGCCTCCGGCAGCACCTCGAGTCTGGCGGACTCGGCGGTCTCTTTGGCCGCCTTCGCTATTGCGGGTGCCGTAAAATCGTTTGTAAAAGCAAGCGCCGCGGATATTACAAGGCAGATGGCCACAAGCACGACAATTGGTTTGAGATATTCCGGCCAGAGATCGGACTTTCGTTCAGTCATGCCTTTGCACCTCCGAAAGGCCTGCTTCGCGTCCAGCGCGAAATATAAGGCGTTATAATATTCATCAGCAGTATGGAAAAGGACACGCCCTCGGGATAACTGCCCCATACGCGGATGAGTACGGTAATAAGGCCGCATCCGAACCCGAATATAACGCGGCCCCGGACTGTGGACGGGGTTGTGGAGTAGTCGGTAGCCATAAAAATCGCGCCCGGCAGCAGACCGCCGCTCATGAGCTGGTAAAGAGGCTGCGCGTCGAGAAGCGCTGTGAGCACAACAGCGGTGGCTATGAAAACAACGGGGGTGTGCCACTGTATAATCCTGCGGGCGAGAAGGTATATGCCGCCGGCTATAAGCGCCGGTACGCAGACCTCGCCGATACAGCCGCCCCGGTTACCCAAAAACATGTCCAGCAGCGAGGGAAGCAGATCGGTATCGCCGGCTTTGATAAGCGCCAGAGGCGTCGCCCCCGTTATCGCGTCGATCTGCCGCCATTGTGTCATAGGGCCGGAAAAGGCCAGCAGCATAATAACGCGCGAAGCCGCGGCCGGATTTGCGAAGTTTTGTCCTATTCCGCCGAAAAGCTGCTTGATCACGATTATCGCCGTAACCGCGCCTACAACGGCCTGCCATATCGGAATGTCCGCCGGCAGTGAGAAGGCGAGCAGAGTGCCGGTAACCGCAGCCGAAAGGTCTGATATTGTAACGGGTCGTTTCGTTGCCTTTTCAAATACCCATTCAGAGATCACGGCGGTCGCGACGCAAACGGCCGTGACCAGAAGCGGCCGGGTGCCGAAAATGAAAACGGAGGCGATTAGAGCGGGAATCAGGGCGATGAGAACGTCGCGCATTATAGAAGAAGTAGTGGTTTTGCTCCATATGTGCGGAGAAACGGACACGGCGAAGCTGCTCATTTTAACGTCCCCTCCTTTTTCGCCGCGGTTTTATTTTTATCCTGATAATCGCGCAGCATTATCTTGGCAAGCTTGTTTACATGAACGAGGGGGCGCTTGGCCGGGCATATGTATGAACAGCAGCCGCACTCCATGCAGATGTTTACCTTGAGCTGTTCGAGCTCTTCGGGATTTTTCCGACGGAAGGCCTGCTCTATATTCGCCGGCATCAGGCGCAGAGGACAGGAGGCTATGCATCGACCGCATTTTATACAGGCCGTTTCTTTTGGCGGTATCGCGTCTTTAGCGCCCAGCGCGATTACCGCGTTGGTGGTTTTTAAAATCGGGAAGCTCAGGTCGGTAAGCGCAAGACCCATCATGGGGCCCCCGTACATGATCTTTTTCGGTTCCGATTTAAAGCCGCCGCAGAAATCGAAAAGGTCGGAAAGCTTTGTTCCGACGGGGACAATGACATTCTGAGGGTTTGCGACGGCACTGCCGTCGACCGTAACGCATTTTTCAACCAGAGGCATACCCGTCTTTATGTATCTTACAACCGCGGCGAGGGTCGTGCAGTTGAGCACAAGCGCTCCCGCGTCTATAGGCAGCTTGCCTTCTCCGACAACCAACCCCGTTGTGTTGTATATAAGCACCTTTTCGCCGCCCTGAGGATAGAGCGAGGGCAGCGTTTTTATCTCAACGCCGTCCTGCGCGCGGGCGAGACCCTCATAAAGCGCGATGCAGTCGGGTTTGTTGTTTTCTATGGCTATTATAACCCGGTCCGCTTCAAGATACTTTTTGAGCATCAGCACACCTTCCCAAAGCAGATCGCTTTGATCGAGCATGGTACGGGTATCGGAGGTAATGTACGGCTCACATTCCGCTCCGTTTATTATGACCGCTTTTATTTTCGGAAGCTCCACGGTAAGCTTGGCCGCGGTAGGAAAACCCGCACCGCCCAGGCCGACCACGCCGCTTTCCCTTACGGCGGCAAGAAAGCTTTTAAGGTCGCTTACCGGCGGCGGCGCGAGCCCGTCGCGCAGGGCCTGCTCCCCGTCGCTTTCAATGACTATCGCGGCGGAAGTCTGACCGCCGGGCAGGAGGATGCTGTCTATGGCTTTAACCTTGCCGGAGACTCCCGAATATACGGGAGAAGAGACAAATCCCGAAGCTTCGGCAATCAGCTGACCGACCTTTACGGTGTCGCCGGCCGCAACGACGGGCTTTGCCGGCGCCCCGATATGCATCATCATCGGGATGACAACAGCTGCCGGCGCGGGCATACGCGCGGGCGCGCAGCCGGATGTGTTCTTTCGATGCGGCGCGCGTACGCCCCGCAGCCTTTTTCCATACACGCTTTTTCCTCCGTTCATACTCCTCGGGCAATATGCCGATAAAAACAAAATATATCTAAATCCGACGCTTGTCCAGTAAATCATCGGTTAAATGGTAGTTTTCCGGATCGGCCCGCCGTCACGATGACCTAAACAGGCAATACTCAAAGCGCCGCGAAGAACGGCAAAACCGTGTACTTCGCGGCGAATCCGGATGTCAGGGCTTCATACAGTCGCTGTCATTAACAGAATTTGTCTTTGTAGGCGGCGATCGCTCTTTGCACGATAGCGACGGCTGTGTCGCGGCCGCTCACCTCGTTGACCGCCGTTTCTTTATCCTCGAGCATTTTATAGACGCTGAAAAAGTGCTTCATCTCGTTGAAAATATGTGTCGGCAGCTCTGAAATGTCGCGATAAGAATTATAGGTCGGGTCCCCGAAGGGGATGGATATAATCTTGTCGTCCATGTTTCCGGAGTCAAGCATGGAAATAACGCCGATGGGATAACACCTGACCAGCGCAAGGGGATCGAGCGCTTCGCTGCAGAGTATCAGCACGTCCAGCGGGTCGTTGTCGTCTGCCCAGGTTCTCGGTATAAAGCCGTAATTGGCCGGATAGTGAGTAGATGTGTACAGGACTCTGTCGAGCTTTATATGACCGGTTTCCTTGTCGAGTTCGTATTTTTTCTTGCTGCCCTTGGATATCTCCACAACGGCCGTATAGTCTTCGGCCTTGATCCTTTCGGGACGGATATCGTGCCATATATTGCTCATTAGATATCTCCTTGCTTATCGTTTATTCGGCGTGACCGGTCAGATTTTGTTTTCGTTTCTGGAAATGATGTCGTTTTGCAGATCCCTGCCGAGTTCGACAAAGTAAGCGGAGTAGCCCGCTATACGCACGACGAGGTCGCGATAGGCTTTGGGATCGGCCTGCGCCGCACGCAGAGTATCGGTGTCCACCACGTTATACTGAACCTCAAGGCCGCCGCTTTCAAAGTAGTCCTTGGTCATGTCGCGAACTTTTTTTACACTCTCTTCTGTGCTGAGCACCGTGGGGTGCAGGCGCAGATTGAGAGCGATGCCGCCCATATAGTGGCTGTGGTCAAAGCAGCAGGTAGATTTGAATACGGCGGTAGGCCCGTTTTTGTCTCGGCTCTGCGCCGGGGACATCGCGTCGGCTATGGGCTCGCCGGTCTTTCTTCCGTCAGGAGTGGCGAAGGTCTTGTAACCCTGCGCAATGTGGTCGGACGCCCCGTACAGACCGGACTTGTAGACGCTCGAGCGCACGCTGCGGCACTCGCGGCAGCATTCGTAATACAGCTCGACGCACCATTTGAGCTCGGCGTCAACATAGGGGTCGTCGTTTCCGTAATGCGGGACCTGGGCGAGTATCCGCTGTCTTAACTGCTCATAGCCTTCCCAGTTGTGTATCCAGGCGTCGTATAGCTCGCGGGTGGATATGAGCTTCTTGTCAAAGCACATATACTTGATCGTGGAAAGGCTGTCGGCAAGGGTGGCAAGACCCGTGGCGGTGCCGCCGTAGGAGTTGTATTTCGCTCCTCCGGAAACGACATCCTTCCCCTTTTCCATGCAGCCCTCAATTGTCATCGAAAGGATCGCCTGCGGGGCATAGTATTCGGAGATATACTCGGCGTAGTTGTTGGTGGATACAAACATGCGCATTATATGGTGCGCCATTTTCGAGACCGCCTCGCGCACCTCCTCTATACTGTTCATTTCATACAGATAGCCGGTGCGGATGCTGGCTCTCTCGCCGTTTAATGGATTGATTCCGTCGTTTATCGCCATGTTGAAGATACTTCCCCACCAGACGCTCGCGTGCGGCGGGTGCATTCCGTTCGGAGCCGGATAATCGTTTCCGCAGCCGACGATCTCCTGACAGCCGATTATTCCGTAGTCGCGCGCGTCGCGCAGCTCAAAGCCGAGCTCCTGCATCAGCGCGGGTATTATGACCTCGTCATTCTGGTAAAGCGGCAGGCCGCCCACAAGCCTGGAGGTCGCCAGCGCGCAGTCCCAGAGCTTATCCGGCGAGTTTTTATTAAAACGCAGTGAGATCGTCGGATCGTGGAGCTTAAGTCTGCCGACAGTCTCCAGAACCATATAAGTAACGGGATTAGTCGCGTCCTCGCCCGTGTCGCGGTTTACTCCGCCGATAGTTGTGTGCTGGTACGTGTTGCCGATGCCGGTGGTGTTCACCAGCTTGGCGGGCCCGCCGCTGTAGTAGCAGTTAGCCTTCAGGAAGAAGGCGTCGACTATCTCCTGGGCGTAGTCCGTGGTTATGCGCCCCTCATCCAGATCCTTTTTAAGGAAGGGCCAGGTGTATTGGTCGAAACGGCCGAGCGCCGGAGAGGGGAATTTGCACTCAATCTGTAAAAGCACCTGATACATCAT
>JAAYBW010000244.1 GCA_012729975.1 Clostridiales bacterium
GTTTTTGCTCAGCGAATAAAATTTGTCGGGAACCGGCGCCTGTTTGTGGTATAATAAACGTTGTACTTAAAAAGAGAGGGGATGCGGGTATGGCTTTGACGGTTCTTGCCGTAGGCGATGTCGTTGGCAGGAGCGGGATAGAGTATCTCAAAAGAAGGCTGCATTCGATTAAAAAAATGAACGGAGCGGACTTCACTGTCGTTAACGGCGAGAATGCGTCCGGCCTGGGCATAACGCCCTCGCAGGCCGAGGAAATATTCAACGCGGGAGCGGACGTGATAACGCTCGGCAACCACACCTGGGACAGAGACGGAATATCGGAATACCTGGACGATTGCCCGTATATACTGCGTCCGCTCAATTATGTGAAAGGAACGCCGGGCAGGGGAGTATGCGTTTATGAAACGCCGATGGGGAAGATACGCATAATAAACCTGATCGGGCGCTGTAAAATGGATTTCGGGCCGGACAACCCGTTTTTAGCCGCGGACGCCGAGCTGAAAAGGGAAAGCTGCGCTGTGACGCTCGTGGATTTTCACGCCGAGGCAACCAGCGAAAAAATCGCGATGGCTTATTATCTTGACGGCAGGGTCAGCGCTGTGTGGGGCACACACACGCACGTACAGACAGCGGACGCGCGTATTATGCCCAAAGGAACGGGATATATATCCGACCTCGGAATGACAGGTCCGGCCGAGTCCGTAATAGGCGTAAAGCCGGAAAATTCAATTACATTTTTCACCACAAGCAGACGCGTGCGCTTCGAGCA
Organism: Clostridiales bacterium; assembly: GCA_012729975.1. GTDB lineage: Bacteria > Bacillota > Clostridia > Oscillospirales > Oscillospiraceae > JAAYBW01. Next base: position 770 of record JAAYBW010000244.1, read on the forward strand.
GGCGCCCGGGCCATGCTATCTCGAGTGTGCCTTATACAGTATCGACGCGCGGACAGGTCTGTGCGAAAACGTGCGCGCGATGCGAATTACCGACTGACCGGAGGTTTGTGCCGATGAAGCTTATACATGCCGCCGACCTGCATATGGACAGCGCTTTCGGAGCTCTGCCGCAGAACAGTGCAAGACTCAGGCGCGCTGAACAGCGCGGACTGCTAAAACGCATATCGGAGCTTTTTAACGCCGAAAAGGCGGATATCATGCTGCTATCCGGCGATCTGCTCGACAGCGAGCGCTCATACGCCGAAACGGGAGAAGCTCTTTGCGCCTTCTGCGCGGATATCGCGGCACCAGTTTTTATAGCGCCGGGAAACCACGACTATTACTGTGCTTCTTCGCCTTACGCGCGGCTTCGGTTTCCGCAAAACGTCCATATATTTAAAAACACCGCGATCGAGAGCGTAGCCCTGCCCGAGCTTAACTGCACGGTGTGGGGGGCCGGCTTTTCCTCGCGGAGCGCTCCGCCTCTGGTAACGGACTTTAAAGCCGGCGGGGACGGATTTAACATTATGGTAATGCACGGCGCTGCGGGCGATCCTTTTTCCGACTACAATCCCATATCCGAGGCGGATATAGCGGCGTCGGGGCTTGATTATCTGGCCTTGGGGCACGTACACTCATACTCGGGCATAAGAACCTCGGGGAAGACAAGCTGGGCATATCCGGGCTGCCCTGAGGGCAGAGGCTTTGATGAGACGGGAGAAAAGGGAGTTATAGCCGCGCAGCTGGATGAAAGCGGATTTACCGCGCAATTTGTCCCGCTCTCTTTAAGAAAGTACGAGATACTAAAAACCGATATAAGCGGCCGGGACGCGCTTTCGGCAGTTGCCGCCGCTCTGCCCGGGGAAACCGGCATGGACATATACCGCATAATTCTCACCGGTGAAACCGAGTCCGCGCCAGACACGGCCGCGCTTGCCGCCGCGCTTTCGCCGCGCTTTTTCTCGCTTGAAATAAAAGACGAGACCCGGCCCGCCGGTGACCAGTGGGACGGAGCGGGCGATGATACGCTTCGGGGTTTGTTCATCAAACGGCTGCGTGCTCGCTTTGAGGCGGCTTCCGACGAGGACGAAAGGCAAACGGCCATTCGCGCGTTAAGGCTGGGGCTGGCCGCGCTGGACAACAGGGACATATTATAAGGAGGGCTGCGCCGTGATAATAAAGAGGATGACGGCGACCTTCGGCAAACTCACCAACGAGACAATAGAGCTTGCCGGCGGCCTTAATATCGTCGAGATGCCCAACGAGGGCGGAAAAACCACATGGTGCGCGTTTATAAGAACGATGCTTTACGGCCCCAAAAGCGGCGAGAGGGGACACGCGGCGGACAAGGTTCGCTGGATTCCCTGGAGCGGGGCACCTATGGAAGGTACAATGGAAGCGGAGCACGGCGGTGTTTACTACACGCTATCGCGCCGCTCGCGGGGCGGTTCATTTATGGGTGACTGCGAAACCGTTATAACGGGAACCGCTGACAGAATTCCCGAGCTGAGCGGCAAAAGCCCGGGTGACGCGCTTATCGGAGCTCCGGAATCGGTTTTCAGACGCAGCGCCTTTATAAGGCGGCCGGCGATTGCCGTGGACAGCGATTTTGAGCTTGAAAGAAAGATCTCATCGCTCGTATCCGCGGGAGACGAGCGCGATTCCTTCGGCGAGGCGGACGCCCGCCTTGCCAAAAAGCACAGAAGAATACGAAACCGGCAGGGCGGCGAGCTTCCGGAGGCGGAAGCGAGAGCCGCGGAACTTGAAAAAACGCTCTCGCGCATTGGGGAGGCATCCTTGGAGCAGGCCCGGATATCCGCCGAGATCGAGGCCTATCGCGCGGCCGCCGACGAAATGAGGGAGAATATAGCGCAGCGCGAGCTTTGGGAGAAAAAGAAAAAAGCGCAGCGCTGGGCGGCCGCGAGCGAGATGGAGCGCGTAAAGGAAAAGGCGCTGAGCGATGCGAAAGCCGCGCTTTGTATATCGGGCAGGGAAATAACACAGGCAGACACAGCCCTCGCAGCAGATGCCTCCGAAAGGCTGTCCGCGGCCCTCCTCAGGCAGACTGAGGCCGAAAAGGCGCTCGGGAGCCTTTCGGTCGGGCCCGGCGGCTCAAAAAAGCTATGGCTGATTTCGCTGTGCGCTTTCGCGGCGTTTGCGATTCTCGCTGTGATCTTTACCGTGACCGAACCGACGGCGGCGGCGCTCGCCCTCTTCGCGGCAGCCGCGCTTTGTGCCGCCGTGGCCGTATACGGAATTATCGCCTCGAAGAGCGCACGCGAAACGGCGAAAAACATAATGCAGCGCGCCGAAAACGCTCTCAGGGAAGCCACCCGCGCGGTTGATAGCGCGAGGGCAGAGTATGATTCGCGCCTCGCCTTTATAGGCGGGGACGAGGCCCGCGCGAAAGCGCTGCTCGATTGCGCCGCCGCCGCCGAAAGGGAGTACGCGGCAGCGAAAAACAACGCCGCGGCGCTTTATTACCTGCGCGATGACGAAGCCCTCGTTTCCTCCGCGGTTGAGCCGGAGGGTAAAACGGCGACAAGGGAAATGCTCGAAAGAACGACAGAGAGAATTTCGGTACTTTCGCGCGAGCTTGCTGTCGCGCAGGGCGAGGTGAAGCATCTGGGCGATCCCGCGGTGATAGCGAGCGAGCTGGAGCTGACACGGCAGCTCGTACGAGAGCTGACTCTTGAGGAAGACGCGGTATCCGCCGCGCGCGCTGCGCTCTCCGAAGCCGCGGCGCTCATGCGAAGCCGCTTTTCACCCATAGTCAGCGCTGCGGCCGGGGAATATTTGTCCGCGATGACGGGCGGGCGATATCCCGCAATCTTCTTCGACAGGGAGATGCGGTTTGAAACCCGGCGCAGAGACGAGGCGGTCCCGCGTCCCTCGGTTTTGCTCAGTGAGGGCACGGAAGACCAGATGTACCTCGCGGTACGCCTTGCCATTTCGCAGCTTGTGCTCGGCGGACCGGAGCCCTGCCCGCTGATTCTGGACGGTGTACTCGACAGCTTTGACGACGAGCGCGCTTCGCTTGCGCTTAAATTGCTCAAAAGTATAGCCGAAAAAAGACAGGTGATTTTATTCACCTGCCACACTCGCGAAAAAAGGCTGCTCTCGGAGCTTGTCTGAAAGCAGAATCGCTTTATAAGAACAATAAGGCGCACACGGGATCGTGTGCGCCTTAATATCGGATTGCCGGACTATGCGGATCTTCATTTGCGATTTAGCGATATTACGAGGTCTTTGTGCCGCAGATCGTGCAGAATTTCGCGACTTCCGCGAGCGTGGCGCCGCAGCCGGTACAGATTTGCTCTGTTTTCATGACAGTGGCGGGCGACTCGGTTTTCGCGCCGCAGTACGGGCAGAACTTAGCGCCCGGCTCAAGCGCTTTTCCGCAGGAAGCGCAGGAGATGCCGGCCGGCGCGGGAGGCGCGGGAGGTTCTATCTTCGTGCCGCAGGCGCTGCAGAATTTTGTCCCCTCGGGGTTCGGCGTACCGCAGGCGGGACAGAGCGGGCCTTTTATCGCGGCGGCGGCAAGGTCGTCTTTAATAGCCTGTATCTCGGCTTCGAACTCGGCTATTTTATCTCTGTGGCTGCTTATCTCGACACAGGCGGCGCAGATATCGTCGTCAAACGAAGCGCCGTCCTGATATTTCTGATACACCATCGCGCCTATGCGCGCCTCGAGAGCAGCTATGCCGGAGTGCTCGGCTTTAATCTTCGCCTTGAGTTTTTCGGTTTCGATAGCGCCGCCGGTCTTGTCGCCGACGGTCTTGGCGAAGTCGCCCAACTTATCGAAAAATGCCATAGAGCGTGCCTCCAATAACTATATAGTCAGTGTAATAAGTATAGCCCGATCCCGACCGGTTTTCAAGGCATCCGGCGGGATTTTCGCGCGTTTCAGCGGCGTCTCCTTTTTGAGACCGGCAGGCCGAGAATTTCGGCCATGATTATACCTCTGCGAACGCTCGCCGCGTCGAAGGCGGGGAGCATTCCCGCCGGAGGACGAATTTCCTCCGCGGCAGGGGGGCGAGCTTGCCCGGAAGGCGGCCTGTAGTCGGAAACGGCCGGTTTATAGTTTTCGCGGCTCTGTCTGTTAACGGCCATGGATATTACCTCCGTTATTTCCCGTCGCGGCTCTCGCCTGCTATATTATTTCTCATCTGAGTGTCTGAAATAACGTTTTGCATGTTGTAGTAATCCATAACGCCGAGCTTGCCCTCGCGCAGCGCGGAAGCCATGGCAAGAGGCACCTCCGCCTCGGCCTCGACGACTTTGGCGCGCATCTCCTGGACGCTCGCCTTCATTTCCTGCTCGCGGGCTACGGCCATCGCGCGGCGCTCCTCCGCTTTCGCCTGGGCTATCCTCTTGTCGGCCTCGGCCTGGTCGGTCTGAAGCTGAGCGCCTATATTGCGGCCGACATCAACGTCGGCTATGTCTATGGAAAGTATTTCAAAGGCCGTGCCGGACTCAAGCCCTTTTGACAGTACGGTGCGGGAGATTTTGTCGGGGTTTTCAAGCACTTCCTTGTGCGTTTCGGCGGAGCCTATGGTTGTGACAACGCCCTCGCCGACGCGGGCTATAATCGTCTGCTCGCCGGCGCCGCCGACGAGGCGGTCGATATTGGCGCGCACGGTGACCTTCGCTTTTGCCTTGAGCTCTATGCCGTCCTTAGCTATGGCGGCGACTATGGGAGTCTCGATGACCTTGGGGTTAACGGACATCTGCACGGCCTCGAGAACGTCGCGCCCGGCGAGGTCTATCGCGGCGGCGCGCTCGAACTCGAGAGGTATTTCGGCCCGCTGCGCCGCGATCAAAGCGTTCACGACCCTGTCAACGTTGCCCCCGGCGAGATAATGGGCCTCCAGCTTGTTTATTGAAATGGTCAGGCCGGCCTTGGTAGCCTTAATCATAGGATTGACCACACGTGAGGGAACGACACGGCGGAGCTTCATGCCGACAAGCGTGAATATGCCGACGCGAACGTTTGCGGCGGCAGCGCTGATCCACAGCGCCACGGGTATGAAATTGAAAAAGAGAATAAGAAAGAGTATCGCTGCGGCGATGATAATAAGTATAATGTATGCTTCCATCAGTAATTGCCCTCCTTTTTAATTAACGGCTTTCTCCGTTTCTTTGACCACAATCCTGTTGCCGGTTACTTCAATTACCGTAACACGGGCGCCGGTGCCTATAAAATCTCCGTATGAAACAACATCCATTCTCTCGCCGTCGATTTCGGCTATTCCGGCGGGGCGCAGCGGAGATACGGCGGTGCCGTCTTTGCCGATAAGGCAGCTGTTGTCCCCGGCGGCGGAAAAACCGTCTTCTTTTTTCGTTGAGTCACGCAGCACAAGAAAGCGTGGGAATTTGCCGCGCGACGTGAACGAAGCAAACACAATGAACAACACGACGAGTATAACGATGAAGAACGCTGCCAGCAGCAGCCCCTGAGTTATGTTCTCGGCGGTGATTATAATATCGACGATAAGACAAATTATGCCGAGAACGCCGACTATGCCGAAGCCGGGTATATTAAGCTCCAGCACAATGAGCGCAATGCCCGCAACAAAAAGCACGACGCTCCAAACCGATATCGCGGCAAACAGTTCCGCCAGCAAATATAACGCCTCCCTTTCTAGGACCATTTTCCGGTCCGGTTTTCTCACGTATTCATTCTACCACAAAAGCGCCGGTGATGCATATATAATTATAATTGAAATAATACTACATTAAGGCCGCGTTTTCGGCGGCGCACTTGATTTTGCCGCGCATAACGATATAATATTTCTATATTCGCGATTATCGGACGGCATTCGCCGGATATTCGCGGTATAGTTAAGGAGGACTCATAATGAGAACAGCGAAGCCGGTATCGGACGAACTTTTAGCCAAAATGGACGCGTGGTGGCGCGCATCAAACTATCTGGCGGTGGGACAGCTGTATCTGCTGGACAATCCGCTGCTCACGCAGCCTCTTGATAAAAGCCATGTAAAGCGCAAAATAGTCGGCCACTGGGGAACCGTACCCGGGCAGAACTTTATATACACACACTTAAACCGCGTTATCAGGCAATATGATCTCGACATGATATACATCAGCGGACCCGGCCACGGCGGCAACGCCATGGTCGCGCAGGACTGGCTGGACGGAAGCTACAGCGAGGTTTATCCCAATGTTTCCAGGGATCTTGAGGGCATGCGGCGCCTGTTTAAGCAGTTTTCGTTTCCGGGGGGCATTTCAAGCCATGTAGCTCCCGAGGTGCCCGGCTCCATAAACGAGGGCGGCGAGCTGGGCTACTCGCTCTCGCACGCATTCGGAGCCGTTTCGGACAATCCCGGCCTTATAGCCGCCTGCGTCGTAGGCGACGGAGAGGCAGAGACCGGGCCGCTGGCCGCGTCCTGGCATCTTAACAAATTTTTGGACGCGCGCACAGACGGCGCCGTTTTGCCGATTTTACACCTGAACGGATATAAGATTGCAAACCCGACGATATTCGCGAGGATAACCCGGGAGGAGCGCAGAAAGTTCTTTGAGGGCTGCGGCTGGAAGCCGTATTTCGTTGAGGGCGACGAGCCGATGGACATGCACAGGAAGATGGCCGATACCCTCGACCGCGTGATACGGGACATTTTAGATGCCCAGCGCGCTGCGCGGGAGCGCTCGATAACCGAGCGTCCGCGCTGGCCTATGATAGTATTCGTTTCGCCCAAGGGCTGGACGGGCCCGAAAACGGTGGACGGCAAGCTGATTGAGGGCACGTTCCGCGCGCATCAGGTGCCGATAATTCCGGACACGCCGGAAAAGATAAAAATGCTCGAGGACTGGCTTAAAAGCTATCGCCCGCAGGAGCTTTTCGATGAAAACGGAAGACCCGTCCCGCGGTTAGCGGCTCTGGCGCCCTCCGGAGAAAGGCGCATGGGCGCAAATCCGCACGCGAACGGGGGATTGCTGCTTCGCGACCTGAAGCTGCCCGATTTTCGCGAATACGCCGTTTCCGTACCGTACCCCGGCGCGGTTGAAGCCCAGGACATGCATGAGCTCGGCGCATTCGTGCGCGATATCATTTCGGAAAACTCCGAACAGCGCAATTTCCGCGTTTTCGGACCTGACGAGACGCTCTCAAACAGGCTGGGCAGGGTCTTTGAGGTGACCGGGCGCGACTGGAACGCCGATATAATCCCGGATGACGAATTTCTCTCGCATGACGGCAGGGTTATGGACGGCATGCTTTCCGAGCATGTGTGCGAGGGCATGCTGGAGGGTTACCTGCTGACCGGACGCCACGGCTTTTTTAACAGCTACGAGGCCTTTATACGCATTGTGGACAGCATGTTCGCCCAGCACGCAAAGTGGCTGAAGACAACGGCCGACATACCCTGGCGGGCGAAAATAGCCTCGCTCAACTACGTTTTGTCCTCGAGCGTGTGGCAGCAGGACCACAACGGCTTCACGCATCAGGACCCGGGCTTTCTCGACCATGTGGCGAACAAAAAGGCGGACGTCGTGCGCCTGTACCTGCCGCCGGACGCGAACTGCCTTCTTTCCTGCTTTGACCACTGCATCAGAAGCCGCAGCTACGTCAATGTCATCGTAGCGAGCAAGCACCCGCGCCCGCAGTGGCTTACCATGGAGCAGGCCATAAAACACTGCACGCAGGGCATAGGCATATGGCGCTGGGCCGGAAACGACGAGGGTCTCGAGCCCGACCTGGTAATGGCCTGCTGCGGGGAAACGCCGACGCTGGAGACCCTCGCCGCCGTTACAATACTGCGGGAGCATCTGCCGGAGCTTAAAATTCGCGTGATAAACGTGGTAGACCTGATGCGGCTGCAGCCCAGGGAAGAGCACCCCCACGGCCTTACGGACGCGGACTACGACATGCTCTTTACACGCGACAAGCCGATAATCTTTAATTTCCACGGCTACCCGAAGCTTATACACGAGCTTACCTACAGGCGGCATAACCCATATCTGCATGTTCGCGGATATAAAGAAGAGGGCACGATAACAACGCCCTTCGACATGCGCGTTCAAAACGACATAGACCGCTTCCATCTGGTGATAGACGCCGTGGAGCGCATGCCCTCTCTGCATAACCGGGGCGCTTATCTCGTGCAGCTCATGCGGGACAAGCTTGTGGCGCACAGGCAGTATATTAACGAGTACGGCGTCGATATGCCCGAAATAGCGGAATGGAAATGGAGCAATAAATAACGGCAGGCGAACAATGTCTTCTTTTGGAGGCTGCCTGCGGGCGGAGTGTACGGAAAATCATCTGCGGCAGAGTATTCCTGCGGAACATCCGATGTAACTGAGTCGTCAAAGCATTATTGGCCGCAATTGTGTCAGAGCCGCAATACTCAGTCAGCTTCGCCGACAGTTCCTTGCATTCATGTAATATCTTGTATTATAGAGTGGTAGTTTATGAAGCCCCCTCCGGATACGCGGCGGCTTTATTACGCTTGTATTACATCAGATCGCGGAGCATTGAACCGTCCGCAGATCTGTGATATCATATGCACATCTAGGCGCGTACATATTCGGTATTTGTCTTTATTAACAGCCGCTTCTTATTACAGGCGCATCCGTTTACAGGAGGATAACCGGCAATACTGCTGCAAGCGTTTGTACATATCATCATCTCCCGATAAGGGTAATTTCGGAAGGAGGAAAAGAATGAAGAATCTCAAGAAAATTATGAGCCTGGTTCTCGCCGCAGCAATAATAGCAAGCTTCGCCGTTATCGGAGCGGGCGCGGCTTTCACCGACCAGAACGAGATCA
>JAAYBW010000245.1 GCA_012729975.1 Clostridiales bacterium
AAGCGAACCGGAGCCAGCCTTAAAGGGTTGGCTCCGGTTTTTTAAAGAAGGTTACTTAATGGTCTTCTCGTAAGAGTCGATCATCTTTTTAACCATCTGCCCGCCGATACTTCCGGCCTGTCTGCTTGTGAGGTCTCCGTTGTATCCCTGCTTGAGGGGTACATTGACTTCACCGGCGGCCTCCATTTTAAAACGGTCCATAGCTTCACGGGCGTTGGGATTCAAGATCTTATTGCTTGTATTTGCCATTTCTTTCTTCCCCTTATCTATATTTCGGGTCTAGGCCCATCAATATCTTTGCCGGAGAAGATTAATATATGCTTGCAAAATTATCGTCATTTTACATATCGATTCCAAAAACAAATGCCGGGCGAATCGCCCCGCGACGTCCGATTTTTATTTATTATTTTTCATCACATCGTTCGATTATGCACATTTCGAAGTTTAAAGTAAAAATCGGTCAAACTTAAACAGCCCGTCCCGCAAAGCGACGGGCTAAATATTTTCCGTCAACCTCCGAGAATCTTATTAAGCACCCTGATCATATCCCCGTCCTTAAGCTGAGTGTCCCATTTTGCCGGTACGCTGTTTACAAGAAACACCATGCAGTCTTTCTCGCTTTGATCCAGCGTCACGCCCGCTTCGCGCGCGGCGGCGTCTACGAGCCCCTCTACGCTCGTGCCCTCGGAAAGTGTGTATTCTCCGCTTCTTATGCTTCGGGCTATCTCTCTGCAGTGAAATTTGGCGTTTATTTTCATCACAAGACCTCCGGATAAAGATCATTAATCGCACACTCGCTCGGGAAATCCGCGGGGCGGAACACCGGTCTGAATATCCCGGCTTAATGCCTGATAGAAGTTGTCTCCAATCTTTTCATTATCCAATGTTACTCCGGTCAGTGATCCTTTTTTACATGGGGGGCTTGCCTGCCGCTCGGCTGTCTATTATGAAATCTTTGCGTCTGTCGGATTGACTTTTTAAGGACCTTTCCATTATATCCGTACATGGACAGTAACCGTTTCTCACAACCGCAACTCAAATCAATAAATATACAGTGCTGCTGCATAAATATCATCTTTTCAGGCGCCGTGTGAAATATACCGAACCGTCGTCATTATAGCACTTATTAACTTAATTATCAACTTTCGCCTGTACATACCCGTCCCGTCGAATGAGCAAACCGCGCCGCACAGGACATACATGAATATTTCGAATATAATGCCGTTGATATTTGCGCAGTTTAAGTGTACCGGTCGTTTATGGCGTGCACTTAACCATGTAATGGGCAATTAAACTTGCAATTCACAGAGTAGAACCTTTACGGCAAAATAATTGAATTTCCCTCTTTTTTATGTTATCATTCTGATTTGTCTGAGCTGCAGCCCTTGGAGCGCGCGGTATATATCATCCGATGCCTGCAAATACACCGGTCGTCGCGCCCGATAGCGCTATCGGATTTACAGGGTAACCTGTCAGCGGGATAATAGCGCTCATAAGCTCTCGGTTTGAACGTGGAGAAAGGTATACCTGCTCCCGTATTTTTAAACAAGGTCGGAGGCTTGCAATGTCTCAAAGCCGACCTTTATCCCGATACGTAAATTCGCGAGGGTGCCTTCCGGCTTCCCTGGCAGTTATGAGGTGTAGTATTGGATCGTTATGAAAGGAACAAACCGGCTATCTCGCCGGAAGATCAGGAGCGGCTGGCCGGTTGCCGGGTATTGGTAGCAGGCTGCGGCGGCTTAGGAGGACATATTATTGAGATCCTCGCGAGGATCGGTGTGGGTCACATAACCGTCGTCGACGGGGATAAGTTTATAGTTTCTAACCTGAACAGACAGCTTTTTTCAAGCGAAGAAAATATCGGGCGTTGTAAGCCTCTTTGCGCTGCCGAGCGTATAGCAGCGGTTAACCCTCTGGTTGAAATAATACCCGTCTGCGAACCTCTCAGCAAGGATAATGCCGATACGCTTCTCGCGGATATGAATCTTGCCATAGACGCGCTCGACAACGGTCCTTCCCGCCTTCTATTGGCGCATGCGGCAAGAAAAGCGGGCATTCACCTTGTAAGCGGAGCCATTGACGGCTGGTACGGCAGGGTTACGGTTCTTCGCCCGGGTGATGATACCGATTTCCTATGGGAAGGTCCTGCCGGAGCATCAAGCGGAAATTTGTCCGCAACAGCGGCCTGCGTTGCCTCGATTCAGGCCTCGCAAGCGGTTAAGCTGCTGTTAAACAAAGGCTTCGCTCTAACAAAACGCCTGCTTGAGATAGATCTTCTTCACTGCGATTTTGATATCGTCGAGGTCTAGAGCTTTTCTGCCTGTCCGTTTAACACCGTTTACGATGCTCTGCTGCCGCGTATGCCGCGGCCTTTCTTCCGATTTCCTCGGCTTGAGCCTCCGCGCTGTCCACTATCTGGTGCACATGCTCGGCGTTGCCGCATATAAAAAGCCAGGGCGGTATCACGCCTCCTTCGCAAGCTTCCTCGGCAAGCTCCCGCTCGGGAACAAGTCCGACCGATATTACCAGTGTATCACAGGGAATTACCCACTCCCTGCCGCTTTTTATCTCCACGGCTTCCGCGCCGCTTATTCTTCCCTCTCCGAGTATCCGCGTTATGGTGCATCCGGTCAGCAGCGGTATGTCGTTTGCCTGAAGGCAGCGAAGTCTGTTCCGTTCAAGACCGCCGCAGCGATTATTTTGCTCAATTACCGCAATGACTTCCTTACCCAGCTGCACCAAACGTTCCGCAACTATCATTCCGACATCACCGGATCCGAGCACCAAAATCCTTTCGCCTATATCATAACCAAGCACATTTATAAACTTCTGTACCGCGCCGGCGGTAAATATTCCGGCAGGCCTGCTGCCCGCTATCGGCAGCGCTCCTGCCGGTGTCTCACGACATCCGCTGGCAAGCACCGTCGCGCCGGCTTTCATTTTTCCGTTATACGCGCCCGAAAGCAGCATTGTTCCGTCTGAGCCCAGACGGATTACGGCAGTATCTAAAAAAACCTCTACCTTGCTCCCGGCAATTTTTCCCCTTAAAAACTCCGCATATTCCGTTCCCCTCAGCTCAGAGCCGAATCGGCCTATACCGAAGCCGCTGTGAAGGCATTGATTTAGAATCCCGCCGAGCTTTCCGCCGCGCTCTATCAGCGCGGTTTTTTTCGCCCCGCAGGCCTCAGCCGACAGGGCAGCCGCAATTCCCGCAGGTCCTCCTCCTATAACGACAACATCGCATTCATACATCCTCGGACCGCATCCTCCCGTATAATATCGGCGAACCTGTCCCGTCCTTCGTCACTTCCCAGGGTTTTATTCCAAGCTCCCGCGCTATTATTTCAATTACCTTCTCAGTGCAGAAGCCTCCCTGGCAGCGCCCCATACCTGTCCCGGCTCTGCGCTTAACCCCGTCTGCCGTGACCGCTCC
>JAAYBW010000246.1 GCA_012729975.1 Clostridiales bacterium
GAACCACGGTATCGGGATGATCGAGGTCATAATGGCTGACGAGATCACAAAAATCAGCAAAGACCTTTCCGCATACGGGGCAGCGGTATTCGGTCAGCTTAGCGGGTATTGACCTTATCGTGTCGGCTGACATCTCCCGCGCGGACTCAAATGTCATCCCCGCGAGGTTTAAAGCGCCATTCGCGCCCTTTTTGGTTTCATTTTCAGTCATAATACCTCCGGAAATCACCGCATAACGCGCTTTAATCGCCTCGCTCCGCCGACACTCCATGTCCCGCCGCGTGTGCCCGAAACGGCCGTTATACCGCGTTAATTATCTTTCAATACTACAATAGAAAAATGAAAACGGCAAGTTCTTTGATAAAAATAACTCTCCGTTCCTTATTATCGTTATGAAAGGCCGAGCAGACGGAAGGCGCCGGCAACGATCAAACATAATACGGTGCCCGCTGCCGTCGGCACAATAAACGCCGCTGCCGTCCACTTTAAGCTTTTCGTTTCTTTGTAAACGGTCAGGCAGGTAGTCCCGCAAGGCCAGTGCATCAGTGAAAAAAGCATAACGCAAACGGCTGTAAGCCAGTTCCAGCCGTTGGCCGCAAGCAGCGAGCGGAGCCCCGAGAGATTTTGGGCGGAAGTGAGCGCACCGCCCGCCGTATATCCCATCAGTATAATCGGGATTACCAGTTCGTTAGCAGGAAAACCGAGTATAAAAGCCAGCAGGATATAGCCGTCCATTCCCATAAGGCGCGCGAAGGGATCAAGAAAAACCGCGCAGCTCTCCAGAAGGCTCACTTCTCCCGCCCTTATGTTCGCGAGTGCCCAGATAATAAGACCCGCCGGTGCCGCGACGACCGCTGCCCTGCGCAGAACGAAAAAGGTTTTATCAAAAATCGAGCGCACTATAACCCTGCCGATCTGCGGTCTCCTATACGGCGGAAGCTCCAGATTAAATGAGGAAGCAGTGCCTTTGAGGATTGTCTTTGACAGGATCTTTGACGCCAGAAACGTTGCGGCTACGCCGATGACTATAACCGCCGCCAGTACAAGGGCGGACATCAGCGAGCCTAACGGGCCCGCGTTCCGGCCGGCAATGAACATTGTTATAATGGCGATAAGCGCCGGAAACCGCCCGTTGCACGGAATAAAGCTGTTCGTGATGACCGCTATAAGGCGCTCGCGCGGCGAGTCTATTATGCGGCAGCCGACTACTCCGACCGCGTTGCAGCCGAAGCCCATGCACATGGTAAGCGACTGCTTGCCGTGCGCACAGGCCTTCTTAAAGAACTTATCCAGATTAAACGCAACCCGGGGCAGATAGCCTGAGTCCTCAAGCAGCGTAAAAAGCGGGAAAAAGATCGCCATCGGCGGAAGCATTACGGATATGACCCATATGAGCGTCCTGAACATACCTTCCACAACCGGTCCGCTCAGCCACTTCGGAGCCGAAAGCATATTAAACAGTTCACCGAGATACTCCTCCAGCCGGAAGAGTCCCTTTGCAAGCAGCCCGGAAGGAACGTTTGCCCCGGTAATCGTTATCCAGAACACTGCGCATAAGAGCATTATCATTACGGGGATCCCGCTTATTTTGGATGTAAGTACTTTATCAATCTTTCGGTCACGCGCGGAATAGTCGTCTTTATCGTATGTAATCACCTGCCCCGCTATGCGCTCGCATATGTCAAGAAGCCTTGTGACTATACGTTCCGTTAAGTTTACACCGGTGTCGTCCTTCGGCAGCCTTAAAGCGGTCCGGCGGCCGCTCACGCCCGCGGTTCCCGCTTTTTCTGTCGGCGGCTGAAGAAGCGAAACGGCGTATTCGATTTCCTTTGTGTATATAGGCCTAAGGGGAGTCGTTCGAATCCTGCCCCCGGCTATATCGGCTACGGCATCGGCCAGATCACTCAGGCCCTTGCCGCTGCGGGCGCAGCAGCCGACAACAGGCACGCCCAGAATGTCACTGAGCAGCTTAAGATTTATACCGATACCTTTCTTTTTCGCCTCATCCATAAGATTAACGCAAACAACAACACTGCCGGTAATCTCCAGCGTTTGTAAAACCAGATTCAGGTTTCGCTCAAGGCAGGTCGCGTCTGCCACCACTACCGTCACGTCCGGCGCTCCGAAACAGAGAAAATCGCAGGCCGTTTCCTCTTCAGCCGAGTTTGACATCAGCGAATATGTACCGGGCAGATCCACAAGAACATAGTCTTTGTCCTTGTGCCTGTATCTGCCCCGGGCGTTTGTCACTGTTTTTCCCGGCCAGTTTCCCGTATGCTGCCTCATACCCGTCAGCGCGTTGAAAACGGTGCTTTTCCCGACGTTCGGATTGCCCGCAAGCGCGACGATTATCTCCCCTTGCGCCTCTTTGGCTATATTAAGGCCGGAGCTGCAGGGCGCTCCGGCTCCTGTTGACTTATCCTTTAATCTCATTGCCCGCTCCAATAACATACCGGGGGGCGGATTATTTTCACTCTCCGCCCCGAAAGTTCACTCCGCCGCTACAAGGATTTTATCCGAAGCGTCCGATCTTAATGCGATGACTGCTCCTCTTACCAGATACGCTACCGGATCACCTGACGGGCTTTTAAAAAGCGGCTCAATTTCGGTGCCGCCGGCAACTCCCAGATCCAGCATCCGTCTCCTTAACTGTCCGTCGCTCAAGAGGTCTGTCACCTTCGCTTTTTTACCGATCGGAAGACTGCTTAAAGGGATTTTTTCTATGTTCAAAAACAGCTCCTCCGTATAATAAGTACTAAGCGCTCATATAGGCTTCCTACTGCCAATATATGGCTCACGGATTATAATGTTACGGCTGCCGGGTGCGCCCACCCGGCCGGCAATGCCGACAATTCCGACATCGACATATATGTATTCCGGAACTTTTATTTTTCCGTGCCGTCATATATTCGTTATACAGACTGGGGGATACCGGATGAAGAAGATAATCTGCCTTATTACGGCTCTGACTTTATCAGCCGGTTTATTCGGCTGCTCTGCCGGGAAAACCGTCACAGACACAGCTCCGGACACTTCACCCGAGGCCACGTCCCGGGCGCCGGCCGGCTTTCGCGCGCAATACATACGCACGGACGGATATAATGACGAAGTAAAGTACCCCGTCGTGACCGTTGTAAACAGTCGCGCAGAACTCGACTCCTATATCGAAGAAAACAAGGATATGTATTATTTCGAGCGCCGTGAACTGCCCGATAACGAAAGCACTCCGGGGTTTCTCAATGCCTGTGATGCCTACGATGACGCTTTCTTTGAAAACGGAACGCTGGTGCTGGTACTCCTTGAGGAAAGCAGCGGCTCGATACGCCATGAGGTTACTAATACAGCATTCTCCGGCGGCGAATGGCACATATCGATCGCGCGAGACGTTCCGGAAATCGGCACTGACGATATGGCGCAATGGCATATATTGATTGAGCTTGAGTGCGCCGTCGGAGAAAATGATATTTTTAACGTAGTTTTTTCCTGAGTTCTCAGATATAGCCGAGGATATTAGGAGGATCTGGCATGAAAAAGGTTTTTATATTTACGGTCATCATCCTGACGCTGTTTTCTCTTTGCGCCTGCTCAAAGAGCCCGGAGGCGCTGCCCAAAGCGATCGCCGCCGTCGTTTATCCGGGAGAGGAACGCTTTAATGACCATGAGGCAAGGCGGGATAAACGTAAACAAAACCCCGTAGAAGACGGTTTTCTCGCCTCGCTCTCCGATTTTTCATATCTTACGGCCTCGGCCGTACTCAGCGATTCCGAAGGCAACGCCAATTACTCTCCCGTATCCCTTTATTTCGCGCTCGCGGTCGCCGCGACCGGCGCGGGAGGTCAAACGCAAAGGCAGCTTTTCGAGCTTCTGGGTGTAAGCTCGTCGGCCGAACTTTCCGGGCAATGCTCTAACCTGTTCAGGCTGCTATACACCGATAACGAGATATCGAAGCTTACGCTTGCAAACTCCCTGTGGCTGGACGTTGATACGACGTTTAATGACGCTTTCGCAAAAAACGCCGCCGGGCATTTTTATGCCTCAAGCTTCCCCGCGGACTTCGCGGACAAAGCAACCGGCGAGGCAATGGGAAAATGGATAGCCGAAAATACCGCGGGCACCCTTTCACCGGAATTAACAACAGACCCGCGGCAGATACTGAGCATAATAAGCACAGTCTATTTTTACGATGAGTGGATAAACCGTTTCGACAGGGACAATACAGCCGCGGGTGTCTTTCGCACGGATTCCGGCGATGTTGAC
>JAAYBW010000247.1 GCA_012729975.1 Clostridiales bacterium
ATGTGCGACAGTTTGCCACCAGCGCTAACATTGAGATCATGATCATCAATATCGACGCTTTCAAGAAAGCGGAGAATATCATCAACCAGTCGCAGGACAAGCTGAACGGCGAGACAGCCATGCGCTTTATTCAGGATACCCATCCGATCGTCATTATCGACGAGCCGCAAAGCGTGGACAACACGGCTAAGTCCAAGGAAGCCATTGCTTCCCTTAATCCGCTGTGTGTGCTGCGCTATTCGGCGACTCACCGCGAGAAGATAAATCTTCTCTATCGCCTGACACCGGTGGACGCCTATCAGATGGGACTGGTCAAGCAAATCTCCGTGTCCTCCAATCAGGTGTCCGGCGGTTTTAATCAAGCTTATGTGCGGCTTCTCTCCGTTTCAAATGATAAGAGCTTTCGCGCTAAGATTGAAATAGACGTTAAAGGCAAGGATGGTGCCGTATCCCGAAAAACGCTGACCGTCAAGCCCGGTGATAATTTATTCCTGCTTTCAGGTGAGCGCGAGCTCTACGAGGGTTATTCCGTCGCGGGTATCGACTGCACCCCGGACTATGAGCATATCGAGTTCGGAAATACTGAAGAAGTCGCTTTGGGAAAGGCTATCGGTGATGTGGACGAGAACATCGTGAAGAAAGCGCAGATCCGCCGTACCATTGAGGCGCATCTTGACAAGGAACTGCGCTACACCGGTAAGGGCATTAAAGTCCTTTCACTGTTCTTTATTGATAGAGTGGAAAAATACCGCCATGAGGACGGCACGCCCGGTGTCTATGCCAAGATGTTCGAGGAGTGCTATCTGGAGCTGCTGGCAAAGCCGAAATATGAAGCGATTCGGGAGCAGTTTGCCGCCGATGTCTCCAAGGTGCATAACGGTTACTTCTCGCAGGATAAAAAAGGGCGCTTGAAGGATACCAAGGGTGACACGCAGGCGGATGACGACACCTACAACACCATTATGCGGGACAAGGAATGGCTTTTAAGCTTTGATTGTCCACTGCGCTTTATCTTCTCCCACTCGGCCCTGAAAGAGGGCTGGGACAACCCGAATGTGTTTCAAGTTTGCACGCTCATCGACCAGAAGTCCACCTTCACCTGCCGTCAGAAGGTGGGGCGCGGGCTCCGCTTGTGCGTAAATCAGGATGGTGAGCGTGTCGAGGACAAAAACATAAACATCTTGCATGTCATGGCAAACGAGAGCTTTGCCGACTTTGCCGATACGCTCCAAAAGGAAATTGAGGACGAAACCGGTGTGAAATTCGGTGTGCTGCAGCTCGATTTGTTTGCCGGGATTGTTTATGAGGAACAGGTGGAACATGAGCACACTATTGACGACGGCGAAGCGCATAAGCTTGTAAAGTACTGGACGGATAGCGGGACGCTGGACAAATGGATGGCTGACCCGGAAATGACCGCAGCGGAGGAAAAGATTACCGCAAAGCTCGAAAGCGGCGAGATAACATTGCCTCCGAATCCGGCGACTGAGGTGATGCGTCGGGTCAAAATGGGCGCAACGCCTGAGCAGGCCGCAGCCGCAATTGTAGGGATTACAACCACAATTACGGAAACGGTTGAAAAGGAAATCACCTATGAGGACGCGCAAGAGCTGATGCAGCATTTTGAGAAGAAAGGCTACATCACCAGCACAGGGAAGATGAAGGATACCATAAAAACCGCTCTCGAAACCGGAACGCTGGATCTTCCGAAAAAATATGAAGCAGCGCGGGAATGTTTTGAAAGCATTATCGCTAACGCTGACCGTAAGCCGCCCGTACGCGACGCTTCACATGATGTGGTAGTGCGCATCAACAAACAGGTCATGGTTTCGCCCGAATTCTTGGAACTGTGGGAGAAAATCAAACAGAAAACAGCCTACCGAGTCAGCATTGACACTGATAAGCTGGTTGAAAACTGCGTGAAGGCTTTGCGTGATATGCCTCCTATTCCAAAGACCCGTCTGATAGAGCAGACGGCGGATATTCACATCGAAAAGTCAGGCATTTACCATACTGAACGGGAAATGCGCACGACCGATATATCAGATTCATACCGCACTCTCCCTGACCTGATTACCGCCATCAGCGATGAAACGCTATTAACTCCCTCCACAGTCAACCGGATTTTAGTCGAGAGTGGGCGATGTAGCGATTTTCTAAAAAATCCCGAAGCTTTTTTGGAAAAAGCGACGGAGATTATCCGGAACTATCGCCATGCGCTAGCGATAGACGGCATCCGCTATGTGAAGCTGGACGGAAAAGAGCATTACGCACAGGAAATCTTTGACAGCACAGAGTTGATTGCCAATCTTGACCGCAACGCCGTAAAGGTGGAGCACAGCGTTTACGATTACGTTGTGTATGACAGCAGCTCCATTGAGCGCCCCTTTGCCGTGGCGTTGGATAATGATCCGGATGTGAAACTGTTCTTTAAAATACCGGACCGTTTCAAGATCGAAACGCCTATCGGCACCTATACCCCGGACTGGGCGGTGTATTTGACCAAGAACGGCGAGGAGAAATTATACTTTATTTTGGAAACAAAGGGCAGTACCAACTTTATGGACTGGCGCACTCGGGAGCGGCTGAAAATACATTGTGGTAAAAAGCACTTTGAAGCGTTAGCTAACGGCATTCAGATGCAAGTGGGAACAGACTGGAACGAAGTGAAGACGCAAATATTATGATTAGGATCTGCAGTTATGCCATTATACGAAGACTTAGGGTGTGCCCTAGCTATTAGAAAAGTATAGATAGCAGCGTACACAGCCACTAGAGGTAACAATATATTTATATATCCGGGTCGGCGTAGTATTCATCAGCTAGGTTACCAAACCCGCCCCAGGTGCTCATTTCTAAAATCGTCATGGAAATACATTCTTTAGGGGTTCCCACTACATCCTGAATGGTTTTGAAAACTCCCTGAGTAAAGGCCTTTTTGACGTGGAATTCAAACTTACTGAAGTAACGTGCATCGACAAATGCGAAGTTTTCCTGTGGTCTTCCTCCGCTGAAGATAGTCTTTCCATCTTCAATATCCGCAATCAACATAAATGGCTCTTTACCTGGAATCAGACTGAGGGCAGCGCCGAGACCATCATACAAGACCTTCTTCTGCTCTATTGTCAACGTCTTCGTCAAACTGACTCTCATATACGGCATATGAATTACTCCTTTATGTGGAGGGAATGCCAAAGGCATTCCCCCCAATAAGCTATGCGGTTCTTATGCTTCGGAGAGGTATAGGAGAGGATATTTTGAGCGTTGCCGCTGCAGGCGGTATTATCCGTACATGCAGCGGTAAAGCAAATCCTATTTTATCGGATACCTTCTTCAAGTTTGTTTCGCGAATAAAAGCAACATAATACACACAATTTTGAAATAATTATTTGGCCAGTTTTACATCCACCAGGCGCACTCCTGCGGTGCCGAATGTGTTTACAATGGATGTCAAATCAACTTTTGCAGAGAATGCAGTGAAGCTTAAGTAATCCAAAAGCGCAAAGCTCAGCACATTTTTTTCATACCGCCCCAGCATATCGTACAATAACTCACTGAGGGCCGATTCATCAAGCGTGCTCATGCAAAGCGGGGCACGCTGCAAGTATTCTTCATTATTTTCAAATGTTCCGGGGATGGTCAGTGTCGGTGAGTACCTTACGCCATTTAGAAGAAGATCCCCGACCCTTCTGTTCGGAGCTATACCGGTACCAATGCTAAAATCGTAATCAGCCGCGGGATCGTATTGCATTTGCCAGACGGTGGCAGGATCATAGTTGTTGATTTCTACCGTTACACCGATATCGCCCAACATGCTCTGCACGATTTCAGCTGTTTTTATTGCCTCTGCGGTGCCGTCAGTCATAAGCTTAATTGGTTCATTCACAAGTCCGGAACTCTTAGCAAGCTCTGCTGCAAGCTCAGGATTATAACCGATTGCATATGTGTCGTCCATATCAGTGAAACGGTCTTCATAATCAAAGCAGTAGTCCGGGACAGCTGCATTCATTACTACACCATTCCCAAAGTAGACAGTATTCAGGATTGCCTGAGGATCGACAGCATGAACGACTGCCTTTCGTGCATCAACATTCTTATGAAAAGCAGAGTTTTCGCCATGGTTGAAACCTAAACTACAGTACATGCCCGCATAACGACCAATTACATTAAACCCGTCCATGGATTTGACATATTCAGCATCCGTCGTAGCAATAGGGGCAATGTCAACGAGACCAGTTTCCAAGGCGTTGATTCTTTGCGAGGTTTCAGCAAGAATCCTGAAGTTAACGTACTTTGCGTCAGGCTGTTTTCCCCAATAGTCGTCGCGTCTTTCCAGAGTTACAACGCTGTTAGGCACATATTCAGTGAGAATATACGGTCCGGTACCGATTGGATAACTGGTAGCCTTTTCAGGATCATAGGATTCTTCATCATAAACCAGCATTTGTGTCAATATAGACCAATGTGCAACACTTGGCTCTAATAAGCGCAAATCCAGTGTGTGTTCATCTATAGCAGTTGTTTTTTCGGCATCAACTGTTTGGACCCTAGGTCCGCCGGTTGCTCCTGCCGCTTTATGTAACCCTATTGAGAAGACAACATCGGATGCGGTAAGAGGATTACCATTTGAGAATTTAACCCCTTGCCTTAGGTTAACTGTATACTGGGTATCACTGACTTTATCAACGCTTTCCGCGAGAACAAAAATAATATCGTTGTCCATCGTAACATCCCATAATGGCTCCATGACACAAGCAACTGCCGAAAAAACAGCACCTGTCATAATGGCCGCATCCAACGTTCCGCTGTCGCCTACGAGCGCAACGTTTAGAGTATCACTTGCGGAGCTCGCCGGAGATGAGCTTCCTGGTTTTGAGGTATTGGGGTTGGATACAGCGCCATCGGATGTACTGCCGCATGCTGCAAGCGATATAATCATCATGCAGGTAAGCAGTAGCGCGAGAAGTGTAGTTACCTTCTTTTTCATTTCGTACCTCCATTTATTAAGTATTAATAATATTGCTTCTGCAACATGCAACAAAGTGATTCGGCGAAGGCTCTTCCAATGTCTGGGGGTTTGCGCACTCAGGCGATATATATTGGCACCTGTCCATGAACCTACAGCCGGGTTTCGGATTGATCGGCGAAGTGATCTCGCCTTGCATGATGATACGTTTTGTCTGGTTATGAATATCTGGAATCGGAATTGCGGAAAGCAGCGCCTTTGTATAAGGATGCAAAGGTCTATCAAACAACTCTTCCGCCGGCGCTTTCTCTACCGCCTGCCCAAGGTACATAACCATGATGTCGTCTGATATGTAATTCACGACAGACAGGTCGTGGGTTACGAACATATATGCCAAACCATACTCTTCCTGTAAATCGAGCAGAAGATTAATTATCTGAGCCTGAATAGAAACGTCCAGTGCGGATACAGGTTCGTCACATACGATAAACTTCGGATTAAGTGCCAGTGCTCGTGCGACTCCGATGCGCTGACGCCGACCACCGTCAAGTTCATGAGGGTATGCGTTTCCAAAACGTACCGCTAATCCTACTGTATCCATTAATCTTACGGTTTCTTCTCTTATTTGCGCTTTTGAGAGCTTGCCCTGAAGAATCAGAGGTTCCATAATGATTTCGCTGACCGACATGCGTGGGTTAAGCGACGCATAGGGATCCTGAAAAATTATCTGCATTTCTTCTCGCATTTTTGCGAGTTCTGTTTTCTTTGGATTCGTCCAGTCTTTTCCGTCAAATATAACCTGACCGTCTGTCGGCTCAAGAAGATGAAGAATGACGCGCCCAAGTGTGGTCTTTCCGCATCCTGATTCTCCGACAACACCAAGGGTTTTCCCTTCGTTAAGGGTGAAATTGATACCGTCAACCGCATGTAGCCACGCTCCGCCGGTCTTGAAATACTTCTTTAGGTTTCTTACCTCAAGCAACGCAGACATCAGCTGCTCACCTCCCTCATAATGCATTTAACCGAATGCCCCGGAGAAATTTCTATTATGTCGGGGGAACACAACGAACATGCTTTCGTGGCATCTGGGCAGCGATCGTAAAATTTACAGCCTGTCGGCAAATTCGTAGGATCAGGCATCAGCCCTTTGATAGGTTTGAGACGCCGTTCACGGGAACCCAGTTTTGGAAGTGAGTTGAAAAGGCCAATGGTGTATGGATGTGATGGATAGTCAAAAATATGTTCCGCAGTACCGTACTCGACGATTTCGCCTGCATATATGACAGCTACTGAATTACAGGTTTGCGCCACAATACCTAAATCATGTGTTATCATGACAACAGATGTACCAAGCCTTTCCTTCAGCTCCCGCATCATTTCAAGCACCTGGGCTTGAATTGTTACGTCAAGAGCTGTAGTAGGCTCGTCTGCCAACAGCAATATTGGATTGCAGGCAAGTGCCATTGCAATGACGACGCGCTGCTTCATTCCGCCAGAAAATTGGTGTGGGTACTCTTTAAATCTACTGGCAGGGATACCAACCATTTCAAGCATTTTTCCAGCTCTTATCTGTGCTTCCGCTCGACTGACATGGTTGTGTAAACCAACAGCCTCGGTTATTTGATCACCGATTCTATGAACCGGGTTCAGCGCTGTCATCGGATCTTGAAAGATCATCGCAATTTTATTGCCCCGAATTTTACGCATTTCTTTTTCTGATAACGCCATGATATCCTGATCCTGAAAAACTATCTTCCCGCTGCAGAATTTTGCCGGTGGAGTTTGCAGGATGCGCATAATCGAGCGTGCAATCGTTGTTTTTCCCGCGCCTGTCTCCCCTACTAATCCAATAGTCTCGCCTTGCTTTATGGTTAGATTTATACCGTTTAAAGCATGGATAACGGCGTCATCCGTGTGATATTCAATAACCAAATCAGAGATCTCAAGTAAAATATCAGTCATCCCTACACCTCAGTTCTTCAACCGTGGGTCTAGTGCGTCTCTTAGTCCGTCACCTAGCAAATTGAAAGCGAGGACAACAATCATAATGCAAATACCGGGATACAATGCAAGCGTCCCATGATCTCTCATAATGTTCCTTGCATCTGATACCATAGCGCCCCACTCCGGGACAGGTGGCTGTGCGCCCAAGCCGATAAAGCTGAGAGCAGCGCCGGCAAGGACATTCATACCGATGCTCATGGTAACATAAACAATCAACGGTGCTATCGCGTTCGGCACGATATATTTTCTAATAATGTGTGAACTATGCGCGTTTATTGCCTTTGCCGATTCAACATAGTCCATCTCACGAATCGAGAGGATCGAAGCGCGCATCATACGTGCCGGACCGGGTATCATACCGATACCGATTGCCAAGGTCGCATTGTTGAGACTCGGTCCCATCACTGCAGCCAGAGTTACACAAAGAAGAAACATCGGTATGCTTTGGTAAATATCAAAAAACCTCATTATTAAATTGTCTTTCCATCCTCCGTAGTACCCTGCGATAGACCCGATAATAATTCCGATAACGGAGGCTATTGCTGTTGAAATAACCCCGAGCTGGAGCGATTGTCCTGCGCCGTATATAAGTCGGCTTAGAATATCACGACCCAACCCATCAGTTCCCAGGAGGTGTTCGGCGCTAGGCGGTGCGTAGACACTCGAGTAATCCTGTTTCTCATATGAATACGGTGCGATCACAGGCGCAAATATTGCAATTAAAACAACCGCAATAATAACAAAAAGACAAATAACCGCAACCTTGTTTTTCTTCAGTTGCCGCCAGGTCTCTGCAAATCGCGATTTCTTACGCCAGGAAACAGTTTCGTTCACTATGCCACACTCCTCTCAGGTTCCTTCTTTTCAGGTTTTTTAGCTCTTCTCACATACTGTGCGCGTATGCGCGGATCCACAATTGCAAAAGCCACGTCGGTAAGCAGCAGCATGATACAGAAAACCGTTGAAAGAAAAAGGACGCTGGTCTGGATAACAGGATAATCTCTGGCCATCAAAGCGGTAATCGTATAACTCCCGAGTCCCGGAATACCAAAAATCACCTCGGTAATTAGCGAACCGCCTAACGCAAAGCCAAAAATACTTCCAATTGTCATAATGATTGGAATAACGGCATTTTGAAGTGCGTGCTTGTACAATACTTTATTTTCTGTCTGTCCTTTTGCTCGGGCTGTCGATATGAAGTCCTGCCTTATGACTTCAAGCAAATTCGATCTCATTTGTCTTGCGATAGAAGCGGCATATGCCAGTGCATTCGTAAAGCACGGCAATATCCAACCTTTCCAATTATCTACTCCGGCAACCGGTAGAATTTTTAGTTTGACGCAGAGGGCTTGAATCAACATCAACGCGAACCAAAAAGACGGCATAGAGACACAGAACAGCGAACCAAAAATCGCCGCATTGTCTTTCCATGAGTATTGATGTGTCGCCGCATATATGCCGAGAGGTATTCCGATAACGACTGCCAGCAGCATACTGATGCAAACAAGCAAAAGCGTGTACGGGAATCGATTGAGCATTTCGGTCAGCACAGAGCTTTTCGTCCTGTATGACGTGCCGAAATTACCACTTAACAGGTTTTTCATGTAATTACCGTACCGCACTAAGAAAGGATCATTCAGTCCCATCTCTTCTCGCAGTTCCTCAACTTCCTCTTCCGAGACCTGATTACCTGCTAGTAATCTCGCAGGATCGCCAGGAGTAATCACTATGAACAGTTGCACGACGATCGTGATACCCAGCAGGGTTGGAATTACCAGCAAGAGGCGCTTGATAATAAATCTTAACACTACAATCCTCCTTGCTAACTTATAA
Source organism: Clostridiales bacterium (assembly GCA_012729975.1). GTDB lineage: Bacteria > Bacillota > Clostridia > Oscillospirales > Oscillospiraceae > JAAYBW01. The sequence goes on from JAAYBW010000247.1 coordinate 8,804, forward strand.
TACAAAGGCTTAACAAGTTTTCTGTACGTTCCGACAAACCGAGAGAAAAGGCGCAGGCATAGCTGAGTCGTCATCCATATTTGAAAATTGTCTGGCTTTACATGGAGGATTGACTGCCGACGTATTCAACGCCATACACAGTTGTTATCGATCCGTTAGGTACGAATACCGGTACGATCGATTCTTCTATTAGCGGTTCAATACAAGGGCCATAAAGGATAGTATTTATTCAGCAATTTCTCCGACAAGCACATTACTTGGCTCTCTTTCGACTTTAATTTCATCCGAGTCTTCTCTTGATTTTGCAAAATAGCTATCAAAGCGAATTGAACCCCTTGTTATCACAATCGAGTAAACATATCATAGTATATGCGGCGTATTATACAAAATTCTTATGTAATCATTCGCCATTTTTATCAATTATAACATCTACACAAAGGCTTGTTAATGTGGTGCTAGAATCAAGATGGTTGTATTTTTTTGTTTTGGCAACACAACTGTACATCGCACGAGCTGTTATTTCCGCCAGGCTGTTATTAACAAAGCCGTCAGTCGCATTTCTGACCGACAGCTTTGTTCTTGTTCCAGGCTGAAGCAACAGGCATCTATTTCTTTATTATCGGTTTTTCGCATGTAACCGTTGGTTTAAAGTAACTCTGAGGCGGAGCGTCGGGCCCATCGATGCGGAAAACCTCCCCCGTTGTCTTTCGTTTGAAAAACAGCCTTTGGTTAATCGGATAACGCATCTTCAGTGCGTCATGCTTGCAAGCTTCTATGCAGCAGCCACAAAACCAGCATTCATCCGGGTAGATGACGATGGGTGGCTTGCCTATTTCTGGATTTGGCATTATTGTCTGGGTGCGACACTGCTTTGTGCACAGGTTGCAGCCGACGCACTTTTCATAGTCAACATATATCGCTTCACAAGGCGCGATTGGATTGGGAACAAGATATGCTCTATCCATTTTGCTTCTCCTCCTTTTCAAGAGCTCTGCAGTTCGTATAATTCTCAAGATACGAAGAAGAGCAAGGGGGTTTCAGCCACCATTCCGCTTCCTTATATGTGGTGATAAGCTCTCCATCAATAAACTTATTGAGCATTATTTTATCCTTACCTATGTTCTGTTCGGCTGCTCTGAAATTAGCTTTGCAGAGGTTTAAGTATATTTCACCGGTGGTTACTCTGCTCTCGCATTCAAGCACACGAGACAGCTCATGGGGGTTTCTGGCATAAGTCATCTGCATCTCGTGTTTTTTTATGCTGTCAAGCCATTTAATGCCATGCTCGCACAACTCGGGAGATCTGAACTCGCCGCAATCCTGCTGCATGACGCGGTTTAAACCCATCCACAGTTCCTTCCAACTGACGTTGGCTTTCGGGTCATCCATCCTCTTTACAGGGGCGTATACGCGTTTTTTTTCAGCTGCAACCTGTTCCTCACTAATTTTGCCCCGTGGAGTCTTAATGGCATACTCGGCAGCCCTGTTGCCGCTATATCCCCCGGATGACCCGGCAGCCGCTCCGCCCTGATCGCTCTCGGAGCCTGCCGCAAACAGCCCTTCAATGCTGGTCATCTGATTCCAGTCGGTTATGACACCTTTTAAGGTATCTGCTTTCCACGCCTTGCAAATATGGGCTTCCCCCTGATACCAATCCTTGAAATCATTCTGGAAGTTATAGGGTGTCATCACGGGACACTGGAGCATATCTGTGTCAGGGTTAAAGCCCGCCTTGTTGAAGTAGTCATAAATAGCTGTGCGTGTTCTGCCTTCGTTTCCGACCATAAGTCCCCAGAGGCTGCGGCGCTCATCATCGGAAAATGCAGAAAGATCCGCCCACAGGGGAAGCACATACTCGCCGCTTTCAATCTTCTTTGCGTCAATGAACGGTACGGGGTGTAAGACGCCCACGTTTGACTTGCCCTCAGAAGGCATAAACCGATCCAATACAGTTGAGAGCTCATCTCCGTAGCTGTTTCTGTAAGGCATTTCCTTACCATTGTCATCCACAATGTTGACGCCGTGCCATGTGTTGTCGGGGTTGCCTACGCCATACCAAGGCCAACCAAACGGCCCGGTATTAATTGATTGCCCGAATTGCTCCTCCGGCAAAAACTCAGCTCCCGCTTTCCATGCCATCGCAAAACCTTCGCCCGTAACCCTCGGGTCTGCCCGGTATCCATTGGCAAACATCTCAGAGTTGAAAGTCCATGTACTTGTTGCCTGAAGCGATAGGCCAGCGGTACAAAGTATGGCGCATTTGGCGGAGAATATGTAAAATTCGCCTGTCTCTTCGTTGATGCCTGTCGCTCCAACAATTCGCGTACCCGGTCTCCCATCCTCCGTAAGTAGGTTGGTAATCATAACCCTCTCATAGAGCGTGGCGTTCTTTTCTTTAGTAAGCCCAGCTCTCATGAAGGCCTTTATATCGGCACCACCACGGAGTTTGATTGTGTCCTTATTCTTGTAGTCGTAGGCGTACATTATTTTAGTTTTGTCGTCGCGGAAGGGAGCCCCTACAAATTCGTCTTCTTCGTCACGAAACTTCAGTCCCAGCTTTTCCAGCTCCAAAAGGTTATCCCATGCGCCTTTCATCTGAATATATGCTCTGTGATCAGGAGGCCTGAATTTCACTTTAGCATTCTTCAGCAGTTCCATATATTCCTCGGGAGTGAAGCCACAGTCAGGGTTGGATATACATCCGCCGTAATGGTCAAGACCCGCGCCGCCGGAGCCGCTGATATCAATGGGAGCCTTATCGACAACCGCAACCTTGACACCTCTTCTCGCGGCCATCAAGCCAGCCATTGATCCTGCTATGCCGGCTCCTATAACTAAAACATCTGTTTCGATTCTGTTCTCCTCGTCGTATTTGACGGGAAACGGCCATTTAGGCGGGATGCTACCGTAATTGATATGGTTAGACAAAGTGTTTCCTCGCTTTCACAAATTCTTAAATACTTATAGGCTATTTGTTTCCAGAAGGCGAAGTTGTATTGGGTTGCCGAGGATTGTTCATTCCGACACGGAACTCTACACCAGTTTGCTTTCTTTTCAAGATGATGGATATGCGCTGTTTCGCTTACAGTTGTAAACGAAACCAACAGCTTTGCTGGGCATTCCTGCAACACCGCCGCTGACAACAAGCACATCTGTATTCTATAACATGTTTGTTATCGTAATTGACTACATACGGTCACTATGACACTGCGCTTGTCTTTATAACATATTCATACTAATTCACAGTCCTCTTCCTCCTATTTATATAATATTGTTCTCTATATCACGAGCGCGAATATTTATATCGTGAGTCTGGTCGCGGGGCAGTTTAAATAACTGCTCAGCAGAAACAGCAGCATATTGCACATATCAAGGTCTTTTTTTCTCCATATCTTAATGTATAATACCATATCTAACTGGGCTTGTTAATGTTACGGAAGAATCAATATCGCACCGTTACTTTGTTCTATCAACACAAAACCGAATTGATTTTGTGCGATTTATATAGTATACTTTAGAAAATAATGCTAACAAACCGCCATTCCGCCATTGCTGTTTCTTATAGTTTTCGAAAATGAGGAATGAGTTATGAAACTAAACATAGGTGTTATAATAGATGCTCTTATAACGAAACCAGATTACATATGCGGTGATACTAATCATGCGCTAGTATTAAGCGATATACGCACTCTACCAGCAGGAAGTAATCTATATAGCAACGAAATAATCTATTTTGAACGCTGGGAGCATATTGAGAACCGTTTAAAAGAATTCCCAGAATACCTAATATGTGTTGGCGGTGGAGCATTAGCTGAGCAATTATTCAAAAAAGAAAACATTTGTGGAATGATTTTTCATCATGAGGAGTGTACAAACTTATTCGGCAATATACAGAGCATCCTTTTAAAATACAATCAATTGGAACATAAACTCTTGGAAGCATTAATTGAATCCAAATCAACAAGAGAAATTTTAAATATCTGCTCTGAGTTTTTTCAGAACCATATTATCCTGTTTGACAGTCTGCTTAACCTCGTTGACTACAGTAGTAATTATATGCCAGACGAAAACGATCTAGAGTGGAAGGAAACCTTTGAAACATCAAAAATTTCTATTAGGATATTTAATGAAGTTAGACGACTAAACCTAACGAGCAAACCGGCACCCCCATATGCTTCGGAGTTTGTTAAGCTGCGTCCGAACTTTCCAAATAGAATGTCATGCAATCTCTATCATAATTCCAGACGCATTGGGACTTTATCAGTATCTGAAAGCAGTAAACCTTTATCCGCTTATCAGACAAAAGTACTGGATCATATATCATCAGTGGTCTTTTCGACATTTGCAAAGAGATATGCCTCGTTGTTTGACTCGATGGAGGCCCTGCGAACGATGTTCGTTGGTATGCTCAGCGGTGTCGATACTGACCAGCATAATGTTGCGTCAACCTTGAAACTGGTTAACTGGAGCATTAAAGATAATTACTGTCTAATTACAATCTTCATACCGGAAATCAGAAATGATATGAGTAAAATATTCTATTACCTATATGAATATGAGAATACATTTCCAGATTGTGTAGGTTTTAATTTTCTGGACAATATTTTACTATTGATACATAACGATACTGAATCAACGATGATGAAATGCTATCCTAAGCTGGAAAAGCTGCTTGAGTCGCACGATGCTGTTTGCGGTGTTAGCGTACCGTTTTGCTCAATTAATCAACTTAACTCACAATTCTTAAACGCGCGTCTTGCTATACAGCTCGGAAAAAAAGATGAACGAATTCGATTTTTAAAAGATTATCTGGACGAACACTTTGCTCGTTTAATCGCTGGCGCAACTTCAATTATACCTCTTTGTCATAGAGCGGTTATTCAATTGCTGGAATACGACAGAGAGAATTGCACTGATTTGTTATCAAGTCTGGAAGTATATCTGCGACAAAATCGCAGCTTAAAATCCGCCGCTGATGAACTTTTTATTCACCCGAATACCTTAACGTACAGGCTTCGATATATAAAAAACATTGTGACAATGGATTTAGAAAATTCGCATGAAAGACTGCATGTTCTGCTTTCATGCATCGTTTTGCGTATAATTGGTATGACCTAAACCGGAAAACACACCAGTTATAGTATGTAATAGGACCCCGGGTTGCTCGGTACTTGCATTGTTTATATTGCTATTCGAAAGTCTATTATCAGAGTAATGTTCCAGTTCTCAATTCTCTGAAGAGAATTAGCCCAGATTATTCTCTTTTTGCAAGCAATTTTGTCTTTAAGGATGAAAGAACGGCTTGCCACAAACGAAAATCCGCCTACATTGCTGTTACAATACGCTGAAAACCTGAGCGGCTTCATCATTGAGAAAGGGCGGTTATATGAAAACGGAAGAGTATATTTACGGGAGCAGATACCATCTCATGAAGCTGATCAAGAGTGATGAACTCAAATCGCTGCTGGAAAGCATCCCCGGCGTAATAATTATCGAGGGCAACGGAGTTCCGTCCAAATCGAGTCCTTCAGAGAAAACACTTGAACGCTTTCTGAAGGATAGAGAACTGTATTCTGCCGAATTCGACAGTTGGTGGATCGAGCATCGCGGAAAGCGACCAACCTGGGACTACATTTGTGAGGCAGAACTTGACGGCAAACGTGGGCTGATTTTTCTTGAGGCAAAGGGGCACAGAAGAGAGTGCGGATCCGGGAAAAAAGCAGACCCTAAGAAGGATACCGCGAACTATGAAGTTAAGCTTGAGAATCACAAAAGCATCGAAAAGTGCATCACAGAAGAAATCACCGCGTTCGGCGGCGAATATACAGGGCAGTATCAGATTGCGAATAGAATAGCGTATGCCGGTTTTACTTAAAGAGCTCTGGAAAAACCGGTTCTCCTGGTCTTTCTGGGGTTTATTGAAGATGACTTTCCAGATCGCTTTGAAAGCGCAGAAGTCTGGCAGGAAGAGATGAGAAAGCACTTTAAGAAATTGAAATTTACAAACCTCTTACAGGAAAACTCCATAACATTCCGTCATGATGTGCCAACTGTTGTGTGCCTGTCATCGGAAGTGTGAAGCAACCGATTTGCCGTTAATTTTGACCAATAAATCATTTGATCGAGTAGGAGGTCACCCATTAGTTGAGTGACCGACCTCTCCCACCACCGTGCGTACCGATCGGTACACGGCGGTTCAACCGTTTGAGTGCAGAGACTCGTACCGGTTTAGGATACTGTAGTATCCGGCCTGTGCGAGTCTTTTGTTTGTGATTGTTTGTTGGAGAATTCCACTTCCGGCAATCGCCCAGTATCCTTTGCGTGTGTTGCAGTTTCGGTAGGCTTGCCAATCCGGC
>JAAYBW010000248.1 GCA_012729975.1 Clostridiales bacterium
CCACTTGACAGCGTTTGGCGTAATTACACCAGACGATGTTCTTTGCGATGGCTCTTGCCATGTATGCACCGGAGCGGTCGACCTTTGTCGGGTCCTTACCGGAGAACGCTCCACCTCCATGAGCAGCGAGGCCACCATAACTATCCACCATAATCTTTCGACCGGTCAAACCGGTGTCGGCAGCAGGCCCACCCTCGACAAAACGGCCGGAGGGATTGACGAGGATTTCGGTGTCATCATCAAATGGGAATTTCTCAAAAACCGGCCACAGCACTTGGGAGATGATCTCACTACGGAGAATCTCCAAGTCCTTGTCAGCACGGTGCTGCACAGAAACGACAATGGTCTTGATACGCTTTGGCTTATCGTTCTCATACTCGACAGTGACCTGTGCTTTCCCGTCAGGACCGATACCTTTGATGACGCCATTTTTCATGGCGCTATCCAGCTTCCGGCAAATGGCATGCGCGTATACGAGAGGAAGCGGTAACTTTTCAACCGTTTCATCTGTGGCGTAACCATAAACAGTGCCCTGGTCGCCAGCACCGAGCATGGAATACCAAGAGGTATCTCCGGCACGGGATTCCAGCGCCCGATCCACACCACCGGCGATGTCCTTACTTTGCTGGTGGACGAACAGAAACACTGTGAACCTCCAAGGATTGTAGCCTACGTCCTCCAGAACTCTGCGGACCACCCAACGGATATCTACTTTCTTCGAGCAGGTGATTTCGCCCGCTACGATGATCTTGCCTTTGGTAGCCATGACCTCGCAGGCCACACGGGAAGCCTTATCTTTGCGAAGACAAGCATCCAGAATATTGTCAGCAATCAGGTCGCAGAGTTTATCCGGGTGACCTTTGCAGACGCTTTCGGCAGTTAAGTATTTTGCCATATCATTTTCCTTTCCGGGCGGTTAAGAGCCGCTCCATAACATCATCCTGTGGATTCACGCCGCTGTACTCGCCAGTGCAGTTTTCCTTTACGATTTGGAAAATCTCCATCCACAGGCGGTTTGTTTGGTTCATATAGTTCTGGCCCATCGCCACATACGGACTTTGAATCGCATTGCCCGTAGTAGGGTGCTTTGCAAGAAAGCCATATTCAGTGACTGCTTCCTCACACTGAATCCACCTGGCCACGCTCATGGCGTACCGCTCCAGAAGCTGTGGAGATACAATCACCGCACAGCCACGCTCGTTTAACCAAGTCCATGTGGATTTATATATCTCGCTTGCGACGAGGGTCTTGCCGTCCTTTTGTATGGCTTCGAGCATTTTGTTCGGTTCGGGCATCGCCTGACCTTGCAAGTCCGCCGTGTCGGAAAACTCCATCACAGTCAGTTTTCTACCGCCGGGATTTCCGGCTGATATTTTGTCGGTGAGCGGCTTCTTTTTCGCGCCCGCGCCGACACGAGCGCCGCCTCTGTTGGTGCCGTCTTTAGCCATATTCATCACACTCCTTTTGCGCTGGGGCTATTCCACCGTTTGAAACCGCGTTTTTCAACACGAAGCCCCACGCCGCTGTCCGTAAAAATTAGTTTTAGAGATTTGTTTACCCCCACCGGTCACCGCTCTCGGCAGTAATTCGAGAGTGGCAGGATTTACAAAGAGCCATGAGGTTTTCTGCATTGCTGCCACCGCCTTTGGAGAGCGGGAGGATGTGGTGTACTTCCTCGGCGGGAGTGAGCGATCCTTGCTTCTCGCACTCCTCACAGAGAGGGTGCGACTTGATGTAGCGGTCACGGATGCGTTTCCAAGCACGACCATATCGTTTGTTGGAAGCGGGGTCGCGTTCGTGCTGGTTATAGTGTTTGTCTGTCGCCTTCTGATGCTCGGCACAGTATTGCTCGCGCACGGCAAGCCGACCGCAGCCGGGGTAGGCGCAGGGACGTTTGGGTTTGTAGGGCATAGGTTCACCTCCTTGCGGGCATAAGAAAAGCCCTCAAAGGATCGCTCCCTTGAAGGCTCATCTCTATTCATCTTTCGTCATTATAATACTATCATAAGAGTCGTATGTCTTTCAGTGTCTTTTCGTGTCCAGTTCGGGAGAAGCAGGGACTTTGCATTCATCCAAAGCCCGGATGTGGAGCTTATGGACGTAGCGCAGGTCATAACCCATATCCACAGCAATTTTCTCCCAAGAGAGAAAACAAAGATAGCGTTTCTCCAAAAGGGTCTGGTGCTCCGGATTGACCACAGATTTAATGACACGCATGATTTCTTTCTTTAGGTCAACAAGCGTATCAATGTCACGGTTGATCTCATTTTGCAGGTCAATGATCTTACAAATGGCGTCGGCCATACGTGAGGTGGAACCGCTGGGGTTTCTGGGCATACCCGTCAAGACCGATGTACAGTTTGTCGCCAGTTCATTCAGGGAATCCACCTGCTGGAGCTTGGATCTGATGCGCATATCAAGGTAGCGGGTTTGAGAAAGGTATGTTTTAGTATTCATAGCACACTTTTTCCTTTCTCAACTTTGTGATTAATATTTCCGGGTTAATACTCGTCAGGACGCTAAACCAGTCGGAACGGAAGAAACGCTCAATGCTGGCCAGTTCCTTTTCATCCTCGTGCAGCCGATAATCCTTAACCGCTTGCAGCACGATGGCGTTTGCTAATTCTTCATATGGATTCATAATCTGTACCTCCGATATTTTTGTTTTTCTCGGATTGGCACGGATTGTCGTATGTTGTCTGAGATTGTCTTAGATTTTTAAGTCCGCTTTTACTGCATCAATTAATGCGGACTGTGTTTTGTCCTTCTTTTTCAGAGCCACCATAATTTTTTCATCAATGGTGTCCTTGGCGATGAGGTGGTGAATAACCACCGTATCGGCTTCCTGTCCCTGACGCCAAAGCCTCGCGTTGGTCTGCTGGTACAATTCTAAACTCCAAGTCAGACCAAACCATATCAATGTGGAGCCGCCTGCTTGCAGATTCAAGCCGTGTCCGGCGGAGGCGGGGTGAACCAGCGCCACAGGCAATTCGCCGTTATTCCATCTCTTAATAGAATCGGCGGTATCCAGCTTGGAAAACGGAATATGCCGTTTGTGCAGACACTCCTCAATACGGGAGAGGTCATGCTTGAACCAGTATGCCACAAGCACAGGTTTGCCGTTTGCCGCTTCAATCAAGTCCTCCAGTGCATCCAGTTTGCGGTCATGAATGGCGATTACATTGTTGTCCTCGCCGTAAACAGCGCCGTTTGCCATCTGTGTCAGCTTATTCGATAGACCTACGGCATTGGCGGCATCAATGTCCTGACCGTCAAGGCTAAGAATCAGATCGTCCTTAAGTGTCCGGTAGCATTCCATTTCTTTTTCAGAAAGCCGCACAGGGACTTCGTTTATCACGCATTCTGGCATTTTGAGGTAATCGGTGCTTTTCATGCTGATAGTGATATCCGACACAAGGCGGTATATCGCATCCTCGGCACCGGGCTTCGGCTTATAACTGAATACTATCTGCTGGTTGCGCTTGTCCGGTACGAAATAGTCGCTACGGAAATGGGTGATAAACCGCCCGAGGCGTTTACCCATATCCAGCAGACGGAACTCCGCCCACAGATCCATAAGACCGTTGCTGCTCGGTGTTCCCGTAAGACCGGTGATGCGTTTTACAAAAGGACGAACTTTCATCAGACTGCGGAACCGTTTTGCTTGGTAGGATTTGAAGGAGGAAAGCTCATCGACCACCACCATATCGTAGTCAAACGGCAGATCACTTTTTTCTACAAGCCATTCGATGTTTTCACGGTTGATGATGAAGATGTCGGCTTTTTGTATCAGAGCCGCTTTCCGCTGCACCTCGGTACCGACGGCAACGGAATAAATCAGCCCATGCAGATGTTCCCATTTTTCAAGCTCCGCAGGCCATGTATCCCGCGCCACTCGGAGCGGTGCTACGACAAGAACCTTGTGTATTTCGAAGCTGTCGAACAGCAGGTCGTTTACTGCCGTCAATGTAATGACGCTCTTGCCCAAGCCCATATCAAGCAGAATGGCCGATATGGGATGCTCAAGAATAAATTTTGTCGCATATTTCTGGTAATCATGTGCCTCGTATTTCATCAAGTATCCCTCCAATCTGCTCTATGCTGTCAATCACGAATACCGAAAAACCTAACGCTTCCAGTTGCCTTCTTCGCTTTTCCTGCAGCGGTCGCAGCTTCTTGCCCGGTGCTTTTAGTTCTATAAATGCCAGCCTCCCATGAGGGAGAAGCACGATGCGGTCTGGCATTCCGTCAAAGCCAGGACTTATAAACTTCGGTGCGATGCCTCCCATATTTTTTGCGGTGATGGATAATTTTCGTTCTATCTGTTTTTCTCGCATTTTTTACCTCCGTGGGACAAGCGGACAAGTGGAACAAGATTTAAATAAGGAGGAATATGTGATGTTTGAAAATGATTATACGATTACCGGCAAGCATGCCACATACCTCAAATATATGGCAGTAAAAAACTCAAAAGAAGATGACGATGCTACCACATCTTCTGCTCGATTATTTGAACGCTATATAGATGTCTACATGAACGCGGCCATTTGGGGGTTGCTTTATTCGAAAACAGCCAAACGAGACTCATCATCTGACGATAGAGCACGAGTTTATGCGGACGCCTTCGCAAATGAGCGGGACAACTGCGTATTCCTTTATCGTATGGTAATGCTTCTTGATAAAAGCGTTGATTTAACGCCCAACGAACGTGTTGATAGGGCATTCAGGTATGATACGCAGCCGGAAAAAGCTGATGCTTTTCGTGAAAATATGGAGCTTTTCCATGATTATGTACGTGGTGGAATTGAGCTGATGTATGAGCATTTTACAGACGGCTGCTCAACTCGCGATGATTACATAAACAAAGCGTATGAGGTGGTTACGACTTTCAAAAAAGAAATTGAAGGTTACTCATATGATGAGGAACTAGCTAAGTTGATAAAGTAAAACCAATTAGCATTGGAAAGAGGTGACAGCGTGGACACTATCGGTTGTGAAGACTTCTATAAAGATGCTATGGAATTTTTTATTGAAGCCGGACACGCTACATCTTCAGTTCCAGTATATTTCAATCATTCAGTAAAGCAGGTCATTTATTTTGATACTAACAAGACACTGCTAATTGATAATGCTCAGAGACGCGACTTGGAATATGCAGTAAACATTTCTCATCTGTTTGATATAGGCGATGATGTTTTTGCGTCTCAAATTGGAGAAAAGGTGTCCTATTATTCGATTGTTATCGAATGTGGAAAGAAAAGTCGGAGTCAAATAGCATATGAGACACACATTCTATTGCATCCTGTTTTTGAGGCAGACATGTCCATTGTTCTATTTATGCATAACGATACAGTGATGGTGTCTATATTTGGCTCTGGCTCAGATTTGATCCTTTCAGATTGGTATAGTGTAGATACAGATTATGACAGCTTTATTGAGCGCCTACATATAGCAAATCTCTCCCTATCGTCTGCAAGAAAATTTGTGTCAGATTTGAGTTACTGCATCGCTCGCGATTACTATTTTCGATCGGCAGCTGATAGTAATTCCATGTATAGTTTGCTTCCGGTTAAATTCTTTGGGGGAACCGATATTTTAGACATCACGAAAATTGATAAAGAAACCATAAAAGAGACTATTCGTGAAATATCTTCTGCACCAGAAAAAGCATACGGTGATGACTACATCGAACCAGCATCTAGTTCAGTAGAAGCCATAGGTGACATTGATGTCGAGCTAGATTTGTTGAGCTTCGAACTCGAATCTGAAGAAGAGACTATACCTGACGAAATACTTAATGACGATGAGGTTGGGCGTGAAGACGATTTTGACGAAATTGAAGGCGAAGAAGAAACTGCCAAGGATAAGTATGAATTTGACGATGTCGATCCTGAAGTGTTTAAAGACGCAAATCAACTGGTAAAATGGCTAAAAAAGAAAGAATCCACCATCTAAGGAGCACATATATTTTTTGCTGACACCTTTTAATTTTGCCCTATACAATTTAATTTTGCCTCTGTTGCCGTTTTAGGAGGGGTGCAAAATTTGTTGGTCAACATAGCAGCAAGAATTGAATATACCGCTGAAAAATGAGCATCGTGACCGGGTTCGTTGTGCATGAGGCCGGCTGCCGTTGTGCGCGGCGACCGGGCAAATTGTGCATGGTAAGTGACCTCTGTAAAATGGATTAATGCGC
>JAAYBW010000249.1 GCA_012729975.1 Clostridiales bacterium
AGCGATTGTAATCATGGTATTGATTATAGTAATATGGGAGAAGAATGCACATCCTGCGATATATTGTATACCCTGATGCATAGCAGATGCCGGCGACGAGCCGAAACGTCAGTTATGATCATCAGCGTAGATGTCGAGAGCTGCAAACTCGACCGGAATGGCTTCCGGCGAGCCCGGCATTGAATTCCCTCTGACATTGCACTTTTATACGCCCATCTGAGCAAAAGGAGTGACTGACATTGCATAGGTTAAAGGAACTGCTGGAGCTGCGCGGGCCCCTTACAGGGAAGGAAATCCAAGAACAAATTCCGGCGGATTTCTTCGATTTGTGGCGGTACTGTAATAACTGCCCGGATCTGATACTTAAAACAATCGGGTCAAGATACCTGCGATTGGACAAGAACGTTGAAGGGTTTGCGCGCCTTTCACCCTCCATCCTCCGGGAATTTTGCAATTATACGGTGGTGGGCCTGGCAGACAAGCCCGAAGCTCTTGACGCCAGAGCGCGGCAAATTCATCAGGAGATCATCCGTATCAGCTGTAAAAAGCAAGAACTGGCTCACAGCATTATCAGCGGAATCGTCGACAGCCGGCAGGATTCCGCTCTGATCCGTGAAAAAGTATGCTTCATGATTGCCGGTGATGTTGCTTATCAAATGGCACATCTCGAGCCCCGTCCGGAAAGCTCCACCGGTGAATTTGTAAACGGCTCGGATCTTGATATTGTCGTTGTTGTCAGGGGCTTGTCCGAGAGCATCATAGAGCGACTTGACACGGCAATTTATGAGCAGAAGTATTTCTTAATGAGCAATCCCGGTCACAAGGAAGAAATCGATTATGTCATCAAAGATCTTTCCAAGGTTCAAGCCCAACTGGATCTTTGGGATTTCAAGTCGATGGTTGCCAACAAGATTTTAGAGGAGGGATTGTTCCTTTACGGAAGCCATGATTTATTCCATGAAATTAAAGACCTGGTCAAGGAAAAGGGCATCCCGGAGAAGCTCGCTGCTCTGTCAGAAATTGCAGCGCAAAAAAGAGAAAATGCCAGGCTGGAGCTCCTGACATTTTCCGATTCCGTACTTAACGCGGATCTGAGACATCTGCTCTTCACCACCGAAGAGCGGGAGGAATTTTATTAAATACGAAATTGACGTGAGGAACTGATGCTTGTAACTAGCAGTATTTTTCGACAATCAGGGATACCAGAGCATCGGCCATGTCGGTAATGGCGTCCTTGTCCTCGCCCTCCAGCATAACCCGGATCACCGGCTCCGTACCCGAAGCCCGAACGAGAACGCGGCCTTTGCCGTTTAAGGCTTCCTCCTTCTGCCGGCACAGGCTTTTTATTTCCTCGTCGTTCATCGCTTTTTCCTTATTGCCGCTCAGTACCCGCGCAGACTTAACAACCTGCGGCAAGACCTTCATAATACAGGCTGCCTCGGCAAGAGTCCGGTTCATTTCCCGGAGTGCTTTTAAAAGCCACAGCGCACTGAGCATGCCGTCTCCGGTTGTTGCGTGATCCAACAGAATAATATGGCCGGATTGCTCTCCCCCGAGACTGTAATTATTCTGCTGCATGTTTTCCAGTACATAACGGTCACCCACTGCTGTTTTTTCCAACCGGAGACCGTTTTCATGAGCGAAAATATCCAGACCGATATTGCTCATGACAGTCACAACGATAGTCTTCTTACTCAGGAGTCCCCTGCTGTGCATATAACTGCCGATGATTGCCATGATCACATCGCCGTCGACACAATTACCGTTGCTGTCCACCGCCAGCATGCGGTCCGCATCGCCGTCGAAAGCAATGCCCAGATCACATTTTTCATCGATGACAAACCTGCAGAGTTTTTCCATATGAGTAGACCCACAGCCGTCATTGATGTTAAGACCGTCGGGCTCTGTGCCGATCGCCGCAACCGTTGCTCCTGCTGCGCTGAATAAATCGGGTGCGATACCGGAGCTGGCCCCGTTGGCGCAGTCAATGGCGATCTTCAAGCCCCGCAGGTCAACCCCCGCTGATTTTAAAAGATGCTCGCGGTAACTGTCCGCCGCATTCGGATAATCAAGACGCTGACCAACCTCATGACCGCCGAGGCGCGGCTTGTCGTCGGGCCGGGTACCGATTATGTAGCTTTCGATTTCGTCTTCTACGCTATCCGGGAGCTTATACCCATTCCTATCGAAAAATTTGATTCCGTTAAACTCGAAAGAATTATGTGAGGCTGAAATGACCGCTCCGGCATCGAAGTCACCCAGCTTTGTCAGATAAGCTACGCCCGGAGTCGGAATAACACCGCAGACCACGGCATCGGCTCCGGCCGAGCAAATGCCGGCCACAAGCGCGGATTCCAACATCGCACAGGAGATGCGCGTATCCGTGCCAATCAGGATGCGCGGTTTATGCCGGCTATGGCTTGCCAAAACCATAGAACCGTATCTGCCAAGCGAAAAAGCGAGCTCCGGTGTCAGTTCAGTGTTCGCCACGCCTCTGACTCCGTCAGTCCCGAAATATTTACCCATCGTATCCCCCCATTGATTGTCTTTTTTATTGCTGCGTTACAGCCTATTGTATGCCGTATTGCCGTTTCATGCGTTCCACGTGCTTATAGTGCTCGGTATGGGCCAGTTTTGAAGCCGCCGCTTCATCAAGCACAACCGTAATGCCGCCGCTGTGCAGCTGGATGGCCGAAGCCGTAACCTGCGAGGTTACAGGGCCTTCAAGGCATTTGGCTACCACATCGGCCTTTTTTGCCCCATTGACGATCATCAGGATATTTCTCGCTTCCAGTATGGTGCCGATTCCCATCGTAATGGCAAAGTGCGGCATCTGGCTGCGTTCGATCATTGCTTTTTTATAAAAAGCTTCGTAGTTGTCGTCCAGCGTCTGGGCAGTTAAGGCTTGAACACGTGTTCTTGAGCCCAAGGATGAGCCGGGCTCGTTGAAAGCCCAGTGACCGTCGCCGCCGAGTCCCAATAGCTGCAGATCGATTCCCCCGGCTTTTTTGATGCTCTCTTCATAGCATGCACAGAATGCTTTCGGGTCTTTGGTTAAGCCGTCGGGTATATGAATGTTTTCTTTTTTTATATTGATATGCCGGAACAACTCCTCGTGCATGAATCTGGCATAGCTTTGATCCATATGATACGGCTTTTCAGGCGTCATTCCGATCCCGAGGTATTCGTCAAGATTGAATGTTTTTACCCTTGAAAAGTCGAGGCCTTCCCTGTGCATTTTCGCCAGCTGCCGATATGTACAGATGGGCGTGCTCCCGGTGGCCAGTCCAAGGACGCAGTCCGGCTTTGATCTTACAAGATCCGCGATGCAATCAGCCGCTGTTTTGCTCATTTGTTCATAGTTCTCTCTGATAATAATATCCATTATGCCTCTCCTGTCCAACGCTCTGCAATTGGAATTAAATGTCCGACCATCCATTAAAAGTTAAATCGGTTTCTGATTATACATAAAAAGCTGATAAAAACAATGACTTATTATTGGCAGTCAATTTGCCGAAAGCTCTTCCTTGTCCTGATTCTCATTACTTATCATTACTGAATTTTCTTACGATATTCCCCTGGGCCTTATATATTGAATCGGGTGGAATGACCCCCCTTACGCTTGAAAGCGGATAGATGTTCGTATTGCGTCCGACGACCGTGCCCGGGTTAAGAACGCTGTTACAGCCAACCTCCACGAAGTCACCCAGAATCGCGCCGAATTTCTTAATCCCTGTCTCTATTTGTTCTCCGGCGCTCTTCACAACGACCAAGGTTTTATCACTTTTAACATTCGATGTAATCGAGCCGGCTCCCATATGAGCCTTATAGCCCAAAATGGAGTCTCCGACGTAATTGTAGTGCGGCACCTGTACCGCGTCAAACAGGACAACGTTTTTCAGCTCCGTGGAATTGCCGACCGTCGCGTCGGTTCCCACGATTGCATTTCCGCGAATAAAAGCGCATTGCCGCACCTCTGCGCCGCCGCAAATGATGCAGGGCCCTGTGATGCTCGCAGAAGGTGCGACAACCGCCGTCCGGGCAATCCATACGAACTCTTCCCGGTGCTCGTATTCGTCCTCCGAAAGCGTCGGCCCCAGCTGCTTTATAAATGCTCCGATCAGCGGCAGCGCCTGCCAGGGATACTCGATATTTTTAAACAAACCGGCCGCAATCGTGTGAGACAGATCAAGCAAACCTTCAATTTTCACCATAAGGATCATCCTCCAGAAATTACTAACTATGTGCAGGAAAATTATAAAACCGATCCGTTATCTTATCAACAAAAATTTTCAACCCGCAGCATCTGAAGTTTAATGAGTGCATCGTGATTACGATCCGGCTTAGCTGCGGCATAAGCGAATTATTATAAATTTAGCGCTTGACAAAATAGAACATATGTACTATTATCTGTTTTGTAAACGTTTGCATCTTCATGAAGATAATACATAATCGTATAAAAAGCAAAAAAGAAGCTCCGAAGAGGAGCTTCC
>JAAYBW010000250.1 GCA_012729975.1 Clostridiales bacterium
AGTTCCTGTCCGCAATAGTAACTTCAAGTTTATAAATCTTGCTGCGAGCGTCCTTTTATTTCAGGTAATTATTATTGCGTGCATATTCCTGTTCCGGAAGTTAATCATGCAAACCGGATGTTACTTTTCCAATTCAGCAGTTCTTATTAACAGTTACAATTTTTATCGCTTATTGGCAAAATTTATATAACGTTTTTACATTAACTATGTTATTATAGAAAATATTAATGGCGTCCATGCTTAACGGCTTAATCGGATTGTCAAGGATAAGCCTGTCGGATAAACCGGCCGCGGGGGGGGGCATAGCGGAGTATATGAACAGCGGGTCAGTAAACTTTAATGATTACTATAAGAAAATACTCGATAATCTCTCGGGCGGAATGCAGATAGCGAAGCTGATGTACGATGACCGGGGCTTGCCGGCGGACTATGAGTTTTTGGAAGTAAACTCCGTATTCGCGGAAATTATGGGCATTGCCAGAGACGAAATCATAGGTAAAAGAGAATCGGACTTTTTTCCCGATACCGATCCCGAATGGTTTTTTAAATACGGTGAGATTGTAAAATCCGGCAGATCCGAAATGTTTGAGGTGTTCAATGAATCTGCCGGCCGTTGGTATAACTTTCTGGCGGTCCCGCTCGGGAACGACATATTTGCCACCATAAGCCGGGATGTGACCGAGCAGAAGAAGATGCAGAAAAATCTGCGAATAATGGAAGAGCTTCAGAGATTTCAGCTTTATCTGAGTGACAGTCTGAGGCTGATTTCAGACGCAAAAGAGATTAAGCGGGCTGCCGCACGCATCGTGTGCGAGCACCTTGACGCGGACTGTGCTATGTACAATGAAATTACCGACGACGGCCGTACAATACATATAGAAGACAGCTATTCGCGTTTCGGAACTCCGATGATTACGGGGGAGTTTCCGGTCGGCGATTTCGGAGCGGCAATGGATGTGCTTCGCCGCGGCGAACCCCTGATCGTGGATGACCAGACCACGACAAATCTCAAAAAACCGCATGAAAGACAAGCAAGCACAAATCTCGGAGTTTACGCAAGCATGACCGTTCCGCTTATTAAAGAGGGGCGCTGGACAGCTAATTTCGGCGTTCTCCAGAGCAGCACGCGAAAGTGGAAAGACAATGAGCTTGCCGTTTTAGTTGATGCCGCCGAACGAACCTGGGCAGCTGTTGAACGCGCGAAGTCCGAGGCGGCGCTGCGGGAGTCGGAGGAGAAATTCCGAAGCATTGTCGAGACTGCCGGGGAAGGGATTTCACAAATCGACACAGAGGGACGCATAGTCTTTTTAAACAAAAGATGCGCGGATATGATGGGGTACACACCCGATGAGCTGCTGGGGAGGAAGCTATCGGAGTTCATTGTCTCGGACAGCGTGCAGCAGATATATGAGGACGGCAGGAACCTCGCCGAGGGGGGAGTTCTTGTCAATCGCGAATATGAAATCCGCCATAAAAGCGGAAATATTGTCTCGATGATATGTCAGGTGACTCCCCTCTTTGATAAGAACGGCCGATACCGGGGCAGCCTGGCAACGCATTCGGATGTCACCGCGTACAGGCGGCTGTTGGAAGCACAGCGGAAGATCCAGGAGCGCTACCGTGCTTTCGTTGATGCCAGTTCCGACGTCATATTCCGCATGAACCCGGATTGTACATATATTGATATCCTCAGGGGAAAGGAATATATGCCGGAAATACGCGGCCCGGCCGACAACTGGCTTATATCGCATGTCCATCCGGACGACAGAACGCATGTTTCGCAGGTTATAAGCGAGGCTATCCGCGGCAGGAGCCTCTTTGAGCTTGAGCTTCGCATCAGGGCGGCGGACGGCAGTTGGGCCCGGATCTTTTCGCGTGCGGTTCCCCTGCTTGACGCCGCGGGTAAAATAGAGGAGTGGTTCGGCACAGCAAAAGATATCTCTCTGCAGAAAGAAACCGAGAAGGCGTTTAAGGAAAGCGAGGAAAAGTACCGCGCTCTCTTTGAGGCCATCGATATATGTTATGTTATCGTTCAGCCCACATACGATAAAGATACGGGTCTAAGCGACTATATCATACTGGAGGGCAATCCCGCGTGGGAGAACCAGACAGATTTAAACGCGCGGGAATTAATCGGGAAACGTATACGGCACGCGCTTCGCGGTGCGCAGCCCAGCTGGTGTGATATATTTGCCCGGGTAGCAAGGACGGGCACAGCCGAGCATTCGGAATGCTATAGCGCGCTTACAAAAAAGTGGTATGAGCTCCATGCCTTTCCCTTTAAAAACGGCCTGGTCGGTGTTCTTTTCCGGGACATCATGAAACGCAGGCAGGATGAGATAGAAAGGCAGGTTTTGTTAAGTGACTATCAGGTGGAAAGAGACAGACTCAGGGCTTTAATCAATAATTTGCCCGATAGAGTGTGGTTTGTCGACAGACAGGGCGATATCATAATAACCAATAAATCAGTCCGGCAAAATTACGCGACAGACTATATCGGAGTGAATATAACCGAAGTTATAGAAT
Organism: Clostridiales bacterium; assembly: GCA_012729975.1. Classification (GTDB taxonomy): domain Bacteria; phylum Bacillota; class Clostridia; order Oscillospirales; family Oscillospiraceae; genus JAAYBW01. The sequence continues at coordinate 2,527 of JAAYBW010000250.1, forward strand.
CCATAAATGTCTGTCATCCTGACGGCAGACCGCACAGCTACAGTGACGTTCCTATTATCAGAGCGCTTAACGGAGAAGATAACATAAGCGTGGAAGAAACCGTCCGCTCGGCCGATAACAGCGTGACAGAATATTGCTGGACTAACGCGGCCGCAGTGCGCGACAGCAACAATGAGATTATCGGGGCGGTAGCCGTAGTGAGGAATATCACCGACTGGAAGCAGGCCGAGATAACACTGCAGCAAAGCGAGCAAAACGCACGCGAACTGATTGCCGAGCTCGAAGCAGGCGAGGAACACAGGGACTGGTTTATAAGCGTTCTTTCTCACGAGCTCAGAAATCCCCTGGCTGTGATCAGGATGAATCTGGACCTGCAAAAGAGAACGGCGCACAGTGAAGAAAGCGCCGAGAGGATATTCAGAAATATCGAAAGGCAGACAGAATACCTCACCCGTTTGATCGATGATATACTTGAGGTAACCCGTATACGGCAAAATAAGGTCGTGCTGAAAAAAGAGAAGGTTGATTTAAATAAATTGGGCGAAAACCTGCTCAGGGATTATCAGACGCAGTTTGACAAAAAAGGGGTGAGGCTGGAATTCAGCGTCTCCTCCTCCCCCTTAATGCTGGAAGGGGATCCCGTACGTCTGAGCCAGGCTATCGGCAACCTGCTGCATAATGCCCTGAAGTTCACGTCCGAGGGCGGGACGGTTAAGGCCGGAATTCATAAAGACGATGTGAATGCACAAGCCGTTATTTACGTAGAAGACAGCGGCGAGGGCATTTCACCCAAGGCGCTGCCTTTATTGTTCCAGCCGTTTATGCAGGCGGACAATATCCCGGAGCGCGGCAGAGACGGCCTCGGTCTTGGTTTGGCGATCATAAAAGGCATCGCGGAGCTTCACGGGGGCAGTGTTGAAGCTGCCAGCGAAGGAATAGGCAAAGGCGCGAGGTTTACCATCAGACTTCCGCTCGGCAAAGATGATGTCGTCAAACACGAAGTAAGTGAAAAAGCAAAGGAAAAGCATAATATAGCGCTCCGAATTCTTGTTATTGAAGACAACAAAGAGCTGGCCGAGATTGTCTGTGAGTTTCTGGCTTTATCAGGCCATCAGGCAAGCGCCGTTCATACCGGAGCCGAAGGTGTTGCGGCGGCGAAGGTAATGAAGCCGGATGTTATCATATCGGACATTGGTCTGCCGGATATAAGCGGTTATGAGGCGGCTATGGAGATCCGAAAATCGGATGACTTAAAAAATACCGTTATGATAGCCATATCAGGCTATACGCAGGCCGAAGATAAAAAGCGCTCAATAGAAGCCGGCTTTGATATGCACCTCGGCAAGCCGGTGGACTCGGACATATTACAGACGGCTCTGGATTATTTCATTACCAAATACACGGAGGATGGTGCCCGCGATGTGTCAAAAGCAATGTGAAAGCGGAACAAGAATATCCGCGCATAAGAGATATTTGAAAATTCTGCTGATTGAAGACAACAAGGAGCTTGCCGACGTTTTTTCAAACTTGTTAATTACAATGGGACATCAGGCAGCGGTAGTACATAACGGCGCGGAAGGCATCAAAGCGGCGAAATTAATGCGGCCGGACGTTATTTTCTGCGATATCGGTCTTCCGGGTATGAGCGGTTATGAGGTGGCAAAGGCGCTCAGGTCCGATGAAGAGACGAAAACCGCGTATCTAATAGCGCTCACAGGCTACGTCAGTGAATATAAGGCCGGCCTTGCAGTGGAAAGCGGCTTTGACGATCTGCTTACAAAGCCTGTAGATATGAAGAAGCTTGAGAAAATGCTCGCTGAAACCGACAGATTCTAAGCCTCCCGCATAATCTCAAAAAACGTGCGCGCCGCAAAACATCCGTTTTGCGGCGCGGAATTTGTTTAATCGCGGTTCGCTTTTAGCGTCTCAGTCCTTGTTATTGAGCGCCTGATAAGTGGGACGTTTGGTGCTGGCCAGTGTCTCGGGGCGGACAGACGCTTCCTGGGTAATGCTTGCGTCGACAAAGATAATGGGCTTGCCTACGCGCTTTATATCCAGAGGACAGTGCTTCATGCCCTTGGGTATAAAGACGTAGCAGGGATAGTTTATGTGTACTATCTCATCTCCCAGGGTGAAATCAACATCAGCGTCAAATTCGGAGAAATCCTCCGCTCCGATAAGGTATATCCACTGATCGAAGGGGTGAACGTGTGTGGGACTGCCCAGTACATCGGGTGCGGTGATATGCGCAAATCCCATGGCCAGGGCGGAATCTTTGATTTCCATCGGACCCGCGCCGGTCACCATAGGTTTTGTGATGGTCTGGTGAATCGATTTCCAGGGTTTGAGCTCAACTACATTCTCTTCTCTTTTGATATTCTTGATAAAGGGCATGTCAGCCATGGTCTTCTCCTCCTATAATAGTCATTTTGTTCTTCTATGGCTAGTATACAACGCAAAGGGCAGTTTGTCCAAGGGAATAATGTCGCCGAGCTCTGTTTTTTCGGATTTTGCGCTCATATCCCCGGTTATCGGCATTACGCCGTATGCGAGAACATATGTTCAAGCTTGGCGGGTATATCTTTGAGAGTCCAGGGGTATATGCCCAGCTTCATGACCTTGGCGACAAGCGGCTCCGGATAGCCCCAGCTGCGCATGGTGTCCGACATATTCCCGAAAGTCAGCTTAAACGGTTCGCCCGGTACCTCGTGAACAGCCATCAGCAATTCCGTTTCCTCCTCGGAGAACTCAACGGTTTCGTTGTTTGAGCGCCAGCCGCTGTTTTTGGGGCAGTTCCTCTGGCAGACGCAGCAGGGAGCTATTGTGTGAGGAGCGGAATCCGGCAGCTGCCGGGTAACATCGAGCCAGCCGTGGCAGCGAGTCAGCTCCAGTAAAAACCTGTCTTTACGGATAGCCCCGCCGGGGCACAGGCGCATACACACCCCGCAGCTTTCACAGCTGTCCATATTGACAATGTCGCGCCATATCAGGCCGGTCTCATAGGGCACGTCGGATATGTAGGTTTCAAGCTGTATGAAGCTGCCCCACTCATCCTCATACACAAGGTTATTCTTGCCGTATTTGCCCAAACCCGAGCAGACGGCAAGTATTTTTTGCGGCAGATTCCTTTCGTTCACCAGATGATAGCCTTTGCCTGCATACAGGCTGTTTAAGTAACCGTCTATTGATACTTCGCGCGCGCGGAAAAGATCGGTGACGATTTTTCCGCCGCGTTTGAATACCGCCGTTTTCATACTCATCCGAGCCATGATAATTATGATGGAAACCGGTGTGAACGGGAGCTCCGGCAGATCCAGCACGCGGCTGCCGACGTATGATTTTCTTTCCTCGGGGCTAAAGTCCGCTGTTTGGCAAAACCGCAGATATTCTTCCTTTGCTTTAGACAGCCACTCAACAGGTATGATTCTCATCCTGAAATCTTCCGGATTATATTTTTGTCCCATAAGCGCAGTCTCCCTTTAGTTTTATATCATCATAATACCGCTGTCCGGATTTTGTCAATCCGGACAGCGGTCGGGGTTAATCCGCGCGGGAGTTGCCGGTGAGGCCGCCGTATTCTTCCGGCAGTTTTCCTCACCGGTTTGCTTTGTATTATGTCGGCGGAGCCTATCTTCCGATAAGCATAAACTATACGGGCAGATTGAGGTATTATTTGTAATTATAATCAATTGATTTATGTCGAATTTTCTGGTTTAATATTGAAGTGTGCGAGTATTTGACTTTCAGCGGATTTGGAAGTGTTCAGCATATAGATAGCAGAAGAAATTACTACTCTAAAAAGGAGTTATGACATGGATAGACTACAGTTGTACAGCACCGAAAAAAGTCAGGATGTTATGGACGGCCTCTATGAGGATATGTCCCGACGACTGGTTTTTTCACCGAAAGGCAACTGTCCGGTTTCTATGACAAACGCGTTTTTGAAGCTTACGCTTGCTCAAAGCTGCGGCAAATGCGTGCCTTGCAGAATCGGACTCGATACCCTCGCATCGATAACAGACAAGATCCTTTCGGGCAAGGGCTCCGAAAACGACCTTCAGGTTATCGAAAAAACGGCGACTGTCATAGCCGATTCGGCCGACTGCGCGATAGGCTTCGAAGCCGCTAAGCTTGTCCTTGACGGGTTCAGGGCGTTCCGTGACGATTACATATCTCACATGAAAAACAACAGGTGCACCGTGAACTTCAAATCGGTTCCCTGCGTTTTCGACTGCCCGGCTCATGTCGACATCCCCGGATATATCTCCCTGATCAAAGAGGGCAGATATGCGGACGCCATAAGGTTAATACGTAAAGACAATCCGTTCCCGAGCGTCTGCGGTCTTGTCTGCGAGCATCCCTGCGAGAGTCACTGCCGCCGCGGAATGGTAGACGCGCCTATCAACATAAGAGGCTTAAAGCGCTTCGCGGTGGATACTGTCGGCGAGGTTCCGCCTCCCGAGATAAGCGTTCCTCTCACAGGCAAAAAAGTCGCTGTTATAGGCGGCGGTCCCGCGGGACTCTCGGCTGCCTACTACCTGAGCCTGATGGGGCATTCAGTGACTATTTTTGAGAAAAGGCAGCGCCTGGGCGGTATGCTCAGATACGGCATACCCTCCTACAGACTTCCCGACGACTACCTTGACAGAGATATTAACACTATTTTATCTCTCGGTGTAAAGGTTAATCTGGGCGTCAGCGTCGGCACCGACATAACCCTTGAGGACCTCAGAGGGCAGTTTGACAGCGTTTACATATCCATAGGCGCGCACGCCGATAAAAAGCTGAAAATCAAGGGCGAGGACAGCCGCGGTGTGATCTCCGCGGTAGAGCTTCTCGGAAATATGGGCGACGGCAACAAACCCGATTTCACCGGCAAGCGCGTCGTTGTACTCGGCGGCGGAAACGTTGCGATGGACGCCACGCGCACCGCGATGCGTTTAAACGCCGCTTCCGTAACCTGCGTTTACAGAAGGCGCGTCGAGGATATGACCGCCCTTAAGGAAGAGGTAGAAGGCGCTATGGCGGAAGGCTGCGAGATACTGCCGCTCATGGCCCCCGTAGAGGTTCAGGCGGACGAAAACGGAAACGTCACGGGCGTTGTTCTTCAGCCGCAGATAATAGGCAAATATGAGGGCGGCCGCCCGAAGCCCTCTAACGCAGACAAGCCCGCCGAGGTTCTCCCCTGCGACATTATCATCGTCGCCGTGGGACAGGCTATCGACGCAACTCACTTCGCGGACAGCGGCGTCAAGCTCAAGTGGGATCAGATTCTTACGCAAAAAGGAACCGCGATCGACGGTATGGAGGGCGTTTTCGCCGGCGGTGACTGCATTTCCGGACCGCTCACCGTTATAAGGGCCATAGACGGCGGTAAGGTCGCCGCGGCCAACATCGACAATTATCTCGGCTACGACACGAAAATAACTGCCGGTTTGGAAGTCCCGCCCGCATCCTACCGCTTTAAACCGGCCCACGGACGAATAAACCTGACGGAACGCAACGCAAACGAGCGCAAAAATGATTTTTGCCTCATGGAAAACGAGATGTCGCTTGAAGAAGCCACTCAGGAATGTTCCCGCTGCCTGAGATGCGATCACTACGGGTTCGGTTCTTTCAAAGGAGGCAGAGAATATCAATGGTAAATCTTATTATAGACAATAAAGCCGTTTCGGTTAACAAAGGCACAACAATCCTTGATGCCGCGAAGAGTGTTAACATTAAGATACCTACCCTCTGCTATCTCAGGGGAGTTAACGAGATCGGTTCCTGCCGTGTCTGCGTTGTGGAAATAGAGGGCTCGCAGAGGCTTTCGGCTGCCTGCAATACGGTTGTTGCCGAGGGCATGGTCGTGCATACGAACAGTGCCCGCGTGCGGCAGGCGAGGAAGCACAATATCGAAATGATCCTCTCTCAGCATAACTGCCACTGCCCTACCTGCCTGAGGAGCGGCAACTGCTCACTGCAGAAGATGGCAAATAACCTGAACATTTATAACCTTGATTACGACACCAAGGTTGACGAGTTTAACTGGGACATGAGCTTCCCGCTTATACGGGATAACTCAAAGTGCATAAAATGCCTCAGATGCGTTACCGTCTGTGAAAAAATACAGGGTATCGGCGTTTGGGAGGTCAACAGCACGGGCGCGAATATGAGGATAACCACCCGCGACGGACTTAATATCAAAGACACAAACTGCACGCTTTGCGGACAATGCATAACTCATTGCCCGGTCGGCGCTTTAAGAGAAAGAGACGATACGAGCAAGGTCCTGTCAGCTGTGTACGACCCCGAGAAAATAACCGTAGTTCAGCTTGCGCCCGCGGTTAGAACAGCCTGGGGCGAGGCTTTTCACCTTCCTAAAGAAAGCGCCTCGGTAAACAGACTCGTCGCATGCCTGCGCGCGCTGGGAATTAACTACATCTTTGACACCGACTTTACGGCCGACCTTACGATAATGGAGGAAGGCACCGAGTTCATTAAGAATTTTAAAAAGCACAAGCCGCTTATGACGAGCTGCTGCCCGGGCTGGACCCGCTTCCTCATAAAAGAATATCCCGACATGCTGCAGTACCTTTCGAGCGCGAAGTCACCTCAGCAGATGTTCGGCGCGGTCGCCAAAACTTACTTCGCTAAAAAACTGGACGTGGATCCTTCCCGGATATTCTCCATTTCCATCATGCCCTGCACCGCTAAAAAATACGAGTGCGAGGTGCCCGAGGTTAACGATTCGGGCGCGGGACAGGACGTCGACGTCGTTTTGACCACAAGAGAACTCACCCGTCTGCTGCGCTCCTGCCACATCGATCCCGAGACTCTCGAAGACGAGCCCTTTGACTCCCCCATGGGCCTGGGAACCGGCGCCGGCGTTATATTCGGCACTACCGGAGGCGTTATGGAGGCCGCTTTGAGAAGCGCCTATTTCCTGCTCACGGGCACTAATCCCGATCCCGACGCTTTCAGCGGAGTTCGCGGAAGAGACGGATGGAGAGAGGCTTCGTTTGACATCCAGGGCAGCGAGGTTAAGGTAGCCGTGGCAAGCGGTCTGGCAAACGCCAGAAAGCTTGTGGAAGCGATCCGCAAAGGCGAGGTGGATTATGACTTCGTCGAGATCATGGCCTGTCCGGGAGGATGCGCCGGCGGCGGCGGACAGCCGATCGAGGACGGCAAGGAGCTTGCCGGACACAGAAGCGAAACGCTGTATGAAATAGACGCGAACTCCCGCATGCGTTTTTCGCACGAGAATAATTCCGTTGTGCAAATATACGATGAGTTCTTTAAAAATCCTCTGTCGGATATGTCACATGAACTTCTTCACACAAAGCATAACACCTGGACACTTGATACGTAACTAATAGGATTCTATAATAAATTCAGGGGCTTGATTAACAAGCCCCTGAATTTATTCATTAATAACTGAGTTTACATAACGCTGCACAGGTGTCGTCTTAATATTTATCGGCCAGGAGCTTTGCCTTAAACAGCAGACAGCCGCCGCTGCAGTCGCCGATCTCGCGAGCGTAGCAGCCCGCGCACTGCTCCTGCGTCCATACGCCGCAGGCTTTTACATCGACGGTCCTGATATAGTAATTTCTCAGCTCGTTTATGTTGCTGAAATTGCGGATGTCCTGCTTGGTGTATTCGGACAGGCCGAAACAGCGTATTGCCTGCAGATCCGGAAGTATGTCTATGACGGGTGTGCAGTTATTAAGTTCGCTGTAAATCACACGCGGCCAGAATGTCTCGGAGAACCTGTCGGACAAAGCGTTATATAACACGTCTTTAGCGCTCATCATTCCCTCGCGCTCTTCATCCGTAAAAACGCAGTCCGGAATAAAGTTGCAGTCAAACCCGGTTATAACACCGTTGCGGATCATATCCCCGACAAATTTGATTGCGTTCGGCTTCATCAGGCGGAAATATTCCAGAGGAGTCATCCCGCCCAGTTCACCTTTCTGCGGTACGGAAATCGACAGGCGGATGACATCCAGTCCCAATTCGTGTACAAGAGGGATTACGTACGAATAGTCAAAATCCGGTTTATACATGTTTATGCTAAGTCTGAATCTGCCCGCGCCGTAATGGTCGTGATAGAAGGCAAGAAGGTTCTGCCGCATCTTCTCAAAGGCTTTTTCACCCATATCCTCGGGTGAATTGCAGTTTACGAGCATACGGAACTTTTTCGCTTCGAGTATGTCGGAGGCCATACGGTCGAGTTCAACCGCATTTGTGTAGATCATGACGAACTCGGAGCGCGGATGACTCAGGGCCATGCGCATAGCCTTGTCCAGATGCGTGTATAGAAGCGGTTCACCGCCGATAATGCCCACCTGTCGGTCGCTGTCGTCGCTGAGGACAAATTCCAGAGCCTTCTTGAAATCCTCGAGCGTCATCTCCTTCGGAGCCTTATTTACAAATTCCTCTGCAAAGCAATAGGGACAGCGGAGATTGCAGGCCTCGTTGACCATGATATTGGCCATATAATGTTTCCCCTTTAGCTAGAATGATTGATCCCGTTTGACAGCGTCTCGGGCCGGGCTGAAGACGGCGCCTTCACAGAAACAGGTTATTGATCGGTTTTTTTATTTTTCAACTTTGAAAATGTGAATGTAATTAAAAGCGATATGACCAAAAGCGCGCAGGATATTATATACGCCAAGTAGTAATTTTTGTTCGCGTCGAAAACAGCTGCCGCCAGCATCGGGCCTATGACTCCGCCGAATCCCCAGCCGGTCATTATTAGCCCGTAATTCGCTCCGAAGTTCTTCATGCCGTATAGGTCGATCGTTATGGCCGGGAATACGGAGAAACCCGCGCCGTAGCACAGACCGGTAACCGCTATGCCCACCGCCAGCATGGGGATGCTTGAGTGAAGCGAAAACAGAAGCATATTGATAGCCTGCAGCACGAATATGATACGCAGCAGATTCATGCGCCCGATCTTGTCGGACACGGTGCCGCCGAGTATTCTGCCCGCGGCATTGAACACAGCCAGAAGGATAACCATATAGAATCCGCCCTCCCAGGACACCTGAACCTGGGCTATTTTGGCGGCGTGAGCTATGACCATGAGACCTGCCGACCCCGAGAACGCGAACATTACCCACAACTTGTAGAAAGCGGCGGTTTTTAAGACTTCCTTAATACCGAGATCCTTGACCGAAGCGCTTACCGCTGACTTCTGCTCCCGCTTTTTCTCCGTTCCCCTGCTTCTGGGCACATATCCCGCCGGAGGATTCGTGAGCAGCTGAGAGAGCAGAACCATAAGCACAAGAGCGGCTATGCCCAGGTAAATAAAGGTTTTCTCAATACCTACCGACTTAAGCAGCGCATTGCATATGGGCGAGTACACAACGGCCGATATACCGATGCCGGCAACGGACAAGCCCGTAACCATTCCCTTTTTCTCGGGAGGAAACCACTTGACGGCAGGCGGAACGGTGGCCACATTCGCTGTTCCGATACCGGCGCCGGCGATGATGCCGAAGGTTATTACCAGCATTACCGGTGAAATGAATATGCCAGAAAGAATTATACCGCAGCCCATCATGATCGAGGCGATCGTTGCCGTGATCCTGGGGCCTTTCGTGTCCTGAAGCTTGCCGAATATAGCCATGGCTATAACAAACGTTACCGTGACGAAGGTATAGGGCAAGGATGCCTGTTTGCTGGTCCAGTTCAGGTCATTTACCAGTGCCTTGCTTATAATGCTCCAGATATAAAGAATTCCGATGATAAGGTTAATTAAGAAGGATGTGACAAGGACTATCCAAGGTTTAATACGCGACGTTTCCCTCATATGTACACAAATCCGATCTAATAGAATTTATTATCCCCGGCAAGGCCGCGCGGGGTTGTCGTACCTAAGTGCAACAACCCCGCATGCAATCATTCAGCCAAAAATCAGGTTAGAGGAATATCCCCAAGGTTTATGTCTGCAACAGCGGTGTCAAGATTGTCGAAAAGCTTGGTCTTGCCGTCCGCTTCGATCTCCAGCTTGAACTTTCCGTCCGGAAGGTTCTCGAACCAGAAATCACCGAAATGGTCGGTTTTGATTTTGCTTACGTTTCCGTCCGCCGCCGTCAGTGTGACGCAGCCGCCGATGACGACCTCGTCCTGAGCGGGATCGAATACGGTGCCCGCGATGAACTTCTTGGGCAGGCCCTTATAGTATACGCGGGGCTTCATTTTGTCTGCGATCTCGGGCTTATAGAACTCGGATTCCGCTATGAAGTTCTTGGCTTCCTCGGAGTCTTCGTCAACGATCCTTATGCTCAGCGTCGGGCAGTTATCGGAGCATCTGGTCTCTTTCCAGCCCGCGTCAAGCAGATGAGCGCAGCCCGTGCACTTCTGGGCTATGTTCAGATCTCTGTTGAAGTAAATCACGTCGTAAGGGCAGGCTTCCATGCATTTTCTGCATCCGGTGCACTTTATCGGGTCGATGATGACAAGACCGTCATCGCGCTTATAGATGGCGCCTTCAGTCGGGCAGGCCTGCGCGCAGGTCGGATTGTCGCAGTGCATGCAGAAGCGAGGAGTATAGGCTACTTTTACCTTGGGAACGGTACCGCGGACCTTCTCGTCGAGCTTAAACCAGAAGTGGTCTATCTCGGGCATCGGTTTGGCAATAGGCGTCCAGTCATTGGCCACATGCTCGTCCTTGCAGCCGATATGGCAGCTGTAGCAGCCGTTACAAATCGTAGTGTCGACTAAAAATACTTTCTTTCCCATTATTATTTCCCCCTTTCAACCCAGGCATTGGCTTTCAAGCCGGAGGCCCGGTCATATTCGCGGTTCCAAGCTTCGGGATACTCTCTTCTCCACTTGTCCAGCTCTTCCATGCTGGCACGCTGCACATCGACCAGGAACGACGTTGTCGCCTGACCGCCGGCATGTCTGGAGGTGAGTCCCTTAGGAGTGATAAGGTTGATGGCGCCGCCGCGATCCAGCTTGCCCGGGATAATGATATCTGTTCTCGCGCCGTGGTCGACGGAGACAGCGCCCGGCATGATTCTTTCCATTACCAAAGCGCCGCAAAGCACGATTCCGCGCTCGTTGAACACCTTGACGATGTCGCCGGTCTTGATGCCTCTGGCTTCGGCATCCTTGGGGTTGATCCAGCAGGGCTCGTAGAGATATCCGTCGAAGCCCCTGATCTTACCGGTCATAGCTTCCTTGGTCCAAGGAATATCGTCGGCCTGTGCGTGAACTCTCCATCTGGGATGGTTGGTTATTATAAGAAGCGGATATGTGCGCGCTCTGGAGCTGGAAAGGCGCTCGTCGTGAGTTATGCCCTTCTCTATCCATTGCGGGTACGGAGGACGCTCCTCGTCGTTGGGGAAATACTTCGAGAGGTTCGTGGAGCAGAACTCCAGTTTTCCTGTCGGTGTCGGCAGCGGATGCCCAACGGGATCTTTGTAGAACTCGTAGAGGCCGGCGGGGAGTTTCTTCCAGTTCTTGGATACGGGGATAACCATGTAGTCCTTCTCCTGGAACTCTTCCCAAGGAGTGATCTTATCAAAGTTCATTCCCTTGTAAACGCCCTCGACATACTGCTCGACCGTTCTGCCTATTGTGACTTCTTTTTCCATGTCGAGCTTCTTGGCGATCTCGACGACGCACTCGAAGTCGCTCTTCGATTCGCCGATCGGCTTTACGGCCTGGCGCATGTTGAGCATGGTCTGGAAGTGCTCACCGTCGCGGACGCAGGGCATGACGTCGTCGACCTCGAGGGTCGTGTTCGCCGGCAGCACGATGTCCGCATAGATGCAGTCGTTTTCAAGCCAGGGGTGCTGAGCAAGAACGAACTCGATCTGCGGGCTGCGGATGGTCATGCCGATATCGAAGCCGTCGCCCCAGCAGGTCTGACGGCAGGGGGTATCCGTCCACACCATGTGAATGGGTACGCCGTCATAATCGATTCTTTCGTAAATCTTGTCGATGTCGGTGTCGTTATGCGCAAGATTCTTCTTTTCCGAGCCGGAGAAACGAAGGTCTCCCTTTTTGACCGGGTACTGATACTTGATCATCTGGTCTATGGGCTCTTCTTCATGTCCGCCGGTGCCCCAGAAGTTAATGTGCTTGTCTGTGCCGGCCTTGATCGCCTCTTCTATGAGGGTCTTGGGTATGAACTGCTTGCCCCACGCCTGAGGTGTGCCGCGGTGAGGATTGAATATTCTCTCATAGAGCTCAGGATCCTTCTGCTTGATGGTTTCGAAGGTTCCCGAATACTCCTGGAAGCCTGTAGAGGGGTCGGAGTTGGCGATGTCGTAGTTGAGCTGATCCCAGGTAATATTCTTGGGCATGCCCATGTACGCGATCTGAGCGTGGTGCTGACCCGGCTTGCCCAGGCCCTGCATACCGAGCTGGATGCACTCCAGACGGGCGGGCTCTGTGGCGTAAGGTCCGCGGATAAAGCCGCCGCCGAAGTAGTGGCCCGTGGATGTTCTTACTTTTGCCCAGTGTCTTGCCATGGCCTTGATTGTGTAGGAGGGAACGCCGCACTTCTCGGAGGCCCACTTCGGGGTCTTGGGAACGCCGTCTACCTTGCCGAGGACGTAGTCTTCGATCTTATCCATTCCGACAGCGTGCGTTGCGACATATTCTTTGTCGTATGTGCCTTCAACAACCCAGGTATAGATGATGGCAAGCTGCATAGCGGCGTCGGTGTTCGGAAGGATCGGGATCCACTTGTTCGCGTGGACGGCTGCCGAATAGTTCAGATCCGGGCATATGTAGACCTGCTCGATGCCGGCCTTCTGCCAGAAGAACATCAGGCGGCTGGCGAACTGACCGCGGAAGCCCCAGGGGGTGGTTTCGGGGTCGCCGCCCTGCAGAACGATCATGTCCGTGTTTTCCGTCATGTCATTGACGAGGTTCTCGGCAGGAGCCATGTTGCCTATGAAGCCCTTGCCCCACACATGCTTGGCACCCCAGTACCAGCCTTCCCAGCTGTCAGGGTTTCTGACCTGCTGGGTGAAGCCGCCCATCTTGTTGAGAAGAAGGGTGCTGCAGCCATGCGGCGCGTGGATAAGCTTGCTCTCGGAGTGTCCGTCGCCCTGAACAAGGATTGCCAAGGGGCCGTACTCTTTGTGAATGCGCTTGATCTCGGATGCGATTATATCCGTAGCTTCGTCCCAAGAGATGCGCTCGAACTTACTGGAGCCGCGGTTTTGCGTGTTGCGCTCGCCGTTCGGATCCCAGTCGACACGCTTCATCGGATAAGGTACGCGGTTCGGGGAGTAGGTTCTTTTCTTGTAGGCCAGTCCCCAGGGGGGCGGGACCGACTTGGTCAGAGGTCTTAGCTTGACACCGTTGCGTTCCATCTCCCACGGATTGAAGCTCTCGAAATCGTACTTCGAATCGTAGTGAAGCGGCCTGATGCGGACGACTTTGCCGTCCTTGACGTCTACATGAGCGGGACACGCACCGAAAATACCGCCGCTAAGGTTAATTGCCTTAACAACGGTCTTGTCGGCTCCCGCGTTTGGGGGTGCTGTGCCTGGTAATGCTTTGTTGGAAATTGCATCTGACATTTGACTACCTCCATTCGCCATATCTTTAATAACGTTGAACCAACGGGTATTACAGAGCATTTCTGCTGTTTTTAAAGTATATACCACTATGTTGGTATTTGTAAAGTAAATAATACTTATAGGGAATATAGAAAAACTTGTTACAAGACCATAAAAATGCTCAAAAAAGCAGATTCCGGGGGCCCGGCGACGTACATCCGCATGATTTCAGAGTCCGGGTTGACATAACTTAGATTATTCGGTATTGTATACCAACGGCATGAAGGAAGCGAGATAACTCCGGCTGCTGCCCGGCTGCTTACAATCAGCTGCCGACACTATTCGGCTTTTTAACTCTTTACATTATATATCTTCCATTGTCCCGTTGTAAACTATATTATTATGGATTCGAATATACGGGATCACGGAGCGGCGGCCGTTATCCCGCAGCCCGATCGTTCGCGCCCGCGGGTATGCCCCGCGCATGCAAAACAAAACCGATTTACAGATCACATATGCAAGCGATAAGGAAACAACTCACATGAAGCATTGTAAACGCATACCGGCCGTAATCTGCGTGGTCGTCATCGCGCTGTCGGCATTGATGCCGGGCGCGGACGCCGCGGCTCCCTCGATGGATAATTTTCGGGAAACCTCAGTCTATACCCCCGGTCAGTTTCCGGACATAAGCGAGAACGAATGGTTCGGCTGCAGCAAACAGGGCGTGGTTCGCAAAGCCTGTCAGCTCGGGCTGATGGGCGGTACCGACAAGGGCTTTAACCCCGGCGGAATCGTTACTCTGGCCGAGGTGATGACCGTGGCAGCTCGCGTCAGAAATATTTACAACGGCGGTGAATATGACTTCGGCGGCAGTTCCCCCTGGTATTACACTTACGTAACATATGCGGCTATGCAGGGTATTTACGTGCATGAGGATTTCGGCTTTGAAGACGTAAACGTTTACAATAAGCCGTCGACACGGGCAGAAATGGCGGACATATTCTCCCGCGCGCTGCCGGAAAGCGAATATAAGGCGCAGAACACGGTGGACATACTGCCGGATATAGACACCGAAACCCCTTATTCGGACGGCATCTTCATGCTCTACCGCGCCGGAATTCTGACCGGCAGCGATGAATACGGTACTTTTAATCCATACGCCTATATAACCCGGGCGGAAGCGGCGGCTATAATCACCAGGATAGCGCTCCCCTCGGAAAGAAAGGTTCTGAATCTCAAGCCCTTTGATAACGATAACCCGAATTGGGAAAAGGTGTACACGAAGGGAATGCGCGTGGATACGATCGAGGAGCTCAGCGCCCTTATAGACGCCGCGGGCAGAAATATGATACCGGAATTTGAGATAACACTCAGCGGGACGGTGTATGACAAATACGTCGAGTACGGGATAGCCCGCAATTATCTTCATTTCGGAAGCAGTTCATCAAGATACAATTACCGGACCGAGGTGTTCTCATATTCGGCGGAATACACTGTGCTCCATCAAATGCGGGGAGTTATTTTTAACCGGGACGCAGCAGAAAACCGAGTGTCCCGGGAAGCTCTTGATTATGACGCGCAGATGAGAGCGATACTGGCAAAGATAATAACCGCCGGTATGAGCGAGCGCGAGAAGATTAAGGCGGTACACGACTACATGGTCGTGACATACAGGTATGACCTGAACTTTCGATCGGGAACGTACGATGAGGCCGGCTATCGGTTTTACGGGCTGCTTAGAAATAAAACCGGCGTATGTCAGGCGTACGCGGAGCTGTTTTACCTGCTCATGTCCTATGAGGATATTAAATGCGAGCTCGTTTTCGGCACAGCCGACGGTGGGTCGGGAGTGTACGGCGCTCACGCGTGGAACGTCGTTTACCCGGGCGGCGAACGGCTCCACGTGGACGTAACCTTTGACGATCCGGTGCCGGACAGGGACAGCGTCGTTTTTTACGATTACTTCCTTAAGACAGACGCGCAGATGAGCATTGACCATAAGTGGTGATATACCGCGCACCCAAGTCCCCGGGTGAGCCGGCGCTTGTAAATGAGGCCGACGTGTAATATTATGGATTATATGACCGACATAAGTTTTAATACTTAATAAGGAGATTTGATATGGTTACGACAGATGAAATCCGCCGGTACGGGGCGCAGCTCGAACAGGCGCTTAACCTTAAAGAAGCACCGATCGCCATTAAGGTCTTATATCGGGGGGATGAGATTCCCGAAGGCTTCATCAGACCGCACAGGGATATGAAAAAGGATCTCGCTTTATGTCAGGCTTTCACTATCGTAAGACACAACAGGAAATCTCTCGCGATGCTCAAAGAGGATAACTGGTGCATCTGGCCGATGATATCTTTTAAGATAGCTCCCGTTACCGAAGCCGACAATGAGATGCTGGGCGACAAGCATTTCATGAAAGACCCGCAGGCAAGCAGAGCGTATTTTAAAGACGAGTATCCGCGCCTTGACACGCAAAAAGAGGTCATCGGCTGGGTTTTGTCCCCTCTTTCGGAGTGCGCCTTTGTGCCCGATATCATCATGATCTACTGCTATCCCGGTCAGCTCAGATCTCTTCTTATGGCGGCAAAATATGAGATGGGAAAAACCGCGGGGGCTTCCCTTGATACCTGCGCCTCCTGCGTGCACGCCGCTATACCCGTGCTCAACGGAGATATGCCCTATAACGTTTCAATTCCGGATCCAGGCGACTACGAGCGCGGTCTGTGCGATGAAAATTATATGATATTCACGATGCGCGGCGACCGGATAGAAGAGATAATGAGCGGAATACAAACCCTTTCGAAATCCGGATTCGGCTATCGAGGCCTGACAATGGACATGAACTTCAACTACCCGAGGCCCCCGTTTTACATCAAGATGTTTGAAAACTGGGGTCTTGAAAAGGGCGAGTCCTGGGGCCAGAGGTTTTAGGTACTGGAGCGCAGCCCCGGCTCTGCCCGGGCGGCGGTTATTCCGCGGCGGTTATCAGGGCGCCTTGATTCTCCTCGTTTTGCACCATTGTCAGGCCCTCGCAGACCAAACGGGCAATGTAGACGGTTCCCTGGCAGGTTGTTTCCCTTGTTATATAGATTGAGCCCGCATAAAGCATGGTATCCGCGTCTTCCGCCGTGAAACTGATGCTTGTGCTTTCTGGCGTGATTTGAAAGGGATTTTCCGGATCGAGCGGCGACCAGTAAAGAGCCTTTCCCGCAGTCACGGAAAGCTCGTATCCCTGAGGGTAACCTTCGCCGTCGTTCTCATCATAGCTGATGAGGCTGCCGCCTTGGGTGCATACGGCTTTTATTTCATCATACCGCAAATCGAACTCAAATCGGAACGCAGGGTATTGCGAGCTGATCGCCGGCATATATTCCCACCGGGCAAAACCCATCGCGCTTTCCTGAACCAGCTTATATATGCTCCAGATGAATTCGCCCGTCTTAGCGTTCCCGCGCAGCTCAACAAGCCGGAGCTCCCCGTCCGCCCTTATAAGGAAATACTTTTCCGAAAGCGGCTGATAAAGTATTTCGCTGTACAGCTCCCTTATGCTTCGATCGCCGCCGTCCTGCGGAGAATACATAGCGTACCATTCCCCGTCGGTGTAAGGGAACTCCTGCCAGCCCCAATCAACGGGCGATATAGTGAGGGAATTGCCGCTTATCCTTTCCGTGATAATAAAGGAATCCGCGGCGACCTCATATCTGTGTCCGGAGTCCCCGAAGTTCATGTAAGAGCTGAGGGGATTCATGTAAATACAGCTTGAGCTTACATAGGCTCCGTCGGCGACGACCTCCCGCGGGCTGAAACTATCACCGTCTTCGTCCTCAAGCTTAAATATCCAGCGGATAGACGAATCGTCCGAGTATGGGTCTGTCTCCCCTTCCGCGTCGTAGTAGCCGTATGTCAGATAGAGGTCTTCGTTTTTCTGTCTTAAAAGGTAATAAAAGACCCCATTCGGATCATCCGGCACGATAAGCCTCCAGGCGTACAGGTTGTCACCGCGCATTTTTGCCGCCGAGAAGCCGCAGCTCCAGCAAAAGTCGGTATCAAAGGGAGTAAAGTATCTTTCGAAGTTATCTTTTGTAAGCTCGATCTCATTAAAGCGCCCCAGTACCTGAGCGAGATCATTACCCCGTTCCCGAATCGCAAGCTGATAATCCGCGCCCAGGCGGAATACCGGAGCGTTTTCGGTTGTAAGAACAAAGCTGTAAGCAGGCGAGCTGAAAGTGATTTCCTTTACGCCGTAGATCTGTCCGAAAACCTCGCCGAAGTCTTTTCCTCCCTTTCTGTTTGCCAGAAAAAACACGGCGGCAAGAATACCGACGGCGGCAATCCCGGCCGCTATCCAAACATAGGGCCTATTAAAGAAAGCAAACCTGTTTTTCACCTTAACACCTTCTTTATTAAGAATAAGCGGAGCGGAAGCCGAGCGCTTCCCTCCGCGTTTCCTGTCTGCGCCAATACGGATATATAAGCAGCGGAACGATACGGTTCATAATCCCCGATTGCGACGAATCGCATCAGCTTTTTTCCGTAATAGAAACGACGGCGCTTTCAATTCGGTGGTCATGTATATTCGTGACCTTTATATTCATACCGTACGCTTCGAGCTCCGGTGCGCTGCCGTCGTCCGGAATCGTTCCGAGAAGGCCGAACACAAAGCCGCCGAAGGTATCATATTCGTTCTCTGGAAGCTTTACCCCGAGCTCAACCGAAACATCATCAAGAGGCGCTGTGCCCTGGATCAGCCATGTGGCAGAGTCTATATTCTCTATTAAGGCGGGCGGTTCGCGCCTTATGATGTCGTCGTCAAGCTTGCCGACCAGCTGCTCGAGCAGGTCGTTCATGGTGACAATGCCGCTCATGCCCCCGTACTCGTCGAGCACAACGGCAAAGTGGTTACGGTTATTTTTCATATTCCGAAAGAGCACGTCGGCGCGCACCATTTCAGGGACATAGTATGCCGGTCTGACCGCATGCTCCATAACATTTGAGCGCGTTTTATCCTTAAGCCTGAAATAGTCCTTGGTGTACAGCACGCCGATGACGTCGTCCGGACTGTCCATACAGATAGGATACACCGAATGCCTGCTGCCGATGATGGTTTTTTCCCACTGCTCATCGCTTTCGTCATCCCAGAGTATGGATACCTCAGTGCGGTGAGTCATGATATCGGACGCCGTAGTGTCATCAAACTCAAAAATATTATGGATCATTTCCTTCTCTTCAGGATCGATCGCACCCTTCTCGCTTCCAGCGTCGACCATCATTCTGATCTCTTCCTCGGTAACCTCCTCGTCCCGGGCATGCGGGTCTATGCCGCAAAGGCGCAGTATACCGTTTGTTGATACCGTCAACAGCCATACCACGGGCGCGAATATTTTCGAGATGGTGTCAATAAGGCCGGACATAGCCAGCGCGAGGCGCTCTGCTTTTCTCATGGCGATCCTCTTGGGAACAAGCTCTCCAAGGACCAGCGTGATATAGGACAGTATAATCGTTATCACTATGACCGAAATCGTGTTTAAAGTTCCGGCGGGCAGGTCCGTACCGATCGAAATCAGCCATTTTGTGAGCTTCCCGGCAAAATTACCCGCGGCGAAAGCACTGCCGAGAAAGCCCGCCAGCGTTATGCCCACTTGAATCGTTGCCAGAAAGCCGGCGGGACTGGCGGTGAGCCTTGAAAGCCTGATCGCCCTTTTGTCACCCTGTGCCGTCATTATCGCGAGCTTATTGTCGTTCATGGAGATTACGGCGATTTCCGCGCAGGCGAAAACCGCGTTGAGCGCTATTAATATTAACTGCAGAATTATCTGCCACAATATGGGACTGTCAGTCAAAAACAATGGCCTCCCGGGATTTATAATTTCCTTTTCATAAATCGGCAGAGCCGAAAAGTAAATCTTACACGGCTATTATACAGCAAAAATCGGTATCTGAACAGAGATACCGATTTATAGTTATTCGCGCGCTTTAATTACTTAATGTTCAGGCGTCTTCCCCGTCTGCTTGACAATTATCGCTGTGATGATCACCGCCGCAGCTGTCGGTTCCGTCCGGATTTCTTATCAAAGCCAGCTTATACTGCTCCATCAATTCAAGCGATACTCTGGCCGGAATGCCGTGCCCGTCATACCTTGTAACGCAATCCCCCGCGATGACATCAAACGCCGCGGGAGCCAGCTGCCCGGTTATGAGAGCTTCGCAGTTGTACTCGCGGATCTTTCCCAAAAGAAAACCGATATTCGGTTCTCCCGGGTTTTTGAACGCAGAAAGCTCCATATTGTCCATGTTTACTATCAGCAGGTATCTGCACGCTGCAAATTTTTCGGATACTATGCTCTCAATGGTGCACCCATCGGCGGCTACTGCGATATTCATGTTTATGCCTCCTGTTTATCGTCCTGAAAATACGGGCATCGGTCATTTATACACATCGGATTATTTGCGGATTGAACGCAGAGGTATCTGATACTTCCGGTATGCTCATAGCAGCCGAAATGTTCTGCCGCGACCTCAATTGATGCGATAGAATCTCTTTTACAGCAGCGGGGTCCGCCGAATCCGGCTACAGTCTCCAGCGCGAGCGCGGTCATTTTGTTTGCGAGCCCTCTTTCCTGCACGGAATAAGGCGTAACTTTATGAATTATCGAATAGGCTATTCCTACGCCTATCGCAGCGCCGCACGCGCCGTGTGTTCCGCAAAATCCGCCGTTTACGGATCTTCCGCGGGAGATCGCCTCTCTTATAGCCTCTTCGTCTTTATTCCCGGCGGCATTCCCGTACGCGGCTACCAAAACCGCAGGGACTATGCTGTGATATTCCGGCCCGTGCATGTGGAGCTTATCCAGATCGAATATACGAAGCGCTATTATGACCGGGTCTGCCGCACCGCTTTCCATGCAAACCCGCAGCACAAGATCCAAGATATCTTTTGTATGGCAGGCGTCGCACACATAATGTCCCTCGGGGCAAAAATAGTGTGTGAAACCCTCTTTCCCGCATAAATGGCATATGGCGCGCAATGTGATATCCTGTGTGCAGTAAAGCTCTTTGCCGCAGACCATGCAGCCCTGATCATGGTCCGTATCGGGGCCGCAGCAAAGCTTGTCGTTTATTTCCATTTGCTGCTAGATTCGGGCGATAACCTGCCTGACGGCGGGCTTCATCGACATTGTACCTCCGCCCTGACTGACTATCTGCAATATGAGATCCGGATTCGTCACAACCGTTCCGGCCAGCAGGGAAACACCATAGTTTTTCATTAGCTGAGGACAGATCGGCGTTGAAGGGCCGACGAAGCAGACCTGGCGGGCGTTTTTACAATATTTCAAAACCTCGTCGGCAGTATGGTTGATGAAGCTTGTCGATGTAATTATCACGACGTCGCATCCGGGGAGATATTTCGGAATATCCTCCTCAGGGTAAAGGCCGTCGTCCTTTTCGGTGTTCTGCTCAAAGACATATATATTTTGGGTTTTTCTTTTTGCCTCGCTGAGAATCGGCCTGAATTCTCCGACCATGCCGAAACAATCGGAGGGTCTTAAATCCAGAGCGGCTGTAACGTTACCAGTTTCCCAGTTAATTTTAGGATCATTTAAAACGGCATTAACAGCGGCAAGGCCTACGGCTGACTTTAAAAGATTGCCGCTGCCCGCCCATCTCATTATTTCCGAACCGGCTCTTCCGATCAGGCACCCCGCTTCTCCCAGTATTCCGCAGCAGTCCCCTAAATCGTTCCTGAATGTATAAGCAAGTCCGCAGGAAGAATCCTCAAGGCGAACGCATGTGTAACCGAGACCGGCGCGCACATCGGATATTTTTCTACCTTCGGATTTGGCTGAAGCTATTTCTATTAGTTCATCAATTATCATTTTTACATCCTTTTTGCGGGAAACGGCAAATGTCGATCCCTTACCGTTTTAAATTTATGTTTGTGCTACGGATTTTAATGGCTATGTCCGTGCTCATGGTGCTCATGGTGCTCGTGGTGATGATTGGGATCTGTGCAGTGAGGATTGCGGCATTCGTACGAATACTCGTACTTAAGATGCAGATTGTCCAGTATATTCCCGGCGAGATTCCGTATCTTTTCTTCCAGTTCCATGAGCGAGGTCCCGTACATTATTCCCGTAATCCCCACATCCAGCCCGGCCGGAGCATCCGGTAAAACAGATGCGCCTTTTACCTGAACGTCCGTTCCCGTTGTAGTGAGCATAACGGAATCCTCCGGCCATTTCACATAGGCCTTTAGATGTCCGATGAGAACATCGGATTCGTTTGCCCAGACGTTTATCTTTTCCATCTCCGCGGTCATCAGCTCCAGCAGCACCGCGGTCTGAGCGGGCGGGGTTAACGCGCACAAAAACTGAGCGGAAACGATGAGCGCTTCGTCGTGGGTACCCGTGTGCATATTTACTTGAATCATTTTTTTCCCCTTCTCATACAACGGATTCCCACACGGAATCGTCAACGGTCTTGTTGGCGATTGTTTTATAAAGCTTCGCTGCGGGGTTGATTTGTTCTATCTCCGACAGAATTATTTCCGCCGTATCCTCGTCGACAAGGTCGACCTTGTTGAGCAGCACGCTGTCCGCGTGCTCAAGCTGTGATTCTATGAGATGTGCCATCGCGTTTTTAAGCCTTCTCCATCTTTGAGCGTCCGCAAGACCTATGATTATCACATCAACGCCTATGTAGGACTGCACGTTCTCCTTGATAAGCAGAGGATAAGCCACGCCCGTTGATTCAACTATGATCCATTTGGGATCCATCTCTTTTTTTATCGTATTGATGTCGCTGAGCAGATCCGCTCCGCCGGTGCAGCAGGCGCAGCCGGCGAAAAGCTCGCGCACGGCGAGACCCTGCGAGCGAAGTATTTTGTCGTCTACGCCGACTTCTCCGATTTCATTTTCAATTATTGCGACCGAAGTGCGGCCTTCCTCTCCGTCGCGCTTGACGATATACTTCGCAAGCTTCAAAAGAACGCTTGTTTTCCCCGAGCCGAGAAATCCCGCCAGTACAATTACCTTCATACGTCAATTAACCTATTACCGATAGACGGTATAAGTTCTTATCCTTTCTGTTTTTACTCAGATAAAAATCAATGTCCGCACTCGTCCGCGTGCTGATGTTCATGGCAAACGGAGCCTGTGGAAGCAAGCTCTCCGCGCAGATAAGCCTCAACCGCCTTTTTTGATGCGCCGCCAGCTCCCAAAATGACCTCAATATTTTTTTCATTAAAGATATCTACCGCTCCTCCGCCCATACCGCCGGAAATTATCACGTTTACCCCCAGATCATTTAGATAGTTCGGTAAAAAGCCGGGCCTGTGTCCGGGGTTAGGTATGGATTCTTCCTTAATGATCTTGCCGTTTTCAACTCCGTAAATCATAAAATTGGTGCAGTGTCCGAAATGCCCGGTTACATTAGCGCCTTCGCTCGCAACAGCGATTTTCATAGTTTTACTTTCTCCTTCCAACATTTCAGAAATATTTTTAAATGAATCTGTGTCAAAATTCTCTATCTCACCTTTGTCACAAGCATTTGATATCCCGGGATCAATAGGCAATTTGGCCAGAATTTTCATGTTATGCGCATCGGCTATTGTTTCGATATGGCTCTCGCCAAAAATTTTATATTCTTTACCATTATCCGGGCACAAGAAGTAAGACATGTTTTCTACAAGCCCGATAACGGGGATATTCATCATCTCGGCCATTTTTACAGCCTTGGAAACAATCATTGACACCAGTTCCTGAGGAGATGTAACTATAATGATGCCGTCTACAGCCAAAGACTGAAAAACGGTCAGAGGAACATCACCCGTCCCCGGCGGCATATCGATAAACATATAATCGATGTCTCCCCAGATCACTTCTTTCCAAAACTGCTTTACAGTATTTCCCAGAATCGGGCCTCTCCATATAACCGGATCGGTATCGTTGTCCAGCAACAGATTTATTGACATAATTTCAATGCCGGTTTTGCTTTTTACCGGATATATCCCGAGTTTGCTTCCGGTGGGTCTTTGGTATATTCCAAACGCCTTCGGTATAGACGGGCCTGTGATATCCGCATCGAGTACTGCTACATTATATCCTTTTTTCCTCATTGCGACAGCGAGCATTGAAGTAACCGAGGATTTGCCTACACCGCCTTTGCCGCTCACAACGGCTATCACCTTTTTAACACTGCTGAGCTCATGGAGCTCTTCCTTTAAGTCGTTTTTTCCTTCCTTTCTTTCAGCGCAGTCTTCATCGCAGCTACCGCAGTTTTGGCTGCATTTTTCACTCATTGCCCATATCCCCCTGTTTATATAGTTGTCCTGCTGTATCCAGCAGGAATTTTTCATGGAGTAATCCTGTTACTTCTTACTTCGCGGCGCAAGATAACTTATATCACGCGAAGAAGCGGAACTTTTCGCAGGAACTGCATTCTTAATAGCCCAAGAAAGAAAATATTGCCCTTGTGGTAAATTAACAGCACCTGAGCATAATTCCCGCAACACTTTCGTAGACTTCCCTTGCCGCTCGGCCGGACGGACAGTCGATATCCGCAATTGTAACCCCGCGGTTGACAGCTTTCACGGCTTGGTGATCGAAAGGTATCCTGCCCGCGAAGGGAATGTTTTTTGACTTGCAATACTCCTCTATTTTTTCACTGATTTCCGGATTTGAGTCATATTTGTTAATACAGACTGCTGTTTTTGTTCGAAATATCTCTGCGGTCTTGATTATTCGTTCCATATCACTCATTCCGGATAATGATGGCTCGGCAACTATAAGAACCATATCCACACCGCTCATCGAGGCGATCACCGGACAGCCTATGCCCGGTGAGCCGTCTATAACAGTCCGCTCTATATCCTGCCGCACCGCGTCAAATAACTGCTTTTTAACTTCCGAGACAAGCTTTCCAGATGTACCGCTTCCCATTTTCAGACAGGCGGTTGAAAAAATACTGTCATCACCGGAATACAGCGCAAGTTCTCCTGCAACGGCCGGAATCAGAGTGATCGCGCCTGCCGGGCAGACAGCCTCACATACCGCGCAGCCTTCGCACGCAAACGGGTTAACGCAATAGCCGTTTATGTCCGAAATGGCTTCAAAGCGGCAGCTAAGCCTGCACAGACCGCATTCGACGCATTTATCCTTGTCTATCTCAGCTTTTGGAAGACCGTAATAATCCTTGCGTTCCGGCGCGTGCTTATGCTCCGTTATAAGATGAAGGTTAGGCGCGTCGACATCGCAGTCGGCATATGCCTTTGCCTGAGAAAACCTGATAAAAGCCGCGGCAATCGTTGTTTTTCCGGTTCCGCCCTTACCGCTGAGGATTAGCAGCTGTTTCATGCTGTACCTCCTCCATTACCGCTTCAAGCAAAGATGTAAACAATTCCTTGTATTTGTCCTTTTCCCTGGCAGCGATCCTTGCCTGCGAGTTAATAAGCCCCAGTTCATTGTCAAAGGGTAGGCGGCATAAAACCTGGATATTTTTCTCTCTGCAGTATTCTTCTGCGGGATTGTCTTCTTCAAAGTATTTATTCACAATGACTCCGCAGGGCTTTTTAAATAAGCTGACCAGTTTATATACCATATTCAGATTATGAACTCCGAAAACTGTCGGCTCGGCTACAAGGATGCAGTAGTCGACATCCTTGATGCTCTCCATAACCACGCAGGAACTGCCGGGAGGACAATCGATAAAAACCGGCGCTCCCTTTTCGGAATCGGCTCCGGACAGGAGTTTTTTAATGATCGGGATACCGCTTGCTTCTCCTGTATTCATTATACCGGTGCTGACCTTTACTTTTGAAGACAATCCTCTTTTAATATACCCGACCGTCTTTTCCCTCTCACCGAGCGCTTTTTCCGGGCAAAGAAGCACGCAGCCGCCGCAGGAGTGGCATACTTCTTCAAATAGGAAAGGTCTTTTTTTTATAAACGCGAGGGCGTTGAATCTGCAAAAGTCAACACACTTCCTGCATCCGCTGCAAAGCTCGTTATCAAGAGCGGGCAGTCTGATCGTTATTTCATCCTCGCAGACGTTTTGAGGCTTGAAAAACAGGTGCCCGTTGGGTTCTTCAACGTCACAATCTATATACGCGGATTTCTCGGCGACTGAAGCAAGATTGACGGAAACCAGCGTTTTGCCGGTACCTCCCTTGCCGCTGAGTACCGCGATTTTAACACTGTTATTCTGCATGGCCGTGTAATCCGGCATGATAGTCACTGAGCATAGTCAGCCTTCCGGCTTTGAATTCACCGATGTTAAAACGAGCCGTTCCCGCCGCGGTTTTATATATGCGCACCTCGGCTTTGTTTAAAACCTCAGCAGCGTTCTCTCCGCACCTTGGCGAGAGCAGAACATCCACATCCATATCCGCTATCAGCTGCGCGGCTTTAATCCCCGCTCCCCCTTGAGCGGAAGCTGCTTCGTTGTCAAAGAAAACTGTCTTTTCGTCATCAGTGTCATAAACGGCAAAATAAGGGGTGCGCCCAAATGACGGGCATACACTTGAGTCCGGGTTCTTTTCATCGACCGGTATGGCAATTTTCATAATGATCCTCCGTTTCATATTTACGTTTAACTATATTTCCTCTGAGTTGACATCCTGTGAATCGTCCCTTCCGCACCTTTGCCTTTGGCAATATCCGCCGCAGCCTTTTCCATTGCCGTCGCACAGGCGGTATTCACCGCCCTCAATAAGCAGTACCTTACCTCCTACAAGCGATTCGGCAAGCTTTTTTCTTGCGTCGATATAAATCCCCTGAACGGTAGTTCGTGAGATGTTCATATAGCCGGCACATTCTTCCTGTGTACAGCCCTCCAGATCGATCAGTCTTATGGTTTCATACTCGTCAACCGTCATATTGACAGCGTTACCCGCATTCGCGGGGCTGTCAAGCGGGCCGAAGCGGCTGCTGTCCGGAAGACAGCATACTTGTCTCCATTTTCTGGGCCTTGACACTTGATATCACCTCAATTCGAATCAGACGGGGCATAGTCATCGTGACTTTTCCTCAATCTCCGATTCACCGGCCTAAGAAGTTATTGACATATGTCAGATATGGCTTCATTATACTCGGTTATCGGCATATGTCAATAATAAACGACAGCTCCAGAATCATTATTTTATCTGAATAATCGAACCGACTCATCGCCGACAACACGAAGACAGATTCAGCAACAAGATTATTTCATATAATTTTATAATTAGTTGTTGACATATGCTCATAACTGAGTTATTATCGTTATGGGCATATGCTATTTATTCTTAGGCATAAGTGAGGACACCATATGGCAGTAAGCGTAATCGAGAGTATTTGTACCGGGTGCGGAATATGTGAAAAACTGTGTCCGGCAGACGCGATCAGAGTAGAGGAAGGCAAAGCCAGGGCATATGACAACTGTATTACATGCGGCGCTTGTGTCAAAGCCTGTCCGGTTTGCGCAATCAGAAATAAAGCCGCTTTATCTTACCGCCGCGTTTAAGTAAATGCGGTACCAGCTTACACGAAAGGAGGGGAATATATGCCGAGAAGAGACGGAACCGGTCCTGTTGGGACGGGACCAATGACAGGACGAGGCGCAGGTTACTGCGCGGGATACGCAATCCCTGCGGGATATGCCGGAGGATTCGGCTGCGGATTCGGTTATGGCCACGGCAGCAAGCGGATGATTCGCACAGCCGGCAGACCGGGCCCCCGTGCATACCAGGTATACGCGGGAGCAGAGGACTACGCGTTCGATGAAACAGCTTTTTTGAGCAGCCGAAAAGCCTTTCTTGAGCATCAGCTCGAGCAGGTTAAACAGCGTATTTCAGACTTGAGCGACAAATCCGAATAGTCTGCCGCTTACAGCAGTGGAGAAAAGGCACAAGTCCTCTTCTCCGCTGCTGTAATTTCGCGTTTTAGCTTGAAGTCCGCTTTAAAAAATTGTATGCTTTTATCGATAGCTCTTCGTGTTCATTATCGCAGCTTAAATATCAAATAATATGATGTAAAACGGAGCTGAATCAGATGGCCAGGCCCATTAAGTGGAGAAAAATAGAACACACACCTTCCGTCGCCTTCTTTGTTCCTTCGCCGAACGAGCTTTCGGACGTACCGGAAAACACAATCAAGCTGGAAGAATTGGAAGCCGTACGGCTAAAGGATCTTGAGGGGCTCGAGCAAAGCGAATGCGCGGAGAAAATGCAGGTTTCCAGGCCGACATTTCAGCGTATCTTATTATCGGCGAGGGAGAAAATCGCCGACAGCCTTGTTAACGGCAAAACGATTCATATCGAGGGGGGTAATTCCACAAAGAACATTTGTCCCGTAATGTGCTTGGACTGTAAAAACGAGTGGCTGGAAAGCTACGAAAACATCGAGTCCATCAGGGGGGGAGAATATGTCTGTCCCTTCTGCTCTTCAAAAAGAATGACATGCGGCAACTCCTGCCGGGGCAAATACGGGCGAGGCAACTGCTGGAGACGCGGAAGACCCGAAAAGTGAGATGCCTGAATCATCAAGCCGGATCATAACCACGATATTGATCCGGCTTGATGTTTTCTTCATATGGTTGACATTCAGAGGCGGCGTAACTACAATAGCTTTTGTGGGCATAAGCTCTTTATTTTTTCGCGGCATCTGATCAGCCGCTTATTCCAGAATATAAAAATAAATGATATTAGCCGGAGGATGCGACTATGTTTGGCGAAGAGTATTCAGACAAGGTCATAGATCATTTTATGAGTCCCAGGAACTCGGGTATATTACCGGATCCGGACGCCGAAGGTATGTGCGGAGACCCAAACTGCGGCGACTCCCTGACGATTTATCTGAGCGTGAAAGACAACATAATCGAAGACATAAGCTTTTTAGTTTACGGATGTGTCGCCGCTATAGCGACAAGCAGCATGACAACAGAGCTTGCGAAGGGAAAAACTCTGGAGGAAGCTGCTAAAATAACCGATAAGGATATAACACAGGCGCTTGACGGACTGCCTGAAAACAAACTGCACTGCTCGGCTCTGGGAGCTGAGGCACTCAAAGACGCCATAAACAACTACTATGTCAGATACCGCCTGAAATAAATGCCCCGGCGCTAAGACTCTCTTTCACAAGGAGCAGTATTAATGACAAAACAAATCGTATATGCGGACAACGCCGCTACCTGCGCGCTGTCGGAAAAAGCTTTGGAGGCCATGCTTCCGTATCTAAAAGCGGAATACGCAAATCCCTCCTCGGTATATTCGTTGGGCCGCGATTCGAGACGGGCCGTTGAAAAGGCAAGAGAGACAGTCGCCTCGGCGATAGGAGCCCTCCCGGAGGAAATATTCTTCACGAGCGGCGGTACCGAGGCCGACAACTGGGCCTTAAAATCTCTGGCGAAACGCTTCGAGCGGGAAAAAAGGCATATCATCACGACCTCAATAGAACACCACGCCGTGCTCAATACACTCGGGCGCATAGAAGAGTCGGGCTTTGAGGTGACCCGTTTGGGCGTAAACGAATTCGGACAAATCTCGATTGACGAGCTTTGCTGCGCTATCCGGGGCGATACCGCCTTCATTTCGGTAATGGCCGCGAACAATGAGATCGGCACTATATTGCTTTCGCCCGAGATCGGTTCCCGGGCGCGCGAACGGGGCGTTATATTCCACACCGACGCCGTTCAGGCAGTCGGACATATCCCGATTGACGTCAGGGCTATGAATATCGATCTGCTGTCTCTTTCGGGACACAAGTTCAGAGGTCCGAAAGGCACGGGAGCCTTGTTTGTAAGAAGAGATTCCGCGCTGCTGCCGGATATGCTCGGCGGAGGTCAGGAGCGCGGTAAGCGCTCAGGCACGGAAAACGTCGCCGGAATAGTTGGACTCGCGGCCGCGCTGGACGACTCCGTGAAGAACATGAAGAAGAATTCCGAAAGGGTTTGCGCGCTGCGTGACAGACTGATTGAAGGGGTTCTTAAAATCCCGCGCGTCAGGCTTACCGGTCATCCGGTTAAAAGGCTTCCGGGAATAGCTTCCTTTGTCGTTGAATGCATAGAAGGAGAGTCCATGGTCATGATGCTCGACCATTACGGGATCTGCGCGTCTTCCGGCTCCGCCTGCTCTTCGGGTTCACAGGAAGCTTCGCATGTTCTTCTTGCGACGGGGCTTCCGGAACAGCTGGCACGCGGCTCGATAAGGCTTTCGCTCAGTGAGGATAATTCATCGGAAGACGTCGAACGAATTCTTCAAATATGCCAAGGTCGTCGGCCGCCTGCGGGAATTGTCGCCATTATGGAAATCATAAGAGCTTTAAAATGCATATTCGGGTTTTCAGCCGCGTCTTATTTCATTTTCAGCGTCCGAAGGTTAGCTTTTGTTTCATCGCCGATACGGTGGCTTTCCAAAGCTTTTTGTATGGCCTTGTTGTGCGTCCACCTGTCAAGTCGCCCTTTTAGTATATACGGAAGCGCCGCGTCGTACTGTTTGGCCAGCGCCGTCGCGAAATACCAGGCTATCATCATGTTGACGTAGTATTCATCCGAACGAATGCCCGACACAAGCTCCGGCATTTCCGGGCAAAAATCCCCGTCCAGATAAAGGCCCAACAGCATTCCGATCCCGAAGCGCACCGTGTAGGTCCGGTCGGATTCAAGCCACACTTTTATTCTTTCGTACAGTTCGGGCAGATGCTTTTTAAATACCTTCGGGGACATCGTGTCACACGTCGACCAGTTGTCTATATAAGGCAAAAACTCTTCAACCGCAGTGATTGCGCTCTTAAAATCCCTAATCGTTTCAATTAAATATCCGTGAAGGCTGTTTTCCTCAAGATATGCGTGCGGGAGATTTTTCAGAAACTCTTCCGCTTCCGGTCTGCCGGAATACTCTTTTGCAAGTTTGCGCAGATTCGGCGTCCGAACGCCTATAACGGTTTCCGGTCTGACCGAGGGAATGAGTTTAACTGAAAACTCCTTGTATTTAAAATCCTGAAACTCAAACAGCCGCTGCCTTATATCTTCCGGTGCACCGCTCATACTGCTTCACCACGCTTAAAAGGATTGCCGCGGGGAAATCTGCCTTGCGCATATACAGTCCCGCGCTATGAGAACATATCGGCCTTGATAAACCGTATTATACATGAATCTCTCGGATATTGCCAGCAGTTCGCCTGCTTA
>JAAYBW010000251.1 GCA_012729975.1 Clostridiales bacterium
CCATGATGTCCCCCGGTCGGGCCAGCCGGGTCCTCTCGGCGCCCAGACCAGAGTTAAGCCGTTGCCCGGCACTGTTCTTAATCCGAAATCATTGTCATTTATTCTTTGCGAAACTCTTATCCCCTTCGGTATCGAAACCGCCAGAACGATTATCAAAGGTACGCCGACCAGCAGTCTGTAAGCCCATTTCTTTGGCTTTGGTTCTCCGAAAAAATAAACCAAACCGATCGCGATTATCGGAATTACAATCATAAGCCCGATTACGCTGAAACTTGCTCCGGAAAAAAACCGGGCGCTGAACACGGCTGCCGAAAAATGAAGTATCAGCCCTATTTTCTTCCATCTCAGAATAATGACGGCCAGACATACGAGGATTATCGTTATAAGCAGGTATTGAAAAAACATCATGAAAAGGTTTTCCCATAATGAAACGGAATACCACCCTTCATGAAAATTCTCGGTCGCTCCCCAATAAGCCCAAACGCCTGAGAATGACGTTGTGATGAAAACACCGATCCAACCGATAATTGACTTTTTGTTCTTTTTCACAACACACCCTCCCATCTTCGTCTTCAGCGGCAAACGTTTACGCTCGGGACTTAAAGGTGAATAAACAGCTCGTTTGCGCATTGGCATACGAGCTGTTTTTTCAGGTATTACGTTATTTATATATCGTGAAATTCACGTCATGGAAAGCCGGACTAAACGGCATATGTATGTTATCCGCCTGACCCAGCGGCATATCCTCCGGACGAATGGTAACAGCTCCCGCGGGAATCTCCGGCCTGTACATCGGCATCGCCGGCGCTTCTCCCTGCTGCACGGGCGGCATCCTTTGAGACATCGTCATTGGCAGCTGCCCGATTCCGAGGTGATTGGCCAAAAAGCTCCACGCCTGCCCGAACCAGTCGTCTATGCAGGGGCCGACAGTACCGTCGTCGGCAAGCAGCCGATTTACGGAACCGGTTTCCCCGTGTCCGCCGGTGCTCGATATATACGCCGCAAAGGGGCGTTTCGCCTTCTCCATAGCCTCAAGCATGGCGATAGACTGGTAGACGGAAACGACCGTATCCAGACGCGCGTGATGGAAAAACGCGGGCGGTGTCTGCGGGCCTACCAGGTCTCCGTTCGGCACATAGACGGTGCCGTCATCGGTCTGCTGTCCGCAGAACATGGGGCCGAAGCCCAGTATCATGGCATCGGGTTTCCCCTCTTCGCCGCTGCAGCCCGCCGCCTGCATTAAGTCGGGACGGTTCCAGAGGTTCCCTGTGGTCATGCATATAAAGGCACCGGCCGAATTGCCCGAAATTACAATCTGATTGGGATTAATACCCCATTCGCCGGCATGATCCCGCAGGAGCTTAATTGCCTTCATCAGATCGATAACGACCTGCGGAAAGCGATACTCCCCGGCAACCGGATAAAGATAAGTGCAGGTCACAGCGAATCCCTTTCCCATACACCGGCCCGCAAGAGCCGTAGTATCCCATTCGCTGCATAACACGAACGCTCCGCCGGGAACATGTATAAGCGCAGGCGCTGCCGTCTGTGAGAACGGTATGAGATCCGAGACAGTCACGATGAGTTTCGCGGTTTTCGCGTCATTGAGATCATAAGTAATTGTTTTCATATCTGCGCTCCCGTATAAGTAGTTTGTATTACTTAATAAAAAATACCATATTTACCGGTCACATTCAATAAACATTGCCCGGATTTACAGGATTTTACTATAACATTGCGGATCTTTTTATCCGCGAAGGTGCTAAACCTTCCAAATAACCCGACAACGCACCGCACCCGCGGTATACCGAGGTTGTAAATAACGGGAAGAAACGTTATGATTACAATATACGTTTGCCTTCGGGTTTAAAATCAACGGGCTGTATAAATATAAACGAAAAGAGCATTAATGAGTATGAAACGATTTTTATGTATATTCTGTATGTTAATACTTCTCGTATTTCTCCCGGCAGGCTGCACAAATGCGGAAGGAACGCCGCCCTCTCCCGCGCAAACCTCTCAGCCAAGCGGCACTCAGCCCCCTGCCGAAAGCCCGGGCG
>JAAYBW010000252.1 GCA_012729975.1 Clostridiales bacterium
ACTGCGACGTCAGCGATAACGAAATAGAAGCCGGCAGCGATATCGTTGTCAGCCGCGACGCAAGTATTCCCGAGCTGATCGACACACTTCGAGATCTTTATATACTCATCAGCGAATGGTATGAAAACATGCTGCTTACCGCTGCAAGTCAAGGCAGCGTTCAAGACATCCTTACTTTAAGCGAAAGCATAATCGGCAATTTTATTTCGGCTTCGGATTCGGCTCTGGCGCTCATCGCGTATACAAAGGGCATTGATATTGACGATCCCGTATCAAACTACCTTATTGAGTACGGACATCATTCGGAAGACTCTTATAAGATGTTTTTACAGGCCAATCGTTATGACATCTGGATGAGAACGGACGGATTGGTCGTGAATACCGATCGGGCTATAGCCCGCTACTCCGTTGTCAGCAAGATTTTCAAGTTTGATAAAACATACTTTATGCATGTGGTCATGAGCTGCAACAATCGTCCGTTAACACCCGGACTCGAGGAACTGTTTAAAATCATGTGCGAGGTCCTGGAGCATCTAATCCGCCGCAACTGGGATAACGACAGGTTTTTCAGCCACAGCTATCAATCGCTTATCATAGACCTCATCAACGGCGGCGGAAAAGCTAACCGCACGGCGGTGGAATCACGAGCGCGAATCATCGGTATCGATCCCGATCAGGAGTATATTATAATTCTGCTGGAGATCGGCAGCGGTGAGGGTAAGGCTTTTCCGGGGCGTATCGCTCAGGATATCTTTTCCTTATTCGCACGCATCCGCGCGGTTCATTATGATTCGCGCCTTTTACTGCTCCTTCACAGCCGCAGTATCGCGCAATATGCGGAATCGGTGGATTTGCCGAACAAGCTCAATGAATACCTCGCCGAGAATAATCTTCGGGGGGGCGTGAGCGATGTGTTCGCAGATCTGACGGATCTGCCTGACGCATATTTACAGGCGAAGCTTGCGCTTTTTCACGGCCTGACGGATAAATCGGTAACGCATTATGAAGATATATTCGCGAAAAGTCTTCTCGATTTCTCGCAAAACACAATGCTTTTGTGGTCTAAAAGCCGCTATGGGAAGCTGCTGCTCGAGCTGCGGCGCTCCGATCTGGAAAAAAACCAGAACAACATCAAACTCCTCCGCTCATATATGCTTAACGAGCGCCGCGCCAAGGAGACGGCCGATGAAATGCATATGCATCGCAATAATGTCGTTTATCGCATAAAACGCATAGAGGAAATGAACAATCTGAGTTTCGACGATCCGAAGACGCGCGTCAATGTATTATTATCATTTTTAATGTTTGACCACTGGCAGAATGAGCCGGAGTGCGATTAGTGCCGCGATGCCGCTTTACTCTTTCCCCGGGCGCTTAGCTCATTTTTATATGTGACAGATAACCATAGCTCCGGGGCTGCGGCATGCCGCAGCCCCGGAGCTATGGTTATCGCTTGTGAAGCCGGAGAGGTTTCGATAGGGAAAAAACCGCTTTTACCCGTCAAACAGTCATCCCAGTTTTTCGTGAGCCCTGAGCGCTTTAAGCCTGGACCTCTCCCGGTAGAAGTCGAGTATCAATGCGGCTATCAACAGAATTCCGCTGGCTACGGGCTGATAATATGAGTCAAGCCCGGCTATGACAAGACCGTTTTTAAAGCTGTTAAAAAGCAGGATACCGATAAATACTCCCGACATGCTGCCGGTGCCGCCTGTAAACGATATGCCGCCGAGAACGCCCACGGTAATAGCGTCGAGGTTATAAGACAACACTGCTGTCGGAGACCCCGTTTGCATACGCGATGCCGTAAGGATGCCCGCGATAGTTGCTATCGCACCGGAATTTATGTATAAGATCGTGGATATTTTTTTCGGATTTATACCCGCGAGCCGGGCAGCGCTTGCATTTCCGCCCGTCATATATATCTGCCGCCCGAACCGCGTCCTTTTCAGGATAATGCCGTATGCCAGAAGAAGTACCATTGTTATAAGAAAAGGCAGAGGAAGAGTTGAGAAAAAGTTTTTCGACCCGAGGACCCAGAACGATTTATTATAAATCGGAATGTCCTGCAAGTTTGTAAAGACCTGCCCTAACCCGGCAATTACCGAGCTCACACCCAGTGTGGCTATAAAGGGCATTATATTCAGCACATTCGTAAAAAACGCGTTCAGAGATCCCATTACAGCACCGGCACACAGCGTTATAAGTACGGCAAGCGGCCAGGGAACGCCCCAGTTTAAAAGGAATGTTACAATAAGGCCGCCCATCATACCGATAGCACCTGAGGACAGGTCCGCTTTTCCGCATATTAAAAGGCAGCCGATTCCTACCGAAAGCGTTCCCATAACAAACGCCTGATTTAAGATGTTCCTTATATTGCCCAGCGACAGATAGTTCTTATTAATCATTTGGAACACGAACAGGACAACGAACAGCGTGAGGACTAATGTAAAGTTGTTGTTTCTGACAACTTTTTTCACAAGAAAATTACGTATCATTTTCTATTCCTCCTTAAATACTGCCCGTCAACTTGATCTTGCGCTCTCGTGTCGAGAAATAGTCAATCGTCAGCGCGATAAGGAGGAGAACGCCGGACGCCACGGTTTGCCAATAAGGCTTGAGTCCCATTAACATCAGCCCGTTGTTGAAGCTGTTAATTATTAAAAGCCCCAAAAAGCACCCCAGCATGTTGCCTGTACCGCCGCCGAGAGAGATACCGCCGAGAATTGCCGCCGTTACAGCCGGAAAGCCGTAGCTGACGGTGCCGACAAGACTCCCCGATTTGAGCCGCCCGGCGTAAAGCATGCCGGCCAGCGCTCCCAGGGCACCGCTGTAAGCGAATATGATATATGAAAGTTTCTTCGGCTTTAACCCGGCAAGCCGGGCGGCATTAGCGTTGCCGCCGATGAGATACACGCTTCTGCCGAACTTCGTTTTCGCCAGAACAATTCCGAAAATCACAATGATCAATATCGAGATAACCATTGTGATCGGTATAAAGCCGAAAATCTTGCCCGTGCTGTACCAGATTACGACCGGGTCTTTGATTTGATACGTTACCCCCGCCGGAATCAGATATACAAGCCCCTGAGCGATAAATGTGCCGGTCGTAAGTGTGGCAATGAAGCTTTGTATATTAAATTCGTTGATGAGCACCGCGTTTAAGAGGCCAAACGCCGCTCCAACAGCCAGACATATGGGAACGACAAGGTACCACGGCAAACCTTGATCGAGCAGCTTTGCAAGCAAAACTCCGCACACCGCCCCGACATAGCTCGGCGACAGGTCTATCTTGCCGCTTATTATTACCAGACCCCCGCCGACCGCAAAAAGCGTATATATTGTCATTGAGTCAAGGATACTTCGTATATTTCTGGTTTTTAAAAACGAACCGTTCGGTGATGCCACCCCATAAAACGCAACGACAATAACGAGCAGTATAAATAAGGAAAATTCTTTTGAAGCTAATATCTTCTTAAGCCTGTTGCTTTTCTCCATGGCTTTCTCTCCCTAATCCTTCATTGCAAGCTGAAGGACGAGCTCTTCAGTCGCCTCTTCGCGCGTAAGCATTCCGGTAATATGTCTGTTATGCATGACAATAATGTTGTCACAGACGTTGAGCACTTCCGTCAGCTCAGACGAAATAAAGATGACGCCAATACCCTGTTTAGCGAAATCACAGACCATCTGATACACTTCCGCTTTTGTCCCGACGTCGATGCCCTTGGTCGGTTCATCCAGGATGAGGATCTTTGTCGCCATTTTCTCCGACGTCCAGCGGCCGAGAATAACCTTCTGCTGATTTCCGCCAGAAAGCTGCATAACTTGTTTATCCGCCGACGGCGTCTTGATAGAATATTTTCTTACAGCGTTCATCGCCATGTCATTTTCCGTCTTTCTACTCAGAAACAGACCTTTTTTGACCTTACTGAGCACCGGAATGCTGACATTATCGGTAATCGACCGTTTGAGAACCAACCCCTGTTCTTTCCGGTCCTCGGGACACAGGGCAATACCGCTCGCCACTGCCTCGCTCGGCGACTTAAAGCGAACCGGCTTGCCTTCGAGCCTGATCTCTCCGGAACGTATCGGATCAGCGCCGAAAATCGCACGCATTACCTCTGTCCGTCCGGCGCCGATTAAGCCCGCGAAACCCAGCACCTCTCCCTTGTGCAGCTTAAAGCTGACATTGTCGACGTAATCCGTTACGAGATTATTGACCTCTAGAAGAACATCTCCTATCTTGTCATTTCTCTTAAGGTTTGCATATGTATCGCCGATATCCCGCCCGACCATAGCCTTGACGAGCTCTCCCTCATTCGTTTGTGAGGTAAGAAGTGTTTTGACAAGGCTGCCGTCTTTTAAAACCACAATATCATCGGATATCTGGAATATTTCGGCCATACGGTGTGATACGTAAAGAATTACCTTCCCTTTTTCTTTAAGCTTTTTAATAAGACTAAACAGGATGGTTATCTCTTTATCGGTAAGCGGTGCCGTCGGCTCGTCAAACGCGATGATATTTGAGTCTCTCCTGTACGCCTTCATTATCTCGACCATCTGCTGATATGCTACCGACAACCATCCCACGGTGTCCGTCGGCGCTATCGGCAGCCCGAAAGTGTCGAGTATTTCCTGCGTTTTACTGCGCAGTTCTGTCATGTTTATAAAGCCCAATTTGCCCACGGGCATGTCTTCGAGGAAAATGTTTTCCATTACACTCAGCGAGGGCACGAGCTGACGCTCCTGATAAATCACGCTGACGCTGCTTTTTATCGATTGATGCGGCGACAGGAAGTGATGCTCCTCGCCGTTTATCTTTAAACAACCTTCATCCGGCTGAATATCACCGCTGAGTATTTTAAGCAGCGTGCTTTTCCCCGCGCCGTTTTCCCCCATCAGGGCGCAAATCCGGCCCCCTTCGGCGCGAAAGCTTATGCCCTTGAGCGCTTTAACGCCCGGAAACGACTTGACAATATTGCAAAATTCAAGTGACTGCTCCACCAAATCAACTCCTGCTTCAATCCCTATATTTTGCATATTTGATTTTGCGTAGTGACACATGCAAAAACATGCATCACTACGCAATCCGCTAAGCATCTGACGTGACTACATACATCACAACAACTATATCCTGTTTGCCGACATTACCACTGGGTGTTTTTAATAGTCTCCTCTATACCCGCGAAGTAATTCTTATATGTCTCCTTTGTAACTATCTCCGTATTCATGTTATAGACGGTGTATTGATCGCCGGGAGCCCTGCGTGAGGTCCACAGGGTATCGAAAGTCGCTTTGCCTTCTATGATAGCAAGAAGCGCGGATATTGAGGGGGCCGAATACATGGCGGGCGAAACCGCTACGCAGGAAACAAAGGGCCCGTCATATCCCGTATCCCACATACCGCAAAGAACGTCGCTGTTTACGGTTGTAGCCATTGTGTTCGCACCCACGCCGAGATCCTCGGCCGCATTGGCGGCACCCTGAGCATACTGCTCAAGCACGCCGACTATGAACCAGTACTTGATTTCGGGATGTCCCGATATTATAGGAGCAGTCAAATCGTAGCCTGTCTGTGCGTCCATCTTTCCGACAACGCCGTCGGCGGAGAATACGTTAGCGTCGTTGCCGGGATAATATTCCAGGAACTTCTTCTCGGAGGCGGTGTAACGATAATGCAGGTCCAGGTTCTGAGACCAGGTCACGCCGATATATCCGACTTCAGCCGCGTCCGGTTTTTTACCCCAGTAGGTTTCCTGATTTTCATACAGCCAATCCATCATATCAAGACCCAGCTGATAGCCGTCCAGCGTAACGCAGGGAACGATGCAGCTGCCTTCCTCGCTTCTGACGGAGTTGAGAACCGACACATAGGGTATTCCAAGCTCATCGGCAACTTCTTTTATACGGAATCTTGAGTTGACGTCAAAGTTGAGCAGGAAGCCGTCTACGCCCTGATTGGCGTACAGCTCCATCTGCTGAATATACAAGTCGATGTCGCCGTCGCCGGTTGAAGCTATAAGCTCATAATTGAGCTTTTCGCCCCACTCGGTGAGTATATCGGCTATGCTCTGCATCAGCGCCATTCTTCTCGGATACAGCCAGACGATCGTGTACTTTTCCCGTGAGAACGGATCTGTACCGGTACTGAAATATCCGATTCCGTTTTCTTTTGTGGTTATGTCTTCCAGCAGAGCGGTAACTGCCGCGCTGGGCTCGGGGGTTGCGGTTGCCGAAGGGGTAGGTTCCGTTTTTTTCGTGCACGCGAAAAGTGCCAGAGCCATCAGAACTGCCATAAATAACGCTATGTACCTTTTCATGATAATCTTCCCTTCTCATAAATACTCTTTGATCAGCTGTTAACAGATTAGCTCGTATGGTCGTAACCGGTTACTTGTAGATTTCCCTGTGCGGGAACATGCCCTGATTAAGCGATTACCGGCAAACGGACAAGCCTCCTTCCCATGTAAACCGAATCCGCATACCGAGAATTTAAGCTTATTTGCTGTGCCCGCCCTGCCGGCGACGCAGACAGCCAAGATTGCTCTGTACATAAATGGCTGCTGCCGGAAAAACTTTCGTGTTGACTATTATAATATTTTATTCATTATATGTCTATATCGTTTGGCTCTTATTTCACTATTATTAATAATTTGCGCTATTATTGCGCATTCTCACTGCGGATTCGACAAAGTAATTCAGCGATTATAGTAATTATTCCCGTATTTTAAAGCTTCGTCGGTCATAATCGCCATTGTCCGCACGAATTTGTCAAGGCTGCTGTAGAGTATCATCCCCATTATGGCGTAATTTCCGCCGGGGGCATACCTGTCTATCGTTTCACGAACACTGGCCCTTAATTCTTCCTCTGATTTATCCTTAAATGCGAATGTGCCTTTCATATCATATCCGCCTATAAACGCCAGCTTATCGCCGACTGCTGCCTGCAGCGCGAGCAAGTCGTTTTCCGGCTGACAGATCTCCCAGGCAGCGGAGCCCTCATCCACAAGATCGGGCACTATCGCTTCGCATTTGCCGCAAACATGTGTGTTTGGAATTACCCCCATTTCACGCACCGCCGAATTGAATCTCGTGTGAACCGGCTTTATAAGCTCCCTGTACTTCTCGGGGGACATGAACGTTGCCCTTTCCGTGGCGACATCGTCGAAGGTGCATATCGCGTCGGGCCTAAAATAGCGCACCGCTCTTTCCGCAACACGAATCTTATAGTCGACAATGGCGTTTAGCAGAGCGAAACAGGCTTCCGGCTCTTCATGCATTGCGCAAAGCGCGTTTTCAAAGCCCATCAGGTGAGTCAGCCGCAAAAAGGGACCGTTCCACATTCCGTATTCTATGATCTGATTATCGGGGTCAAATCCCGCCAGCTGCGCCTTCGATTGCTCCTCCCAGTCGAACTGGTCAAGATCGGGAAATTTGACGATATCTTCCCAGTCGCAAACATCCTCAAGAACGGGTTTCGCGCTTGCCGGAACGCCTTGTCCCAGAGCGGAGTCGGACGCGAGCCATCTGCACCCGAACCCGTCCGTCCCGCCTCCGATCGGGCCGTTTTCAAATATTTCAAGTCTGCCGCCCACCTGACACATATCGCTTTTATAGTTTCCGACATGATCATGAGTCTTGTGATTGAGTATGGAAAGCATGTTTTCTCTTCGATTCATCCCAACATCCTCCGGGGCATTTGAATACAATGTGCAAAATGAGCCTTTTATCCGGCTTCGTTTTGTAATATATGCTTATACTAGCACTTGTTTTTATCACTGTCATTGTTAAACTGAGACAAAATCGGTAGTCCTTTTTGTCAAATCTTAATGATGACTGAGCGGTTCCGACGTGATATATTGTCTATAGTCATTATTTCGAAAGGAAGCTGAGGAGCATTATGCTTAGTAAAAAAGAGAATTTTCTTCAAACGCTTCTCCCGAACGGAAAGCCGGACAGGCTTATAAAGCAATTTGAAGGAACGGTATTTTTGACGGGCGATCCTGTCAATTACTATGTGCGAGGCGATCGCTTCCCGGGAATGGAGCCGAAAAAAGATCGCTGGGGAACAACGATAGTCTGGGAGCTCGGGGAACCGGGAGCCATGCCCTTTGTTACAGAGGCAAACAAAACAATACGCGATGTTACAGACTGGCGCTCATTTACAAAAGTGCCGGATCTGATTGCGAACTGCTCCGATAACGCGCTGTGGGAGCCGTTTTTGGAGCGCGCCGCGGCTATAGACCGCTCCGAAGACCTTCTTATGATGTTCGCGCCGACGGGACTGTTCGAGCGCCTGCATTTTCTCATGGGCTTTGAAGACACTCTTGTTAATTTCATGACCGAACCGGAAGCGATGGAGGATCTTTGCGCGGCTATCGGCGAATATCGTTACAACGGCTTTCGTCTGATGGTCGAGCATGTACACCCTGACATGATACTCTCGCACGACGACTGGGGAAGCAAGACCAATCTGTTTATGCATCCGGACATCTGGCGCACCTTCATTAAGAAGAACTATCAGAAATCCTATGACTATCTGCATGATAACGGCGTAATCATCATGCATCACTGCGACAGCTTCTGCGAGCCTATCGTTGAGGACATGATAGATCTGCATATAGACATATGGCAGGGCGTTTTACCGCAAAACGACATTCCCAAGCTTCAAAAGCAGATAGCCGGCCGAATGACCCTCATGGGCGGGATCGACGCCGCGATCGTTGACCGCGCTGACTCGACAGAGGAAGAGATCCGCCGCGAAACACGGCGCGCGTGTGACGCTTACGCTCCGGGAGGGCATTTTATACCGTGTATAACATACGGCGGACCCGGCAGCATCTACCCTCAGTGCGACGCTTTTATAGACGATGAAATCGACCGCTGGAACGCCGAGCACGGAAAACTCTAAGATCGGTCTTTTTCGCCGTTACAGATTAATACCCATTCCATCTAAACCGGAATTTGTCAGCCTGTTAAAAAACCACGCCAATGG
>JAAYBW010000253.1 GCA_012729975.1 Clostridiales bacterium
AAAAACGCGTTGACGTCCGCGTCGGTATAGCCCAGCATAAGCGCATGATAAGCGTAAGCGGCCATACCGCGCAAGCCGAACAAAATGAGCGATTTAAGGGAGCGTATGTCCTCATCGGCATTCCACAGAAGCTCCATGTCGTATTCGTCGTTCCTGCCGCACTGCTTTTTGCAGCTGTCGCACTGCGGCACGAGAGCATCTTTTTCCTTATTAACTTTTTCGATAAGCTTCAGGATCGTCTCCTCGTTAAAGTTAACGTTTGTAACGGTTGTGAAGAGCCCCTCAAGCATAACGCGGTGTGTGCTTTCCGTAGGAACGGTGCCTTGGGCGGCGCGGGCAAGGGCTATTAAGGCCCCGGTCAGCTTATCCTGCAGTTTGGCGGTCGAGGACTTCTTCCCGCAAACTCCGGCTTTACCGGTGCAGGCGCTGCAGCCCGCTGTTTGCTCACACTGGTAGCAGAACATTTCTTTTTGCATATCTTTTTCCTCCTTCTAATTATTCGAGTATTTTCCCGTCGGTGGATATGGTAACTACCTGCCAGGGGAGGAATTTTCCGCTGTTTTTAAGAGCCGTAACCGCTGCGCGTTCAAGTCCGCCGCAGCAGGGAACCTCCATGCGAACCACGGTTACGCTTCTTATATTATTATTTTTAATGATAGCCGTCAACTTCTCTGTGTAATCCCCTTCGTCTAACTTGGGACAGCCGACAAGTGTTATTCTGTTTTTTATGAACCGGTTATGGAAATCACCGTAGGCATAGGCCGTGCAGTCGGCCGCTATGAGCAGGTCGGCGTTTTCAAAATACGGAGCGTTCACGGGAATCAGCTTTATTTGTACAGGCCACTGCGACAGACGGCTTGAGGGGCGCGGCGCTTCGGATTGGCATGAGCGGGCGGGTTCCTCGTCGTGTCTTATCGATTTTGAATGTGTTCCGGGGCAGCCGCAGGGGAGCTTTGTTTCCGCTGCCTTTTTCGCTTCAACCGCCGCCTGATCGTATGCCTCGGCTTCGCGCTCGACAAAGGTGATAGCGCCGGTCGGGCATGCGGGCAGACAATCTCCCAGTCCGTCGCAGTAATCGTCGCGCAGCAGGCGGGCTTTTCCGTTTACCATGCCTATGGCGCCTTCGTGGCAGGCTGCCGCGCAGGCTCCGCAGCCGTTGCATTTATTTTCGTCGATCTGAATAATTCTTCTTATCATATCGGTTACCTCCTTGATTACTTGACTTTATGATTGGATGGTACTACAATAAATCAAACGATGCGGTTGTAATTACAACAGAAAGCGATTATTATGAAAAAAAACACGGGACTTCTTAAAAATACACAGCTGTTTCGCGGGCTCGAGGAAAACGAGATGGAGGCTATACTCGGATGCCTGAACCCCGTATACAGGGAATACGCGAAAAACGAATCGATATTCAGACAGGGCGAGAGTATATCGGGCATAGGAATGGTTCTGTCCGGACGCGTTCATATAGTCGAGGAGGACTTCTGGGGAAACAGAAGCATATTATCGGATATCGGCGAGGGTCAGGTTTTCGGCGAAACCTACGCCTGCGTACAGGGTGAAATACTGCGCGTGAGTGTTTATGCCATGGAGCAGAGCACGGTAATGTTTCTTGATGTCGCGCGCGTATTCTCGACCTGCTCCTCGGCCTGTCGGTTTCACGCGCAGCTGATACGAAATCTGCTCTTCGAATACGCTCAGAAGAACCTGCTTTTAACGCGTAAGCTCTCGCACATGTCAAAGCGCAGCACCCGCGACAAGCTCTTGTCATACCTCTCGGATCAATCGCTCGAGCACGGCAGCTCCGTGTTCGATATTCCTTTCAACCGCCAGCAGCTTGCCGATTACCTGAGCGTTGACAGAAGCGCTATGTCCAGCGAGCTCGGAAGGCTGCGCGATGAGGGAGTGCTGGATTTTGACAGAAATCATTTTAAGCTCATAAAGGATTACCCTGTTAACTGACGCATATCCATAGAAAGACGACGAACCGGTACGCGCGAGATCGCCGCGCATAGCGCTTCCGGCTTTTGTTTATTAAGTAATGAAAAAGAGATTTATCGTTAAATCCGTGTAAAGCCGTGACTGTCAGATATCTATACCCGCGCGCCGTGCCTGCGCGGACTGCAGGCGGCGGGGTATTTTATACAGCAGTCCGTTTTTCTCGAAATTAGCGCCGGTTTG
Organism: Clostridiales bacterium; assembly: GCA_012729975.1. GTDB lineage: Bacteria > Bacillota > Clostridia > Oscillospirales > Oscillospiraceae > JAAYBW01. The sequence goes on from JAAYBW010000253.1 coordinate 2,188, forward strand.
CTTAAACCAAAAGCGCACGCCGCGCCTTATACACTGCTCCCTCAGATCGAGCACCCACGAATAGCTGCATACGCGCGCTCCCGGTCCGCTTTCACCGCCGGCCGCGAGCAGCTCGATGCTTGGATCTATGTGCTTTTCGAGATTTATCTTTCCGAGAAGCGGCTCACAGCACACGAACTTTCTTTTAATAGGAAGGCTCATGAAAACGGGAAGGCGTATGTCGGCCTGCTTCTGGTTTTCAACGGTGCAGCCTATTCTTACGTTGTCGTATCCATCGCCCCAATCCGCAGGCAGACAGTCTTTAAACCTTACGATGCGCTTTGTTATAATAGAAAAGGTAACGTCGGGCCGCCCGCGTATTATGTCCCAGGCTTCCCCGCGCCAGCAGTCTGCATCCTCAAGAAAGAAGTCAGAGGTCATGCAGCTGAAAATCTCACTGTTCGGAGCTATCTTATATTCGCCGTTTCTGCTCCGACGCAGCGGAAGATCAAAGGAAGAGGTCCTGTAAACGTTTGACGCGTCACGACCGACGGACTCATCGCGCCTGAATACGTAGCAGTTTAGACAGCCCTCGGAATATTTTTTGCAGCCGTGCCACGGGTTCCAGGAGTCCATTTATCTCACCAATCTTATTGCGTATTATGCCATTCTCGGCTCTTATAGTACCGGTTCTTTCCCGGCC
>JAAYBW010000254.1 GCA_012729975.1 Clostridiales bacterium
GAAAGCATTGCGGACGGTGATATCATCTCCGAATTCTTTTTGCCGCGTGATTTGAGTCACTTTTGCCTCGGATGCTACCAGTGCATAGAGAATACTGAAAAATGCCCTTTTTATTCTGACAAGAAAAAGATTCTCGACGCTATGAAGCAAGCGGAGCTGCTCATTTTCACCACGCCCACCTACTGCTTTGGACCTTCCGCGCAGATGAAGGCTTTCATAGACCTTTTATTTGATTTCCGGATGTCTCACAGACCGCTGCCGTGGATGTTTCAAAAGAAAGCCGCAGTAATTTCGACCTGCGCCGAGGGTGGTGCCAAAGGCGCGGTAAAGCAGGTGCGGAACACGCTTCAATACATGGGTGTTCCGTATATAAAACGCTATTCGATCGCGGTCCAGGCGATGCACTGGGATATGGTCAAACCTAAGAAAAAGGAAAAATCGAAACGGACATGAAAAGGCTCGCCGCTCGTATTTCCAAAGCAGGCACGCCGAAAGCCGGACTGAGATCCTGGTTTCTCTTTCGTATGTTTTCCGCCATGCACTCCTCAGGCTGGGACATTTCTCCGATAGAGAAACAGCATTGGATCGAACATGGCTGGGTTAAAAAATAAAAAAGCTCCTTTTGAAAACCTTCCACCATCCTCGTCCGTAGGGAAAACTGTGTTTTCCCGCCGTCTCCCCCGTCCTGTTTGGCCTATTTATATCGGCCCGCTGTTCTGTGCAGTCTTTCTATTTCAATCCACGCTCCCCTGCGGGTAGCGACGTACGGAACTGATTAAACCTTAAATGCAGTAACGGAGCTCGCCGATCGGCGGGCTCCGTGCTGTTTCGACCACCGTTATGCGGTATTTTTATAACCGATAGAAGGTGGTTGCGTGAAGGCCGGATTGAAATTTGCAGCGGCTTTATTACTCATAATCCTACTGCTTAATACAACGGCATATGCTGATAATGCTTGGTACTTCACTCAAATCGGAACCGGCACATTCGCATATGAAAACTGCGGCCCTGCTTGCGCGGTAATGGCGGTCAAGTGGCAGGATCCTGAGTTTGATGGTTCTGTCGAAGACGCCAGAAAGACTTATAAGCCGAACGGCGGCGGTTGGTCTGTTAACGAGATAATATGCTACTTGACCGGAAACGATGCGCGGGGCTGTTTAAAACGTTTTCCCGGTGAAGACGCAATAGCGGATATGCTTGACAAGGCTATTCTGATTTTACTTGTCGACACCGGTCAGCTTGTATATAAACAAGCATCCGGCACCGGTCATTTTATCATAGTCAAGGCTTACGAAGTTCTGGACGAGCAGTTGTATTTACTAATCAATGACCCCTGGCAGGGCGAAAATATACTTTATACCTACGGCGACATATACGACGCTGTGCAGGCTCGATGTATTCTTTGCATCCGCGTAAAATCAGGAAAGTAAACACAACCGGCCGCCTCCGAGCGGTATTTTATTGACGAAAGGCGTTGGTCTAATGGAAAGTGTAGGCGCGGTACCGGGCATAATATGAGTAGTTCTTAAGGAATTTGAGATTTGCTCGTAAAGCGTGTAGAAATTGGTATAATCTAGTGCTACAATTAGGTATAGTGCTATATTGAGTTCTACTTATGTGTTATGCTCCCGTGGTTTACAATAGCGTAATCATGTAAAGCTAAGTCGTTATAACAACTATCACCCGCCTAAGTGCATCCAAAACATACTTCACCTAATCTCTAAACCATCTCAATATCTCCGACCAAATAGTCTTGAGATATAATCTTATATAGGGAGTGTGCTGCCATGAAGAAGATACACAGAGTATTATGGGCAACAATATTGGGTGCCCTGTTATGTGTTTCCGCGTTAGTTGCTCCTGCTTTGGCGTTCTACAGTGACGGGCCGAGCGACTGGGCCCGCGGGGAGGTCCGTGCCGCTATCGATTCCGGGCTTCCGGATTGGGAGACGGAAAACCTTAGCTGGGCGACAAGTTGGACAAGCGCTGCGTATAAAAATGAATATCCTGAACCCATTTCCAGAGTGGACTTTTGCCACTTGATCGGCAGAATCCTTGCAAAAGATAAAAATCTTTCCTCATCAAGACTATATTCGGAAGCGGTAAACGCCGGATACCGTTCGCCTTTTTCCGATATGACGCGAGTAATTTGGAATTATGACGCATTCTTAGCGAACTCCCTCGGTATCATTGAAGGGGTAAGCGAGGAAACATTTGACCCTTTCGGCACGTTGACACGAGAACAAGCCGCCGTAATACTGGCAAAAACGATTATTGCCATTCGCCCTTCTCTCCGGCAGGATACGACAGACTATACGGCAGACAAAACGATCACTGACCGGGATGAAATTTCTTCCCGGGCCTTAAACTATATTGGGTTTGTGATCGATCAGGGTGTGATGCGCGGCACTGGGAACGGTGCGTTTGCTCCTCGGGAGCCGTTTACTGTCGAGCAGGCAATGGTAACCTGTTACCGGCTGTGCAGGCGGCTTGAGCTGCCCGGAATGATTCCGACGCAGCAGGCAAACCTGTGGCTGGACACATATCATATGAATCGGGAATATGAGTTTTTGGCACGCCAATCTACAGGTAACCACAATGACGGCTATGTTTCGGTTTATTATGGTGGAACCGCGGACGGCATCTCAGCAATTTCAGTGGGAAAAGTCACCGTGGACGGCATCGGAGAACTGAACCCGGCAACAGACGCCTATCTCCCGGAGGATGGATATCCGGTTGAAGAATATAAGGCCGAGCTGCACGTTACCGCTCGTAATATGCAGGCAGAAACCTTTTACACCGCGCATGTAAACCTTACACTTACCATGGAAAACGGCCAGATACAACAGATAACGGACACCTTTGTATTTTTATATTAATTTATTACCTGGTATTCATAGTGAATACCCCGGGTTGAACTTCGACCATACAGAGGGGGGAGTGCGTCACGCGAGCGCTATATGGCATTATTATTATTTTTTCGCTGCTTACGGTTTACTTAGTTCATGATGAGTATAAAAAGAACGCACAACTTAAAAAGGTCTTCATAATCGTTTCGATTATGGAATCGATTGTTATTGTCTCTTTGCTGGTCCTGTTTTTACTTTAAGCCAAATATAAGATGATCATGGGTATACTGTGCATCTGACGGACCTCACGTAATCAAACGAACTTTGGGCGCGCTGCAAAACGTAAATGTTTTGCAGCGCGCCCTTGTAATATTGCCTGAAGTTAATTCATAGTGCTGTCAACTATCTCAGCTCGTTTGCATTAGTCATAAACCGCGCTTTCCGGAGACGGTGATTTAGCCCAAATTTATATTCCGGAAATTTACCATAGGTCCTCCTCAACACATCTTGTCATTGTTTCGTTACCATCTCTGTTAAGAGTATAGTAATGCGTTCTTGTAGCTTCCTCAATATCGCAAAAACACCATTTGTCCACGCTGTTGTCGGGGAACGAGGGTTCAGCACCCGTAAGCGGCCCCCTGTAAAGCATGCGGTTGATCATAGTTATAGCTTCGGCTCTTGTTATATTCTGATTAGGCTTAAACGTTCCGTCCGTATAGCCCGAAACAACACAATACCTGAACAACTCCTCAATTGTCTGAGCGGCCCAATTGTCATATGTGTCTGTAAACCCGCTGAGTTTCAGATACTGATACTGATTTTGCTCACATTCTATTCTCAGATACC
>JAAYBW010000255.1 GCA_012729975.1 Clostridiales bacterium
GCGTACGGTTCGCATCCGTAAGGTCGAGAGTTCGATCCTCTTCGTCTCCACCAAGTTCAGGAAAATCCATAAAAAGTGGATTTTCCTGAACTTTTTTATGCGGTATGCGAACGCAGTGGTGTCAAATTCTCATCCGCAGATTCCGCATTACAAAAACTCTGAAATTCTTCAAATGAGACATTAAAATCAATCTCAATATTATAATCCCGGCCAACGCGTACTGCTTTGATGAACTGGGCAGCGATCATTTTTTTTGCTTCAAAGGTGCTCTTGTCGTAGAGATCTGCCCATGTCAGAAGACGGTCATACTCTTTCCGCAGATTTTCAGCGGATTCAAGCAGGGCTGAATAATGCTTCTCCGCTGTATCCGCATCGATTCGTGCGATGCGGATTTGCTCGTTTGCTTCGGCGGTCAGAGAATTGAGCAGCTCTATACTCAGCTTACTTTGTCCACGAATGACTTTGAGGGTTTCTCCTTTGTAATCCTCAAGATCTTTTTCTTTTTCCTGCAAATATGCTTTTGCCTTGTCAAACTGCATCTTAGACAGCCTGATTTCTTTTTCGTGCTGAATTGTCAGAATTTCAGATTCAGGTGCCGCCGCGATTTCATCAAATTTCATCCTGATGACAGACTCAACGATGGAGTCCAACTTCGGCACTGAATAACCCGACTGACCGTCGCACTCGCCAGGATGCCGGACGTTATAGTGACATTGATACCGTGCCCGTACTTCTTTCTGTATTGTTCCATCAGGCATCCTTTTGTTTCTGCCACTGGTAGTCAGCGTCAGACGGTTCCCACAGTGAGCACAATAAATGTTTCCGACAAGCAGCGATTTTCCCTTGCTGTTGAGGGGAACGGAACTGTGCGGCTGTATACGCTGACGCATGATCTCCTGAGCCTGCTGATAAACATCGTCGCTGATGATCCGCAATTCATCGATGTAATCGGATTGACTCTCACCGTTTTTGATTACCCCAGTGTATGCGATGTTCTTGATGATGCGGTTCAGGCTGGTATTGGGAAAACCCGTCCCATCACGATGTTTGATACCATGATCGTGGAGGTAGCGGCAAATGCGCTGAGAGCCAAGCCCTTCATTGACGTATTTATCAAAGATTAAGCGGACAGTTTCAGCCTCATCTTCATCGACTTCCAAGTCAAAGACGGTGCGGCTTCTTTTGTTGATGCGCCCTTTGTCCACGGCACGATATCCAAAAGGCACCGTGCCGCCCGTGTAGTGGCCTTCCTCGGTGAGCTGGCTCAGACGGGTCTTTGTGCGGATAGAGGTTTTCAGGCTTTCGCCTGAAGCCTGCCAATAGCGTATGTAGTTCATCAGCTTATCTACATGAGAATCAAAACGCTGCTGGCCTTCCATAGCACTCCAGACCTCGACACCATTTTTAACAAACCATTCAACCACAAACGGCGTTTCGTCGTCTCGCCGACCAAGCCTGTCGAACATAAACACCAGGAGAATATCAAACTTGTCCATCATGGCATCATGCTGGATTTCCTGAATGGCATCCCGGTCTTTCGCGGATACCTTGAAGCCGGAGATGCCTTTTTCGGAGAACTCTCGGACGATATTCCAGCCTTGGCGCTCTGCGAATTCATGGCAGCTTTGCTTTTGCATTGGGATATCGTCTTTCTCGACCTGTCCAAGCGTCGATACCCGATAAAGCGTATATACACGGGTTTTAGGCCCGGTATACTCGATTTTTTTATCCATATACATACCTCGCATTTCTTCATCTGTCTGAAAGATGATGTATATGGCTCGCTTTCTTTGCCATATTCAGTTGTCAAGGAGCAGTTAACATCATCATTCCCCAAACCCATTTCACCGGTGATGTACTCTGAGAGTTCGTGTCTTCTCAGAATTCCCATCTCTCTGAGACGGATAAGAAACGCCGCAAATGATACGCCCATCGCGTTAGCCATATCCCCAATGAGCAGTTTGTCCTCCGCCCGCAGGATACTGTCGCCGTAAATCGGCAGGCCATCCTGGACACCATACGCCTTTGCGACATTGAAAACCATGAACCGGGGCATCAGGAGTGCCGCGCCCATTCTGTCAATCTGCGTTTCCTTGAAGCTGAAAAGGCATTTCAGGTCTGTCGGCGTGTAGCTGCGTTCATTGTCATACTCGCGATGAAAACTCGCCTGGGGCACGGTTCGATCCATCACGAAGTGTGCGCTCTCATGACTGATGGTGAATCGACGCCTGCCGCTTTCATTTTCCCGGCGCAGATACTTTTCAATCACGATGGTCCCCTTGTTAAAAACTGTCGGGATGATAGTCCCATTTTTGTATATCCGAAGCGGTGTAATGCCGTCGGATATAAACCCAATCTTGTCGGAATCCTTTTCGGCGAACGTGCGATAGAAAAGCGGTAATCCAAGAAACTCGGTGACAAAGCCCTCAATATCCACACAGGAGAATTTATCAGCTTCAGCACCAAGATACTGTCGGATAAGACCCTCGCCCAGTTCGTCGATTTCCTCATATGAATACAATGCCATGTGTCATGTTCCGGTCGCTTTATCAATCAGCATCTGATTGTATTCATCTCTGTACTCATCGAGTCCGTCACTGCGCATGGGCATCAGGATAGAACTCTCAAAATCTCGCTTATTGATCCTGTGGTTGTTAATCGTAATCTTGGTGGTAGCACCGCTATCCAGACTGTTGAGTAATTCAGAATAGGTCAAAAACATGCTTTCCTTATCCTCACGGCTGGCCACCATGTAGTTGATGTCTGTGAATTTATAGGTTTTGGCATACTTATTGCCGACAAGAAAAATGCCATCGTTCCAAATACGCTTGATAGGAATCACGTCGTGTACATTCCGTGGAACGTTGTACCTTTCCTGATCCTGCTTAAGAACCTTTTGCAGTGTTTTCATCATGGCTGCTTCTCACCCTCACTTTCATATTTTTTGATGTTGGCTTTGAGCGCTTCGTAGTAAAGGTTGATCGGCTCAAATTTGATTTCCCTGGGTTCGATCATCTCGGAACGCAGCCATACCCAAATGAACTGTTCGGCTGTCATGCCGTGGTAAGTGATGAACCCCATGGCGGCAAACGGAGCCGCACCGAGTACGCACATCCAGGACACCGTTTCCATGCCGACAGCCGGCTTTAGCAGAAAGTACAGTGCTACCGCAATTCCAACAGCCAAGATAGAAAAAAAGAACTGTCGCATAGACAGTCCAAAGAACATCGACTCGGTGTAGTTCCGAATCTCTCTATTGATTTTTACTTCCAATTTCACTCCTCCTGACATAGAAAAAGCGCCACGCGAATGCGTGTGTCACTGGTAAACTAAAAGGGGCCAGATATGGCA
>JAAYBW010000035.1 GCA_012729975.1 Clostridiales bacterium
TGTCCGTGACAATCCCGGCAGGTTCGGCCGGAGACAGGGAATATACGGCGAACTGGACGCTCGTCTACAGCATAAGTTACATTCTGGACGGCGGCAGCTTTGAGGGCGGGTACCCCGCAAGCTATACCGCGGCAGACTATGTCGCGCTGGTTGACCCCGCAAGGCCGGGTTACATCTTCCTCGGCTGGACTTGGGACGGCCAGGATGTGCCGGCGCTGGGCTTAACGATTCCGTCCGGTTCGACCGGAGACAGGGTGTTTACGGCGCACTGGGGCGATGAGGCAGACACGTATTACGAGCTGAAGTTCTTTAACCCGGCCGACTTCAATCAGATCGGATATACACGAATGCTGCGCGCTGGCGATGCGTTCACACCGCCGGAGCTCCCCCCGCGCACGGGCTACGAATTAATCGATTGGTCTTCCGAACTCTACTCATCGGAACCGTACCTCGGGACAACGATGCCGGAAGGAGACCTGACGCTCTATGCTATATGGGAACCGATCCTTTATTCAGTCGATTTTGACTATAATTATCCGGTAGAATTTTCGGAGCTGGAGCCGGATCCCTTCGAATTCGAATACCGCGTAGACGTACCGGGGTTGCTGCCGAGCGACGATTATCTTGATCCATTCTATACTTATTATGATGAAACCACCGAAACTACTTATTATTATAAAGTGGCCGGCTGGACTGCCAATGCTGACGGCTCGGGCACAATTTACCGCAGGGGAGACTACATATATAACCTGAACCTGGCCGCGGAAGACGAGGAAGTAACCCTGTACGCCAAATGGTTCCTGTACGATGAGTTCGGGCTGTTTGACGCAATTTACTCGGTCAGGGGGCAGACGTTTGATTTTGATTATGTTAGCGGCACTGTATCAGGCGCCCTGCTTGACGCGTCGTTGAGCGCTAAGCCGGAATTGAACCTCGATTATGGGCTTGGAAACGACAGCTTTTATGACCTTGGCGACGGATTTATCAGGGTCAAAGAGACCGGCGACGCCGAAAACCCCATCGCGCTGTATATATATGACAAAAGCGGCAATCCGATCATGCCGTATGGAACGCTGACGGCGCCCTCGGCGCCGGAAGGCTCGCTGATCGGCACCGGGAACAGCGACGGACTTACGTCAGACTGCAAGGCGTCGCTGCAAAGCCTGCACGGAGCGTATTGGGCGGACGGCCTGGTGACGGTCGGGAGCATCACAATGCTCTGGCACATGGAAGTCAGAGAAGATGGCGAAGAAACGGAAAATCTGGATTACAATGACGATTACGGATTCGTGTTTACAAGCGTCACCGGAGTCAGTTACTTTATCAGCGGAAGATACGCTTACCAACTTGAGGCGCTGACAGCGCTGCCCACGGTGTTCTTTGAAAATGCAATCACCAACCCCGCAAAGACAGAAATTACGAATGTACGCAGTTATTACGCCGGTCCTTTGGGCTCGGGCGAGGGAATGCCGATACCGTGGATCACGTAATAAACCGAACCTCGAGTGGGGATACAACAGGGATAAGGAGAAGCTGCCGCAGATAAACCCAGGAATGTATTATGGGCAGAACAGCATGCTTCCGCTGTATTACCGCATTTATTCCGGAAGCAATCCGGATAAAGCACAACTGAGATATATGACCGAGGACACAGGTGTTATTTCATGTAAAAAAGCAAGATATGTAATGGACAGAGGCTTTTACTCTGCCGAGAATCTGAAGTGCCTGGTGGAAAAAGCTGCAGGTTCATAATTGCATTGAGCATATTATAACAGGGGATATTATGATGGAAGCATTCAGAGCAGGCCTTATTTCAGAAAATGAGGGAAACATAATATAGAGCAATATGCTTAAAAAGCGAAGAAAAATCGGTGCCGACTCTTTTACCGAATACCTACATGATAGCGAAACAAAATAAGATAAACCACGCCTCGCTTCCGTAATGGCAGCGAGGCGCAGTTATATGTAGGCAGTTTAGAGCGCTTCCCGGATATCTGACAAACAGGAAGGTCAGTTTTCAGTGCGCAGTGACGTCAAGCCTACACATACGCGATAA
>JAAYBW010000256.1 GCA_012729975.1 Clostridiales bacterium
GTGGAATAATAACCTCACATAATTTCTACTGTTGTAGATTCGTAATAAAGCTCTAGCGCCCTTATTGTTTTTCCTTTTAGAATAATAGCCTTCTAGGTTTGCAATATAACCGCATACACAATCATGATTTGACACTTAAAAGAGGTACTATGAAATACATACTGGTAACAGGCGCATGCGGCGGAATGGGCCGGGCAACCGTTGATTCTTTGAAAGCACAGGGCTATTGCGTGATAGCTTTAGATAAAATATCCGGAAGCTCGTCTGAGAACATTGTTTCATTACAGGCTGATACAACCGACGCGGATAGCGTGAAAGACGCGTTTGAAAAGGTTAAGGGAATAACGGACGAGCTTTATGCCATCGTTCATTTCGCGGGAATTTATCTGCTGGATTCGCTGGTGGAAATCGATACCGAATGTTTTGTCCGGGCATTCGAAGTTAATCTATTCGGCGCGTTCCTTGTCAACAAGACCTTCCTTCCTCTGCTCAAAAAAGGCAGCAGAATTGTCATCACAAGCAGCGAGCTCGCCCCTCTTGATCCGCTGCCTTTTACCGGGGTTTATGCGGTGACGAAAGGGGCTTTGGACAAATACGCGTATTCGCTCCGGATGGAGCTGCAGCTGCTGGGCATTTCGGTTTCCGTTCTTCGCGCGGGGGCGGTAGACACCGGTATGCTCGGCGTGTCCACTGCCGCGCTTGACAGGTTTTGCGAGAACACGAAGCTCTACTGCTGCAACGCGAACCGATTTAAAAGAATTGTATACGGCGTGGAGGCGAGGCGTGTTCCGACAGAAAAAGTTGCGCGGAAAATCGTAAAGATTCTCAGCGCAAATAATCCGAAATTTGCATACGGCATCAACCGCAATCCGCTTTTGCTGCTCTTGAATGCTTTGCCGAAAAGACTTCAGCTCTGGGTTATAAAGCAGGTGCTGAAATAGCGGTAAGCTCAACAAACTTTATAAGGTTAAAAACCGGTTCGAAAATGTCCGCTCTCCCGAATCTCTTTTCGAACATCTCATGAGTTGTGGTGAAGCTATGAAAAAGCGCTTATTAACGTACCGAAAGAAAATCGATGCCCTGCTTTTATCGGGAAACTGTGACTGGGAAGCGCTGATAAAGGAGCATTTGACTCAAATTTCATTTTTTCAGCACGAGCGCCTCATCCATCTCATCGTCACGGCACTTTTCGCGATTCTTGAAGTTATGTCGGTTATGATGATTATGATAAGCCCGGCAACAACCACAATAATCTTCAGCGCGGCTATAGCCGTATTGCTCATCCCATACTTGCTGCATTACTTTACGCTTGAAAACGAAGTTCAAAAGCTCTACGTCCAGTATGACAAAATGCGGGAAGCATGTGTAAATAATAACCCCCCACTCAACAGCACCGATGAACAGTGAGGATAAGAGTATGAGTAAAACATTTTCCGGTACAGCGCGCGGCTTCGGCGGCGACATAACCGTGACTATCTCCGCCGAGGACGGCAAGCTGCTCGGCATTTGCGCCGAGGGGCCCTTGGAAACACCAGAAATCGGCGAGAAAGCGCTTGAGCTTCTGCCCAAAGCCATTCTTGCCGCGGGCGGCACTCAGGTTGATGCCGTCAGCGGCGCGACCGTAACAAGCACGGCTACTCTTCAGGCCGCGGAAGACGCCATGGAAAAGGCCGGTATGATCTCAGCCTCGGGCCCTGTCCGAATGAAGCCCGGCACATACACCGGCGAGGGCATAGGCTACAATCGCTATGAGCCTATCCGCGTGCGTGTAACCGTGAGCGAAACGGCAATCGAAAGCGTTCAAATAGACAACGCCGATACACTCCGCGAAACCAAGCCCATATTCATCCCCGCGGCAAAGCAAATAACCGAGCGCATAGTCGCCCGCCGGAACCTCACCGTCGATGCCATAACCGGCGCTACAGCCAGTTGCTCCGGCATAAAAACCGCCGCCCGCGGCGCGGTAATCAAAGCGCTCGAGGCCGGCGGCAGCGACCCGTCCGCTATCCGCGCGTTCTGCAAAACCGACGAAAAAAGCGGTAAAACCGTACATATTAGCCGCGACATCGTTATCGCCGGTATGGGGGGCGCGGGATGCGCTGCGGCTATGAGCGCCATAGAGGCCTGCCGCGCGTTAAAGCTAAATTTAAGCGTGCTGGCTATAGACAGCGCGGGTAAATACGGCGGTACCGCCGCCGTATGCGGAGAGCCTTTCGCCGTTAACGCGCCCGAGCACGGCAGGCACTACGGATATCCCGAATGCGACCGCGAAAGCATCAAGCACGACTGGTACGATCTTTTCACCCGCGGACAGTGCAAGGAAGAGCTGCTCGATCTGTTTTTCGACGAATCGGGCAAAACCATAGACTGGCTGAGCTTCGAGCACGGCTTCCAGCTCCACACGCCTCTTAGCGGCTTCGGCAGCTCATCGCCGTGGAAGGTGAAGTATTCATACATTTGCGACTTTAATCTCGAAAGCGGCAGAGAATATCCTCCCGATTTCCGCGCCGGAGAAAGAGCCGTAACCGTCGGCGAATATTTTAATCGCTTTGTGGGCGACTTTACGGCTCTCGGCGGAGAATACATGCTCGAAACCGAGTGCTACGAGCTGCTATACGATAAAAAAGAGCGCCGTGTGCTCGGAGTGAAAGCACGCGGCGCGGACGGCACGGAGTACATAATTCACGCGAAGCGGGTCATCCTCGCGGGCGGGGGCTTCGGCGGCAGCAAGGAAATGGAGATAAAGCACCTGAGCAACGACTATTATCCGCTGCGCGGTTACTGGCCTCTGTATGGCATGGCGCAAAACAAGGGGCAGATGCTCGCGTCCGCCATCGCTCAGGGCGCTGCGACATACAACATCGGCATGGTGCCCTGCGTACATTTCACCCTGCCGGACGGACACATAGACCACTTTCCCTCATACGAACGCGACCGGTTCGTCACCTTCACTCACAACCGCGATATATGGTCGGCAAACGACCTGCCCGGCATACTCGGCACTCGCAAATTCAATATGCAGGTAGGCATGGACGGCAGACGCCACTATAATGAGGGCGGCCTTTTCGAGTTTTGGAAATGCGGACCGTATTACTACGGCATCGTCGGCAGCGACTATGTTGACCAGGTAGCCGAAAAGGGCATCGGCGGAGCCGAGGGCGAATACGCGAAGGCATGCGTCGGCTTTGAGGGGGGCTACCCATGCAACCGTCCGGCCCCCGAGGTGTACGAGGCTCTCGAAAAAGCGATCGAAGCGGGTTTCGTTTTCAAGGGCGAAACAGCCGGGGAGCTCGCCGAAAAGCTCGGCATGCCCGCCGACGCGCTTGCGGACGAAATCGCCAAATACAGCCGTTTTTGCGAAAACGGCGTCGACGAGGATTTCGGAAAGCAAAAATCTCTACTCATCCCCTGCACGCTTCGCGGCCCTTATTATGCCGTGCGCTGCAGAGCTCTTGCCTACTCGACCATCGCCGCGCTCGATATTGACACAAACATCAATGTGCTCGACACAAACGGCAATGTCATGGTCGGCCTATACGCCTGCGGCAACGACAGCGGCGGCGTGCTCTACGCGCCCGACGATGCCTACGCCCGCTACGGCGGAGTCGCGCTCGGCTGGGCATTCACATCCGGCCGCCTCGCGGGCACAAACGCCGTGAAAAGTCTCGCCAAAAGCTGACGGGAACTGCACTGATCATAAGCAAGACAACAGCACGTCTTTTATTAGAAGCGGCAATATGCGCAAAGGACAATTAATTATAATTTCTTATAAATTCGGCATAGTCGTTTAGAGCGGTTATGCCGTTTTTTAGTCCTCTTCCGGAATGTTGATTTCACATTGACATTTCTCGATTTGACGCATACAATATATCACATCGAAGATTTTAGATTTGGGGTGATGCTATGGACAGCTGCTCGGAAAACACAAAAGTGTTTAAAGCGCTCGGTGATCCCAAAAGAGCCATGATCGTAGATATGCTCTCCTGCGGGGAACTATGTGCCTGCAATATTCTTGAGAAGTTCGAAATGTCCCAATCCACACTGTCTCATCACATGAAAATCCTGTGTGAATGCGGGATCGTCAAAGCGCGGGAAGAAGGCAAATGGACGTATTACTCGCTGGATGATGATACCGTCGACAAAACCAAGCGGTATTTCAGTGCTATAACATCCGCTAAGGAAAACTGCATATGCAGCGATACCGCCGGTTGCTGTAAGGAGTGTAACGATCATGAGTAAATGCTGTTGTTCTTCCGATAACTGCTGCAAGCCGCAGCCGAAAAAGCCGATCAATATCGATTTTCTATATCTGGACACGACCGTTTGCGGAAGGTGCCGGGATACTGAAAAGGCGCTGGATGAAGCGGTTTCCGGTGTGGTCGCGGTACTTAATGCGGCGGGATATGAAGTAAAGGTAAACAAAGTAAATATCGCGTCGAGGGAGCTTGCGACAGAGTATCGGTTTATAAGCTCACCGACCATCCGCGTGAATGGAAATGACATCGCTGTGGAGCTCAGGGAATCGCTTTGCGAGGATTGCGGAACCCTTTGCGGGGATGATGTCGACTGCCGTATATGGGTATATAACGGTGCCGAGTATACTTCCCCTCCGAAAGAACTTATTACAGACGCCATCCTGCGCGAGGTATATAGCACCGGGAAACGTGAGTCAGTGAGTGAAGCCTATCAGCTTCCCGAAAATCTTGAAACATATTTCACAGCCAAGACGCACAAGGATGAAGCCGAAATGCAGAAAAACGGCGGTAATACTCTATGAGCAAAGAAAAAGCGCAAGGAATCGGTTTCTTCGAAAAATATTTAACGGTCTGGGTCCTTCTTTGCATGGCGGCGGGTGTCCTGATCGGAAGGTTTTTGCCCGGTGTCCCGGCGTTTCTGGGGCGTTTCGAATACGCGAACGTATCGATCCCTATGGCGATCCTGATCTGGCTTATGATATATCCGATGATGCTGAAGGTGGATTTTCAA
>JAAYBW010000036.1 GCA_012729975.1 Clostridiales bacterium
AAGTATAAGAAAAATAAAACGTTTCATGTTACTCGAACTCCAGAACAATCGTTGCGTCAAACCCTGGCGTTCCCTCATTCGCAATTCCAACAGTCACGGGGCCAGTGATGTTTTTAAACCGGTACAGCCCATTGAATGTGTTGTAAGGGAGCGTTTCGTTTGTGATGTCGGTCGCAGGAATCAGGTTCGCACCTTTCCCGCCAAGCAGGTCCAAGCCTCGACAATTCACGGTCACGTCTGCTGCGTCCGGCTGATCCCCGCCTGCCGTTACGAATGCCGATACAGCCATAAGCTTTTTCCCGAGAACCAGGGCATTATTGGCCGCACTCAGGGATATCGTGGTGTCGTCTGTGCCTCCGGTGCATTCCATGGTGATGGTAATTACCCCCGAAGAGCCGAGCCGCAGCGGCACTTGTGTGCAGGTGATTGCAGCGCCAAGGCATATAGCGGGGGAGAGGGTCAAGAAAGCAATGACGGACAGGATTATTTTCTTCATTTTAATGCCTCTGAAGTAAAGGCGCGGGGGAGAGGAGAGAGGGATCCGCCCGCGCCCGGTGATTCATTTTAGAGCGCTGCTGTTACATACGCGCCAGGTGACATGGGCACATAGAATATATGGCCCGTTGCCGCAATGGTTGCCGCTTGCGTAGCGTCGCTTGCCAGCATCCCGATAGTCCCGACCGTATTGACTCCAGCCGCCGAACATCCTCCGAGAATGGCTTTCTTACCGGCCATTTCCACATCGGTTAATCCTGCGCTATCAGTGATAATTGCCGCAGTAGCCACCGCACCGCCGGGGTACACAATCCGGCCATAAGCTCCAAGATTTGCAATAGAGGCGCATTTTGCACACATAGCATTGACGGCAATCACGGGAGTCGTAAAAGTACAGTTAAAAAGAACCTGCGTTGCATTCGCATCGGCTGCCGCAGTCAGTTCAATAAACAGCTCCATGATCCCGATACGGCCATAAATGTTAAAGAGTTCCGTCTGGGTATTGGCTGCGCCTGCAAAATTAGCGGCCACCAAGATCCCGCCCGTGGTTTCGACATGGAGACCATTAATCAGGTCGCCTATGCGGTCAATCGTTGATCGATTGTAATTCATGTTACTTTACCTCCTTTTGAGGTACTTCAGCCGCTTTTGTAGCCGCTTCCTGCTTGGAAACGCATTCAGCAAGAGCCTTTTCGATTTCCTCTTTGGCTACTTCGCGGGCGATTTGCTTAATTTGCTCTATATTTATGATCATTGTTTCACCTCTATCGTCTTTCTATGCTATACCAGCGCTGTTACTTCGGTCCCCGAGGAATAGCGGGGGGTGAGCGCAGCAATGACAATCGCCTGCCCTGTAGCGCCGCCCGGATCAGTGAAGTCTAAGGTCAACCACTCTTCAGCATTGGCAATGTCCATATCCGCACCGTCAACATAAACCTGAAGCAGATAGTTGTCGTAAGTGCCGTGAGTCAGCTCAAGCCCTGTTGCCGCGCAATCTGTCCAATCTCCGAAAACATCGCAGTTCGCAGAACCAGCGGCGGCACCACCAAAGCGGTATTTAAACGGAAGCGCGGAGGTGCAGGTCGCATTGTCTGCGCCTGAATACACAAGCAAGACCGGGCTTGCCGTTCCGATGTCGGCAAGCTGAATCAGGAACAGCGCGTCATGGTAATTTTTCATGTTTATGCTGTCAGAGAGGTTGCTTGCTGCCGTGCTAAAATCAATATCTACCCCGAGAGGGACATATTTGGTATTTTTGGGAATCATTGCTTTCCTCCTTATGGAGTGCCGGGGCAAGAAATACCCCGGCCTTATGTTGATGGTTAGAATTAGGCTCTGGTTTCCAGGGCTACAAAATGGCCAAGGGTATCGTTGCCCTTGTACGGAGTCAGGGCGCTTGCACGTTCCGGCTGTCCATCGACACGCATGACGAAGCGGAACACGCTTTCATCGTAGTCAAATTTTACATGGATGCTCATTGCTGATTCAATTCCGCCCTTTACGGCTAAGAGATAGCCGTTCATATCGGCAAAGATGATATCTCCCTGTGTGCCGAGGGTCTGACACTGTTCAATCGGGATAACCGGACGGCCAAGCAGGGTATTGTACGGAGACTGAGACAAGCCACCAGCGGGCATGAAGATGGGGGCGCCGCCAGTACCTACAGCCAGGCTCATTGTGTAAAGCTGAGGCAGGGTGTTCATGTTGACGAACCACACAGCATTTCCGACAGACTGCGGGAACATCCGAGAATACATTTTGATTACGTTTTCTGCTAAGATAGTCTGTTTTGCCTGGCCAGTTTCTTTGGTCACAGAGACCAGACAACCGGCATTCAGAATACCAAGGGGTTGCCCTGCGCCGGTTCCGTTCACGATTGCATCGTCAAGCAGGAAACCGAACTCAGAAACAAACGCCTGCCTGATAAAGGCTTCGAGCGCTGAGGCATCGGCAAGCAGTTCGTCGGTTGCATAGCAGAGGCCGACAAGTTTCTTGAGAGACAATTCGATTTCGCGGAACTTAGGCTTGGAGGCCGCTTTCTGTGCCGCTTCAGATTTCCAGTACCCAAGAACTCCGCCGTATCGCGTTGATGCCCGGCTTGTTTCATCAACACCGTTGATTTTGATGCTGTTCGCATTGCCGGAAATCTCAAAGCGCCGACACCGGGGGGCGAGGATTCCAGTCTGGAATACATCCTGAAGCAGGTCGTTGCTGAAATCGGTCTGAACCAAAAAACCACCGTCAGAAGGTACTGTTTCATTGAGGCCGGTTGCGTTGAAAAGTCTCGGATCGGCATGGCCGCCGGGCATTCCGGCTCTCATAACCGAGGCAAGTTGTTCGCCCAAAGACGAAAATTTCTGCTTTTCTCCACCCGTAATCCGGGCGTTGTCGGAGAACTTCCTCCCGGTTTTTTCGACAGTGACCGCAGTTTCCGGTTTTTCCAACAGGGACTTCATCCGCTCCTGCCGTTCCAGGGTGGAAATGGTCTTGTGGGTGTCCTCAACCGCATCCAGAATTTCGTTTTTCAATGCCAGTTCCATTTCGGACAGGTCGCGGTTTTCTGCGACCGCTTTCATGTCGATATCCGCCGACTTTTTCATCAGCGCCGCCACATCGTCTCTATACTGCGTAATGGTTTTCATATTTTTACCTCGCTTGAATTTAAAGTGATGGTGCAACTATCTCCGCCCTGATCAATAAATCTGCTATCCGGTCGCGCTTGGCCTTATGCTGACCATCAACGTCACGTTGTCCGTCATCTTCAGGAATCTCAGAATCATCAACGTCA
>JAAYBW010000257.1 GCA_012729975.1 Clostridiales bacterium
GGGTTGTGTCTAAACTATATCCTGAGAATGCAAAAAAGTCAACGCAATATTCCAACATAGTTAATAAATTAGCAATATTTATGTCGCTTGCTATGTCGCTTGTTATGACAAATAACCCCATATCCGTGTATAAAAAAGAGCTGCGCGCAGAAAAGATACATGCGATAATGAATGTTTAACCGGCATTGAATATAAAGCGCGGATATGATAATGTTTTTCGGGAAGCCTGCGGCTGATAAAAATTTGACCGTTATCCTTTTTCGGGGATAACGGTTTAAGAGGATGATTATGAAAAGACCTGTTTTACTTGCTTTTAATATCAGCGGGGAGAAAGCCGAAACAATCGGCATGTTTTGCTCAAAGCTGGATATTGAGCTGCGGGACGTGAAGACGGACGAACAGCATCAGACAATAGGCGCGCTTTGCCGGACGGAGGCACTCTCGGAGGCATCCTTTGAGGGCGAGGAGTTTACGGACGAAATGCTGGTTTTATGCAATCTGTCCGCGGAGCAGCAGGCGGGGCTCTTAACGGGCCTGCGGTCGGTAAGCGGTGCGAATGTGAGTCTTAAGGCGGTGTTAACCGAATATAACATCGGATGGAGCGCCGCCCGGCTGGCAGCGGAGCTGAGCGCCGAGCGCGACGCCATAGCGAGAAACCGGAGCGAACGTCACCCCTGATAACCGGCACAATAACACGGGACATTTTGAGGCACACGCGCGTACTCCGAAGCCTGTCATATCTTTCCGCTTTAAGTTTTATGCCGATATCTCATATTTGCGGGATATCGGCATAAAAAGATCAGCCGACGTCAATCGTGCGCTTTCGCACGGCGGATCCCATATACTGTTTGCGGATTACAATCAGGAGGAATGCGATATGCCGCCGGTCGGACGAGCCAAACGTGAAGACAGACGTTTATTGTACATACCTACGGGCATGATTCTGCCGAATCCGTCGCAGCCGAGAACCCGCTTCGACGGGGAGTCTCTTGGCGAGCTGGCGGACAGCATATCACGTTACGGAGTTCTTCAGCCGCTGTCGGTACGCAGAGTTTCCACAGGCTACGAGCTGGTAGCGGGAGAGCGCAGGCTGCGCGCGGCAAAGCTTGCGGGACTCGAATCGGTGCCCTGCATCGTTCTGGACGCGGGCTGTGAGGACTCGTCGGTTCTGGCGCTCGTGGAAAACCTTCAAAGGTGCGATCTCGACTTTGTCGAGGAGGCGGAGGGGATCGCGCTGCTTATAAAAACCTATGGCATGAGTCAGGAAGAAGCCGCCAGGAAAATCGGGAAATCACAGTCGGCTGTAGCGAACAAACTCAGGCTTCTGCGCCTGTCTCCGGAGCTGCTGCGCGTTCTGCGCGAAGCCGGGCTTACGGAGCGCCACGCACGCGCCCTGCTGCGTCTGAGTGACGATGAGGCGCGTCTGGGCGCGCTCGGGCGCATTGTCTCCGAGAAGATGACAGTATCACGCGCGGAGAGTTTCATAGCTTCGCTCGCGGAAAAAGAGGAAAAGACCCCTAAAAAACATGCGGGAAGCAAGGAGGAAAAACAGCGCGCGCAGGCTCGGTATGTTATAAAAGATGTGAGGCTTTTTCTGAATACGGTCAGCCGATATACGGGAATTTTGCGTTCTTCGGGAGTAAAAGCGGTTGAGGAGCGCTGCGACACAGAGCGGGAAATAGTGCTTAAAATAACGATACCGAAATAGCGTTTATACCGATATCTCATATTTTGTTCTTTAAA
>JAAYBW010000258.1 GCA_012729975.1 Clostridiales bacterium
ATATCGTATATGCGCAGTATGAAGGCGTCGGAGTATTCCTGTGCTTCCTCGCTTGTAATCGTGCCCTCGTCCAGCTGCTTTTGGAGCAAATGCCCGACGTATTTGTCCACACGGCCTATAGACTGCCCGTGCTGCTGAGCGTCGGTGGCGAGCATAATCTCGTAGAGCAGTATCGCCTGCAGCCCTTCCCAGTATGTGCGGGCAGGGTTTTCCATAATCCATTCGAGCGAGTCGGCCATCCGCAGCAGCTCCTCGCGGCGCCCGCCCTCTGCTGCCTCGGCTTTCTGACGGCAGGACTGCGCATAGCGTTTCGACAGCAGGATCGCCCCGTCGCAGACCCGGACAACGGCGTGGTAAAAGACATGGGTCCGGGCCTTGTCGCCGAAAACCTTGCCCTTCTGCTTCTCTATTTTTTCAAGCGCCTCTTTGCGCACCGCGCCGAAGCCGACGTTAACGACCTTATCGAAATTTGCCACATAGTGGCCCTGCGGCATGCCGGAAACGGAGTAGGAGCTGTGCCTGCCCATCGCCGCGCTGTTGAGGATACATCCGTTGCCGAAAGCGTCCCAGAAATCCGGCGTCATCGCGCCTTCGACCATTTTTGTAAGCGTCCTGTCTTTCCAGTAGACGTAAGCTTCGCGGAAATGATCGCGCTGCTCATCGCTCATGTAGATGGAGTTGGTGCTCTGGAAGGCCTTCCTGAAGTCTTCGTCGGAGCTGTCGACAACACCGGGTATCCAGTCGCAGTTCCACTCAACATATGGACTTAGCGACTGAGCGTCCGGACCGGGAGTGCCTACAAAAATATCATCGTCAAACACATTTGCCTTTTTCGTCGAGCACCAGGCATAGAGCGCGCCCGCGCGCTTTAAGACAGGAAACTCGTTGTCATGCTCGCGGCAGTAGTCGGTATAGATTTTTGTGCGTTCACTGTTTATAGTCATATATTTGCCGCCGGTAAAGACGTCTTTCTTTTCGCGTATGCGGCGTATACGGTCGGATACGGGAGCAAACTGAAACATACTTATTCCCCTTTATTAAGATTTCATCTAATACATAGATAATAGCACAGATTCACCCTAACCGCCAGCGTTCTGCTGCATGATATGCTATGTATTTTTCCGACAGCTAGCTTGTTATCTTCTCTTTTTTTATATATACTGAACTGCAGATACATTATTAAGGAGAAAACCATGGATAAACAGCTGACAGGCAAGACCTATGATATTCAGGGCTTTTCTGTACAGGACGGCCCCGGCATCCGCACGACGGTGTTTTTAAAGGGCTGCCCTCTCAGATGCCCGTGGTGCCACAGCCCGGAATCTCAGGGGTTTGCCACGGAGCTCAACTGGATGTCGGTACGCTGCCTCGGCGCGGACGCCTGCGGCAAATGCCTTGCCGTATGTCCTCACGGTGCCGTAACGCGCGGCCCCGAGCGTGAAAACCCTGCCGGCGGCACAATAACTTACCCGGACATTGACAAGACAAAATGCGATGAGTGCGGAGCTTGCGCGGACGCCTGCAAAGCGAATGCTCTATATATGTGCGGCGAGGATCAAACCGCGGACGCGGTGATGCGGCGCATTCTGCGCGATCAGCCGTTCTTTGAGGAATCGGGCGGCGGCGTGACGATTTCGGGCGGAGAGTGCCTGTGCCAGCCGGAATTTACGCTTGAGCTTTTAATGCGCTGCAAGGAGCGGGGCATACATACGGCCGTCGACACGACCGGATTTGTTCCGTGGGAGATCATCGAAAAGGTCCTGCCGTATACGGATGTCTTTCTGTATGATCTAAAGTGTATGGACAGCGCTCTGCACAAGCAGGTCATCGGCGTTCCAAACGAGCTTATACTGGAGAACGCGCGCAGAATAGCCGGTTCCGGCGGGCGCTTATGGCTGCGCATTCCGGTTATTCCGATGTTCAACGACTCAAAGGCGCATTTTGACGAATACGCGGCGTTCATAGCCGGTATAAAGGACGCAGTCGATATAGTCCAGCTGTTGCCGTATCATAAAATGGGCGTTTCAAAGCACGACAGACTCCTTAAAAACGAGAAAATTTTCGTTGCCGAACCGCCGACAGATGAACTGATGCAGTCTCTAAAAGAGCAGCTCGAGGAATACGGCCTCAAGGTCCGGGTGCACTAAACAGTCCCCGCGCGTATTCCGCGTCATGAAGAAGGGTGATGTAACTTGGTTAACGCATTTGAGACGTTCCCGCACCTGTTATCCCCGCTTAAGATAGGAAACGTAATATTCCGCAGCCGGATGTTCGCCTCACCGGTCAACTCGGCCGAAATTATTTACGACGGTCAGCCTTCGCTTGAGGCTGTCGCGTATTTTGAAAGGAAGGCTATGGGCGGCGCGGCGGCTGTCACTTACGGAGAAGTGGATGTAGACCCCGAGGATTATCGGGAAGGGAGATACCCGCGCGAAATCACACGAATGAGCAATTATAATTACGCGCGTCTTGCAAGTGCCGTGAGACGTCAGGGTGCCGCCGCCGTTCTGGAGC
The DNA here is from genome assembly GCA_012729975.1 of Clostridiales bacterium. Taxonomy (GTDB): domain Bacteria; phylum Bacillota; class Clostridia; order Oscillospirales; family Oscillospiraceae; genus JAAYBW01. The sequence goes on from JAAYBW010000258.1 coordinate 2,515, forward strand.
TGTGCTTTTCGGGTATTCATGCCCGTATGTATACGGGAGGGGGAAAGCCCGCGTGGGGGCCGGTCGACGCGGTTTCCCCGTTCGGGGGAAAAGTCGCGGCAATGCCCGAAGAGAAAATCCTCCGGATTATAGATGAGTTCGGGAACGCGGCGTTTGCCGCGAAAAAAGCCGGGTTTGATATGGTATGCCTGCATGGCGCTCACGGATTCGGGCTTCAGCAGTTTATGTCGCCGACTATGAACAGCAGAACCGACAGATGGGGAGGCAGCCCGGAAAACCGCTGCCGCTTCGCCGTCATGGCGATCGATAAAATAAAGGAGCGATGCGGTCGGGATTTCCCGGTCGAAATTCGCATCAGCGGCAGCGAGATCGTAAAAGACGGATACGGCATTGACGAAGGCTGCCGTATAGCCGAGCAGCTCGACGGGCACGCGGATATAATCCACGTTTCGGTCGGAGCGATAAACAGATTCGGAGCCGAAACATTCTCACGCACTCATGTGAGCATGTTTTATCCTCACGGCGTAAACGTCGATTACGCGGCACAGGTTAAAAAGCATGTGAAAAAGTCGCTCATCGGCACGGTCGGAGGCCTGAGCGACCCGTATCAGATGGAAAAGATCCTCGCTTCGGGAAAGGCCGATATAATATATATGGGCCGCGAGCTTGTCTGCGACCCCGATTTTCCCAATAAAGTCCGGCGGGGCTGTGTCGATGATATACGCAGATGTATGCGCTGCTTAAACTGCTTTGCCGAAGGAGTAAACCGCGGCGACCTTGTCTGCGCCATTAATCCTCAAATAGGCCGCGAACGCGAGGTATACAGAGCCCTTCCCGTACCCGAAAAACAGCGCGTACTCGTTATCGGCGGCGGTATAGCCGGAATGCAGGCCGCGCTGACCGCGAGCGAAAACGGTCACGACGTGGTTTTGTGTGAAAAGAGCGGCGAGCTCGGCGGAAAAATCCTTTGCGAATCCGAAGTGCCGTTTAAGCGGGGTTTACATGACTACATATTGCTGCAGCGGGTACTTTTAGCCAAAGCCGGCATTGACCTGCGGCTGAACACGGAGGTCACACCGGAATACGCCCGGAAGGAGCGCCCCGACGTAATAATTGCGGCAGTCGGTTCAGAGCCGATGATTCCAAACATTCCCGGGATAAATATGCGCAATGTGTATCAGGCGATTGATGTATTTAAAAATCCGTCGCTCGCGAAAGGAAGCGTCGTCATTCTCGGAGCGGGCTTCGTCGGCACGGAGCTGGCTATTTATCTTAAAGATTTCGGAATCGATGCGCAGATAGTCGAGATGCTCGCAGACATAAACGACGGAGGCAACAGCACGCATAAGAACGCCGTTTTTGACATGATAACGCAGAAAAATATCCGGATCCACTTTAATACCGAAGCGGTCGAGATAACCGAAGAAGGAGTAAAATGCCATGCCCCCGACGGCGAGGTGTTTTTTAAGACCGACACAGTGATTTACGCGGCCGGCATGAGACCGCACCATGATGAGGCTCTTAAATTCAGCCGCTGTTCAAAGGACTTTCACATGATAGGCGAATGCCGGAGGGCCGCGAATATCCTTTTTGCGACAAGCACCGCTTACGCGGCCTCAAGGCTGATAGGGAGATTTTGATACCGCTTAAGCGGAATTTGCGCACAAATGCAATAGGGCGCGCTGCAAAACGGAA
>JAAYBW010000259.1 GCA_012729975.1 Clostridiales bacterium
CATAGTGCGCAGCAAGACCACCCAGCCCATGGGCGCCGGCGCCTATGTTTTCCAGAGCTATCAGAACGGCACCATCACATATAAGGCCAATGAGCTTTATTATAAGGGCGCACCGAAGACGACCTATGTCCTCTTCCAGGAAGGCGCGGACGGCGATAAGCTTGCCGGCATAGTTTCCGGCCAGTTCGATGTAACCGATCCCAGCTTCAGCACCCCCACCGTTGAAGCCATCAAGGGCTACAATTCCAACGGCGAGCTCACCGGCAATATCATTTCCACCAGCACGGTCAATAACCTCGGCTACGGCTACATCGGCATCAGCGCCGTCACCGTAAATGTCGGCGGCGACATTGCCAGCGATGCTTCAAAAGCCCTGCGCAAGGGTTTTGCCACTTTATTCTCGGTACATCGCGACACGGTTATAAACTCCTACTACGGCGACCGCGCAAGCGTCATTCAGTACCCCATCTCCAACACCTCCTGGGCTGCCCCCCGTCCGGCCGATGAGGGCTATCGTATAGCGTACTCCGCAGATGTCGACGGCAACCCCATCTACACCGACACAATGACGGAAGAACAAAAATACGCCGCTGCCCTTGATGCGGCCATCGGCTTCTTCAAGGCCGCCGGCTTCACCTTCGATGAGGCATCCGGCAAATTCACCGCCGCTCCCGCGGGCGCGGACCTCGTTTACGAAGCCATGATCCCCGGCGACGGCATAGGCGATCATCCGGCTTACGGCATCCTGACCGCGGCAAAGGAGCAGCTTGCATCCATAGGCATCACCCTTGAGATCAACGATCTTACCAATTCCGCCGACCTGTGGACAGCCCTTGAGTCCGGCAACTGCCAGATGTGGGCCGCTGCCTGGGGCGCGACAATCGACCCTGATATGTATCAGGTATATTACAGCAGCAATATAGTCGGCCTGCCCGGCAGCACCGAGTCAAACCACTACGGCATTCAGGATGCAACACTCGACGAGCTCATTATGGCGGCCCGTCAGAGCGCCGATCAGAGCTACCGCAAAGCCACCTACAAGCAGGCCCTCGAGGTTATACTTGACTGGGGCGTCGAAGTTCCGACATATCAGCGCCAGAATGCCATCATCTTCTCCTCAGAGCGGATCAACATGGAAACCATGACCCCCGACATCACCACCTTCTACGGCTGGATGAGCGAGATAGAGAATATCGAAGTATACGACTGATTTCAGCTGACCCAAGCAAAATAACAGATAAAGGCGTCTTTGGGCGGCAGCCCCGCCCAAAGACGCGCAGTAAATATCCGCCGCAAGGAAGCTAGGAAGGCCGTGCCTTTGCGGCGGATATTTTACCGGTTCGCTCAAATACTATTGGTGGTGGTAATGATATGGGTGAGTTCCTGCTCAAGCGTACTCTGCTGAGCATCCTGATATTGTTCTTTGTAATGCTCATAGTCTACGCTCTGATGTATTCGCTTCCCACAAGCTATGTCGAGGTGATGGCGCGCGAACTCGCCACAAAACCCGGCAGCCTCAAGTCGGCAGCCCAGTGGCTTGCGGAGCTAAACGCCTCTTACGGTTTCGACAGGGGCCTCGTGGGCGGCTATTTAACATGGCTTAAAACAGCGCTCACCGGAGATTTCGGCGACAGCTGGTACTGGACGGTATCCGTTGTCGAGAAGTTTCAGGAAACTGTTTGGGTAAGCTTCTGGATGGGTCTTGTCGCCTTTGCCTTCCAGATAGCGATAGCAATACCCTTAGGTGTCACGGCGGCAAGAAAGCAGTACAGTGTTACCGACTACACGGTTACGGTTATCGCCCTTGTCGGAATATCGCTTCCCACGTTCTTCACGGCTACGCTGTTAAAGCTGGTTTTCGGCGTCAAGCTCGGGTGGTTCGACATTTCGGGCATGCAGGGACGAAACTATCATCTGCTCAGTGAGTGGGGGCAATTTCTTGACCGCGCGCATCACCTGGTGCTCCCCATTGTTACGCTTATTATCATAGGCATTGGCTCGCTTATGCGCTACACGCGCACGAACATGCTTGAGGTTTTAAACTCCGACTACATACGCACGGCCAGGGCAAAGGGACTGTCTGAAAGGCGGGTCATCAACCATCACGCGTTCAGAAACACCCTCATTCCGCTGGTCACCATACTCGGCGGCTCGCTGCCGGGCTTATTTTCGGGAGCTCTTATTACCGAGACGCTTTTTGCGATACGCGGCATCGGATTTGCTTCCTACTGGTCAATGGTAAACGGAGATATACCCTTCACCATGTTCTATCTCGCTTTCATTTCCATACTCACGCTGCTCGGAAACCTGATCGCCGATATCTTATACGCAGTCGTCGATCCTCGCGTCCGTGTGCACTGAAAGGAGATACGACGTGATTAAAAAAGATAAAAACAGCCTCAATGAGGCGCTCAAGCGCCGCGAACAGCGCCAGCGCGACAGCGCGCTGATAGAAAGAGATAACGGAAACGGGAATACGGTTCTCGCGCTTGATGATACACAGCGCGTGAAGATCCTTTCCCCGGGAAGACTTGTCTCAAAAAGGTTTTTCAGAAACAGACTGGCTATGGTAGGCCTTTGCATACTCATTGCCATGTTTATCCTTTGTTTTCTGTGTCCTATCTTCTACCCGTATTCGCAGACACAGATATTTTATAAGTACGACCTTTTAAACGTCAATTACGCCAGCGCGACAGAGCGAACCGAATACGTCGCTTACACGGTCGATAAGGATCTTGACGTACACTACTCCGTTTTAAACCGCATAAACACATATATCAGTCAGATGGAAAGCGAAGGCCTGACCGAGCTTTTTGCCTACGACCCTGAAGGCAGCGAATACTCACTGAGTAAGCTCGGGGAAAGAGTCTATAAGCTTTCCGCCAACGAGCTTCTGGATATAGCCGAGTATCACGAGAAAGCGGTTATAGGCACCTATACAAAGCTCGGAGACACGTTTACCTGGCGTGCCGAGGCCATGGACGGGGCTTTCCAGACCGCCGCGAGAGATGCGCTTGCGGCCGGTGTCAGCAGCTTTACTTATAAAGGCGAAAATTATACTATCACCGAAGCGGCCAAGAACAAATATGACATAACCCGCTCAAACGCCAGCGTTGAATATATAGGTCAAAATCCCGGATCCGGCTTTGACGCGGCATTCGGCGACACGGTGGCATCAGGGCAGACCGGTTTTGAGTTTTCCGGTGTAAGCTACAGGCTGCGCCCCTCGTCCGGAGGCTATGTGGCATACACCCAGGGCGGTCAGCAGACAGCCGTTGTCGCCTCGACCTATGTCTTCGACCCATATGAGGCGGGACTTAACATACCCGAGGGCTTAAAGAGCGCTGCTCTTCTGGCTGTATACGACGGCGGGAGCTTCGAGTATGACGGAGAAACCTTCAGTATACGCGAGAACGGAGAACATCTTGAGATCCTTGACCCGGCGGGGAAGGAATACGCGGTGCTCAGCACCTACTCCATCCGCCGCTATTCCGGTCAGGATACGCTGGATCTTCAGTTTAAGGATACCCTGCGCGGCGTTATCGAGGGCATGGAAGCGAGCGGAAAACAAACCGCCGAGTTTGTTTACAGCCTGCCAACCATGGATGAGGAAGCAAACTACGTACGCGATGAAAACGGCAGCCTTACCTACAGCGACGCGACCCTCGTTGTAAATCGTATGACCAATCAGTATGTTGTGATCTGCGAGCAGACCACCTATCTGATCGATATATTCGGCAGACCCTCCGCAGCACACTGGCTGGGAACGGACGGCGACGGCATGGACATTCTCGCAAGAGCCATGTACGGAGGCCGCATCTCCCTGATGGTCGGCTTTGTGGTCGTTCTGCTCGAAATGTTCCTCGGCATCATATTGGGCGGCCTGGCCGGCTTCTTCGGCGGCTGGGTGGATACGCTCATAATGCGTCTTGTAGATATCTTCTACTGCATACCCAGTCTGCCGATACTGATAATAATGGGCGCCTTGTTTGACGCTCAGAAACTGGAGCCTTATGTAAGGCTAATATGGCTGATGGCAATACTGGGCTTTTTGGGATGGGCCGGCGTTGCGCGTCTCGTTCGCGGCCAGATTCTTTCTTTGCGCGAGCAGGAGTTCATGGTCGCGGAGGAAGCCACCGGCATGCGCGCGAACAAGCGGATCTTCCGCCATCTTGTGCCGAACGTAATGCCGCAGCTGATCGTATCGGCCACAATGGGCCTCGGCTCGGTCATCATAACGGAGTCCACTTTGTCCTTCCTCGGTCTGGGCGTTAAGCATCCGCTGGCGACCTGGGGCAACATGATAAACTCGGTAACGGGTTCTTCCGAGGATATGATACGCTACACATACATCTGGATTCCCATAGGCCTTCTCATATGTCTGGCGGTCATCGCCTTCAACTTCGTGGGAGACGGCCTGCGTGACGCCTATGACCCGAAGATGAAGCAGTAAAGGGAGGTATGGAATATGTCAAAAAAACGTAAAGGCGCGTCCTATATCTCCGGTAAAGAGTCAAGAAGGATAACCAAATTCAACAGAAAGCTCACAATGCACCTGGAAAAGCAGCGTGCGGCCAAGTCGGCGGATCCTTCGATATACACGACCAAAATGCGCGATGAGTCGAACGTCGTCGAGTTTGACAACATCTGCTCTTACTTTTTCACGGATGTGGGAGTTGTTCGCGCCGTGGACGGCGTCAGCTTCAACGTGCCCAAAAGATCCACCGTCGGTATAGTCGGCGAATCCGGCTGCGGCAAGAGCGTTATGAGTCTATCGCTTATGCAGCTTCTGCAAAGGCCTCAGGGCCAGACGGTCGGCGGCGAGATACGCTTCAACATGGGCGGCGGAAAGGCTTACAATATCGTCAACACACCTACCACCGAAATGATGAAGATTCGCGGCAACAAGATTTCAATGATATTTCAGGAGCCGATGACAAGCCTCAACCCCGTGTTCCGGTGCGGATATCAGATAGACGAGGTTTTATTGCTCCACAATCCCGGCATGACAAAGGAGCAGGCAAAGGCCCGCTCCATCGAAATGATAAGCATGGTCGGCATAGCAAATGCGGAGGGCGTTTATAAAATGTTTCCGCATGAGCTCTCCGGCGGCATGAGGCAAAGGGTTATGATAGCCATGGCTCTGGCCTGTTCGCCGGAACTCATAATAGCCGACGAACCGACGACCGCACTGGACGTCACGATCCAGGCACAGATACTCGACCTGCTAAAAGACCTCAAGGAGAAAATAAACAGCTCTATAATGCTCATAACGCACGACCTGGGCGTAATCGCAAACATGGCCGATTATGTCGTTGTCATGTACGCCGGACGCGTTGTAGAGCGCGGTACTACCGAGGAGGTGTTCCATCGCCCCTGTCACCCGTACACTATAGGCCTGATGGAATCCAAACCCGTAGTCGGCAAAAAGGTCGAGGCGCTCTACAACATCCCCGGAAATGTTCCGAACCCCGTAAATATGCCCGATTACTGCTATTTTCGCGACCGCTGCGAACAAAGCATAGAAAAATGTCAGGGCGTCTATCCCCCGATGATCAAGCTGAGCGACACGCATTACGCCGCCTGCTGGAGACATGAGGACGAGGGAATTGTAATTGAGTACCCGAAATCGGTGAATGTGGAGGAGCTGAAATGAACGAAAATGTGAAGACTGCTCCCGAGCAGGAAAGCGAATACCTCGTCGAGGTCAATAACCTCGTCAAATGGTTCCCCATTAAATCCAGCTTCTTCAGGCGCACCATAGGCCATGTCCGCGCCGTAGACGGTGTTTCATTCAAAATCAAGCGCGGACAGACGATGGGACTGGTGGGAGAATCCGGCTGCGGTAAAACAACCGTAGGAAGAACGATTCTTCGCCTGATCGACAGGACGTCCGGCGAGGTTAAAATCGGCGGCAGGGACATATTTGCCCTCTCCCGCGAGGAACTGCGCCTCATGCGGCCGGAAATACAGATTATCTTTCAGGATCCCTACTCGAGCCTGTCGCCCCGTATACCCGTCGGAGAGATTATCGGAGAGGCCGTGCGCGAGCACAACATAGTTCCTCCCGAGGAGTTCGACGACTATATATCCCGTGTCATGCGCGCCTGCGGGCTTCAGGAGTACCACAAGGACCGCTATCCCCACGAGTTCTCCGGCGGTCAAAGACAGCGCATCTGCATCGCCCGCGCGCTCGCGCTCAATCCGGAATTCATTGTCTGCGACGAGCCGGTATCGGCGCTTGATGTATCAATTCAGGCCCAGATAATAAACCTTCTCAAACAGCTGCAGAAAAACTTCGGATTCACATATCTGTTCATATCCCACGACCTGTCCGTAGTCGAGCACATATCGGACACCGTAGGAGTCATGTACCTCGGCAATCTCGTCGAGTACGCGCCGACCGACAGCGTCTTTAAGCATCCTCTGCACCCGTATACGGTCGCGCTCTTTTCGGCTATACCCGTACCCGACCCGGACGCGAAGGTGAACAGGATAGTGCTCCAGGGCAGTCTGCCGTCGCCCGTAAACCCGCCGACGGGCTGCAAATTTCACACACGCTGCGACAGATGCATGGATATTTGCAGATGCGCTGTGCCCGAGTGGCGCGAGATAGAACCCGAGCACTGGTGCGCCTGCCACCTCTACAACGGCAAAGAAGAACAGGAACGCGCCGAGAAAGCCCTGCGCCGGGACCGTGACAGCGGTGCTTTAAATGAGAGAAAGAAAACCGAAGAAACCATCCTTTGAGGATGACGGGCGCGTTATCGCGCCAATGAATGTAGACGGTATGCCCTGGTATTCTCACAAAGCTCCGCGAACCGGGCAAGAGTGTAATCCGTCCGAGAAGCTCTCCCGTGAGGAGGCGAGGGCCTACCGCTTCGCAGCGCTTAAATCCGCTCTGCTGATCGTTGCGGTATTCGGTGCCGCGGGAGCTGCCTTTATCGGCTTTTGCCTGCTCATCTGGAAACTGCTGTAGCAGCTCTTATAAATCCGACGAATGATCCCGGTTGCCTTTGGCGATCGGGATCATATTTACATGCATAACAGAGTGCAAACCGCTTTGTTTACAAAAATGTGATTGTTTGAAAAATCGCGATGTACTATAATGTTTTAGATTACAAACCGAAGGGGTAGCTCATGAATTTTATATTCTTTGACAGAACCGCCTTTACCGAGAGGCTGGATATAAGCTTTTACTTTTATTGTCTTTTACGCCGGCCGGCTCTTATTAAATATCTCCCCGCCCGCCTTTTTATCGAAATTCTGAATATTTTCGGTCTCGTTCGGGAGGAGAAATATTTCGACCGCCGCTGGCGCTTTCTCAGAGGTGTTAATGACCCGCTCGGAAGAGCGGCCGGGTTCTGGAAAAAGCGTCTTCGGAAAGTTTATAACTTTTTCCCGGAACAGCGAAACCTATGGTTAAGCCGATGGCCCGAGCCTGTGCTGCGCCCTCTCGGCGAGCAGCTGAACACCGTGATTATTGCCCCGTCTTTCGATCTTGTCGATGGGAAGTATTCCCCGTATGAAGACCTCAGCGCGCTATACCGGCGCGCTTTAAAATCCTATAAACCGACGTTGGTGCTTGACGGACCTTATTCGCAGATACGCACGGGCGCCGATACTCTGCGCGCATGGCACGGACGCGTTTTCGAAAACACGAAAAAATGCCGGGTATACCGCTTTGTATTCGGCGTTTACACCTTTTTAGCTCTTCTGGGGCTCGGCGTGGGACTCGGTCTGATAAGCATGTATTTCGGCGCTTCAAGATACCTTCTGCAAATGTTTATGACTTATTTTTCGATACCGCTCATACCCGTCCTTAATATTCTGCCCGTGGCGGCTCTTGTATTTCTGTTGTATTTCATTTTTAACCGGGTCTGGCTGAGCTTCGCGTTTTCATCCCTTATAACCATGGTTTTTTCACTTATAAACTATTTTAAGCTTGAGATGCGAAACGACCCTCTTCTCGCCGCGGACCTTAAGCTTATCTCGGAAACCAACAATATGCTCGGCCGCTATGAAATCCAGTTTACATGGAAGATATATCTGGCCTTCGCTTTATGCATACTCGCGGTTATCGGCGCGGCGATACTGGTCAGAAGCCGCATCGGTTCCCCCAGAGTCAGGCTTATATCCGTTGTGGTAATAATCTGCCTCGGTGTTTTCGCTTACTCAACGGTATATATAAATCCTTCGGTTTATAATATGACCGAGAATTACGAACTGGTGTCGCGCTGGTCGGCAACCGGGCAATACGTATCCCGCGGCTTTGTCTACCCGTTTATCAACAGCATCAAGTCGGCAAAAGTAAAACCGCCCGAGGGCTACGATGAGACCGCGGCCCGAAACGAACTGGCTCGCCGTATTAACGAATCAATACCGGAGAAAGAGCGCATTTCTTTCATAGTCGTTCAGCTGGAAGCGTTCAACGACTTTTCAAAGTATAAGAGCCTTCTGAGTTTCACAGAGGATATTTATGAACCGTTTCATGAGCTTGCCGAGAACTCTGTTTCGGGAGAACTGATCACAGACGTGTTCGCGGGCGGCACGGTGGAAACGGAATGGGCTTTCCTAACGGGCAACACGATTAACAGCGATTACAGAAGCAACGTAAACTCCTATGTCCGATATCTCGGCGCTCAGGGTTATTACTGCGAAGGGAGCCATCCCTGCTACGGATGGTTTTATAACAGAGTCAACGTAAACGAATATCTCGGCTTCGACACATTTCATTATTACGAAGACCTTTACTACGGGCTCTCCGGCGGCATCGCGGGCGACGACATTCTTTTCCCCGAGATAATACGTCTTTATGAAGATCACCGCGCTTCTTCCGACCGTCCGTATTTCAGCTTCTCGGTAACCTATCAAAATCACGGCCCGTATTCGGACGAGTACAACTATTACGATAAAGATTACGTTGAGAGCGAAGGTTTTACCGCGGCTGAAATGAATATACTTAACAACTACTTCGGCGGTATAGAAAACACCGTGAAGAACGTGTGCTCCACCGCCGAATATATAGATTCGAGCGATGACCCGATCGTTTTTTTGGTATTCGGCGATCACAACCCATGGATGGGTTACGGCAACAGCGTTTATAACGCCATGGGGCTCGATCTGGATTTTGACAAGGAAGAAGGCTTTTTCAATTACTACGGCACACCTTACATCATTCATGCCAACGAAGCCGCCCGCTCGGTACTCAAAAAACAGTTTGTGGGCGAAGGCCCGGCAATAAGCCCCTGCTTTTTGATGAATCAGCTTTTCTCGGAATGCGGCTGGGGAGGCGACGCTTATATGAAACTGGCGAGCGAGGTTATGGCACAGACTCCTCTTGTCCATTCCACAAACCGCTATTTACTAAACGGGGAACTGACCTCGGCCCTGCCTGATGATCTTTCCCGGCTGATGAACACATTCCGCTGCGCTCAATATTACCGCAGATGGAATTTCAGCGGCTGATAGGGTTAAATCACAACGCAAAACATTTACCGCGATAACAAGAAAGGAACCTGAATTATATTGCTTACACTTAAAGGAATCACCAAGGAATACCCTGTGGGTAACGGAACGGTCAGGGCTCTTCGCGGCATCGACCTTATATTCAGAAAAAGCGAGTTCGTATCCGTGCTGGGCCCCTCGGGCTGCGGAAAGACCACGCTGCTGAACATAATCGGCGGTCTTGACCAGTATACACAGGGCGATCTTATAGTAAACGGAGTCTCCACAAGCCGGTACCGCGACCCCGACTGGGATGCTTACCGGAACAACTCGGTGGGCTTCGTATTTCAAAACTATAATCTTATACCCCATCAGACGGTACTTGTTAACGTCGAGCTGGCGCTGACCCTGTCCGGAGTGTCTAAAGCGGAGCGCAGGCGGAAAGCCGCCGCCGCTCTTGAAAGGGTCGGTCTGGGCGATCAGCTTAAAAAAAATCCGAATCAGCTTTCGGGAGGACAGATGCAGCGCGTTGCCATAGCGCGCGCCCTTGTCAACGACCCTGAAATTCTGCTCGCCGACGAACCTACGGGCGCACTTGACACCGAAACCAGCACACAGGTGCTTGATATTCTCAAAGAGATCTCGGCAGATCGGCTCGTTATTATGGTCACGCACAATTCTGAGCTTGCCGAACACTATTCAACCCGCATCGTCCGGCTTCTCGACGGGCTTGTTACGGGCGATACCGATCCGTTCGACGGCTCCGAAGCGCCGAACGAACCTTCCGTTGCCGGCGGTTTAAACGCCCCTAAAACCGCGAAAAAGAAGTCCATGTCTTTTTACACGGCGCTGACGTTATCGCTCAATAACCTGATGACCAAAAAGACACGCACCTTTATGACCGCCTTCGCGGGCAGTATAGGCATCATCGGCATCGCTCTTATCCTCTCGCTGTCAAACGGTATTCAAAAGTATATAGACCGCATTCAGAGCGACACTCTTTCCGCCTACCCCATCACCATATCCGCTGAAACAGTGGACATGGCCGGCATTCTCTCATCCATGCGGGAAGATCAGGACGGCGAGATCTCGCATGACCGCGATGCCGTTTATTCCGGCTCTTACATGGCCGATATGTTCGACACAATGCTCTCCATAGACACCAAAACCAACAATCTTCAGGCGTTTTTGGAGTATGTGCAGAGCGAAGAGAGCGGTATGAGCGAATATATCGGCAGCATCCAGTACAAATATGGTACAACCTTAAATATCTACGCTTCCGATACGTCAAACGGCATTGTTAAGGTCAATCCCAGCCCGGTTATCGACAATCTTATGTCAACCTTTTACAACACAGACACGCTGTCCGCCAGCCCGGTGTCCTCAATAATGGGGATTTCGTCCGGATTCGACATATGGACGGAGCTCATAGACGATAAGGAACTGCTCGAGTCGCAGTTTGACCTGATTGCCGGCCGGTGGCCTTCGTCTTACGACGAGGTCGTGCTGATAGTGGATGAAAACAACGAGATCAGCGATATATTTCTCTATTCGCTGGGTCTTATGGATCAAAGCGAAGTTCAGGAAATGCTGCAGGCCGCGCTCGCCGGCAAAAAAATCGAGCCGAAAACCGAATCCTGGACTTACGAGGAGCTGCTCGGTACGACCTATAAGCTGGTTTTACCTACAGATTACTATGTTTATCACTCCGAGACCGGCACCTGGACGGATAACAGCATAAACGCCGACTACATGACCTATCTTATTGACAGCGCCGGGCAGCTGAGCGTTGTGGGTATAATCCGCCCCGGCGAGAACGCGGTCGCGACTGCCGTAACCGGTGCCGTCGGCTATACGGGCGATCTTGTAAGGCATGTTGTCGAGACCATAAACGAACGCAAGATAGTCAAAGAGCAGCAAAACGATAAAGCCACCGACGTCTTTACCGGACTTCCCTTTGCGGACTCGTCTTCGACAGTTCTGACAGACTCCGAAAAAGCCGCGGAATTTTCAGACTTCGCCAAAACTCTCACAGTCACCGAAAAAGCTGCTATATTTGCCCGTATCGGCTCGGTACCCACGCAGAAGGAGATAAACGATAAGGTCGCAGAGGTTATGAACGGTATGACCCGCGAAAAGGCCGAGCAGCTTTTTATAAAGGGCTATGCCGCCCGTATGGGGGTGGACGAAGAATCGGCGGCCTCATACATTGCTTCCATGACTGATGAAAACCTTTTTCGCTTTATCGAGACGGGCCTGAGCGAGGATATACGCTCTTCATATGCCGAGTCCTTTGAGCAGGCCGTGAGCTCTATGACATCCGAGGAACTGGCCGCGGCGTTCGACGCACGGGTAGCGGCCTCAGACGAGGCAAGTCTTGCCGCGCTCTACGATGAAAATATGTCGGCCGGCGTTTCAGAGTCGACTCTTGAGGAAAACCTCGCTCTTCTGGGCGTTTCCGACCTCGATAAGCCGGCATCGGTGAACATATACGCCAGAACCTTCAGGGACAAGGACTCCATCACCGAGAAAATAGCGGAATACAACGAAAAAATGTCGGCACAGGGCAGAGAGGATTTAGTCATCAGGTATACAGACTATGTGGGCCTTCTGATTTCTTCCATAACAACCATTATCAATATAATTTCGTATGTCCTCATCGCTTTTGTTTCCATATCGCTGGTCGTATCGTCGATCATGATCGGGGTTATAACATATATCAGCGTATTGGAACGCACTAAAGAAATCGGTATTTTACGCTCCATCGGAGCTTCCAAGAGGGATATCTCCCGCGTTTTCAACGCCGAGACAATGATAATCGGTTTCACTTCCGGAGCCATCGGCATTATTCTGGCTGCTCTGCTGTGCATACCCGCCAGTGCGATAGTTAAGAACCTTACCGGGGTTTCGGGCATAGCCCAGCTTCCGCTGTCCGGAGCGCTCGCCCTTGTTTTAATCAGTATCGTCCTTACTTTGATCTCCGGTCTTATACCATCCCGAATCGCGGCGCGAAAGGACCCGGTAGTGGCCCTTCGCACGGAATAGCGCTGTCGATTTATCAAAAAAAACGGCGGCCGGGAGCATTGTTTCCCGGCCGCCGTCGAATCAAACGGCGCTATTTCTTCGGGTGTCGGACTTATGCCAAATACTCGGAATATGGGACGCTTTTCGGTTTTTTCGGTATCCGAATATCCTTGCATAAAAATTCATTGGCTGATATACTGTCCGAAAAAGAGGTGATGCGCGTGAATTTCGGAAAAATCAATACTCCCGACGGCACAAGAGACAGCCTGTTCTCCGAGTGCACGGACAGACGCCGGATCCGCGGCGCGCTCATGAGCCTCTTCGCCTCTCGTTCGTACTGCGAAGTAATGACTCCCGGTTTTGAATTCTATGACCTTTTCGTCAGGGCGGAGGATCCGATTCCTCAGGAATCGATGTTTAAACTGGTGGACAGAAGCGGTCGTCTGCTTGTCATGCGGCCCGACTGCACCGCTCCGATAGCCCGCGTCGTAGCAACGCACCTTAAAGACGCAGTTTATCCGGTTCGACTTTGCTATGATCAGGCCGTATTTCGTTCCGAAGCCGAGCACAGGGGCGCAACCTGTGAAATTGCCCAGTGCGGAATAGAGCTTATCGGAGCTGACGGGCTCAGGGGTGATATTGAGGCGGTTGCCATGGCTGCAGACGCTCTGGCGGCGGCGGAAGCCCCGGATTTTTATATCGAGCTTGGCCATGTTGATTATTTCGGAGGTCTCGCGGATGAGCTTAATCTCGGTCGGGAGCGCACCGAGGAGCTTCGCCACTGCATAGAATCAAAAAACTTCGCGCTCCTCGACGGGCTGCTGAAAGATTACTCCGGTCCCGCGGCCCGGGCGCTTCGGCGCCTGCCCTATCTTTTCGGAGGCGAGGAAACGCTCGACGAAGCCGAGGCTCTCGCCGTAGGCGAAAGAGCGCACTTCGCGGTAAAGCGCCTTAGGGATATATATAACGAGATCTCCCCGGGAAAGCGCGGCGGACGCCTTCGTTTTGACCTGGGTCTTGTTCAGCATCTGGGATATTACAGCGGCCTGGTATTCCGCGGCTATTGCACCGGAGCGGGTTCCGCGGTGCTCGCAGGCGGCAGATATGACGGTCTGCTGTCCGATTTCGGCTGCGAGCTTCTCTCCATCGGTTTCGCGGTATACGCCGACACACTCGCGGCCTGCCTTCCCTCCAGGGCTCTGCCCGGCACCGATACTCTGATATATTACGACGACGGTTGTCTTGACAGCGCCGTAGAACTCTTATCGACTCTCCCCCCGGGAACGGCCGAGCTTTCAACGTTTACGGAGCTCGGGCCGACGCTTGCTTTAGCCCGCCGGAAAGCCGCTGACCGCGTGCTCCATGTATCAAAAGGCGGCATTTCGGAGGTGTATGTCAATGAGTGACAATCTGAAAATCGCCATAACCAAGGGACGCCTTCTGGAAGAGTCGTCCTCACTGTTTGAAAAACTCGGCGCCGACTGCTCTGCGGTAAGAAAGCCCGGCAGAAAACTCGTCGTGCCCGTTTCGGAACTCGGTTTATCCGTAGTGCTCGCTAAAGCCCCGGATGTCATTACTTATGTTGAACACGGCGTATGCGCGATGGGAATCGTCGGCAAGGATACCATTATGGAGAGCGGCGGTTCTTTTTACGAGGTGCTCGATCTCGGGTTCGGACGCTGCCGTTTCGCGCTGGCCGCCCCTGCCGGGACGGATTTCTTAAACGGCTGGAAGACACGCACAATAGCCTCAAAATATCCGAAGGTCGCAATGGAATATTTCCGCTCCCGCGGCATGGACGTAAACGTAATAAAAATCGAGGGTTCGGTTGAGCTGGCCCCCGTACTGGGACTGGCGGACGGAATTATCGACATCGTGGAAACCGGCAGCACGCTGCGTGCGAACGGTTTGGAGATCATCGACACCGTCGCGGATATATCAGCCCGACTTATCGTTAACACGGCGGCTATGAAGCTTTATAAAAACGAGCTTCTGGGTTTTGTCGAAAAATGCAGGGAGGCCCTTACATGATCACGGTTACAAAAGCATCACGAGACAACGCCTCCTCGGTAATATCGGCGCTCCGCGCGCGCAGCGCCGAAAAAAACGCCGAGATATCCGCGGCGGCCGCCGATATAATGAATAATGTCCGCAAAAACGGCTGGCAGGCAGTCGTTGAATATTCCCTGAGATTTGACCGCGCGGAACCTTTCGAGCTTACCCGCACGGAGCTGGAAGCCGCCGCCGCGAGCTGTCCGGCGGAGCTATTGAGCGCCATACGGCGGGCGGCGGAGAATATACGGGATTATCAAAGCCGGCTGCTTCCGAAAAGCGCCGAGTGGCAGGTGCCCGGCGGCATACTCGGTCAGACGGTACGCGGCTTACACCGGGTCGGGGTGTATGTGCCCGGCGGAGCTGCGGCATACCCGTCCACGGTACTTATGAACGTTATCCCCGCTAAGGTCGCGGGCGTCGGCGAGGTAATAGTCGTGACTCCGCCTACGAAAAATTTAAATATCGCCGTGATGGCAGCGGCTTACGTTGCCGGCGCGGACAGGCTTATCGCCCTCGGCGGCGCGCAGGCCGTCGCAGCCCTTACCTACGGCGCGGGCTTCGTGCCGCGCGTCGATAAACTGGTCGGACCCGGAAACGCTTATGTCGCGGCAGCCAAGAGGCTTGCCTTCGGCGAGGTGGACATAGATATGGTCGCAGGCCCTTCGGAGGTGCTCATTATCGCGGACGATACCGCGGATCCGGTATACATTGCCGCAGACATGCTCAGTCAGGCCGAGCATGACGCTCTTGCGGCCTCTGTTTTGGTAACAACCTCTAAGGCACTATCCGATAAGGTAATAGAGCAGCTTAAAGCGCAAAGCGAACCGCTTGAAAGAAGAGAAATAATAAGGCAGTCTCTGGCCGAGCAGGGCGCTATTATAATATGCGGCACTCCCGAAGACGCGGCCCGCATTGCCGACGAGGCCGCGCCGGAGCACTGTGAGATAATGACGGAAAACCCGCGCGCTCTGCTCCCTATGATAACCAACGCCGGAGCCATATTCCTCGGTCCGCACTCGCCCGAGCCGCT
The DNA here is from genome assembly GCA_012729975.1 of Clostridiales bacterium. Classification (GTDB taxonomy): domain Bacteria; phylum Bacillota; class Clostridia; order Oscillospirales; family Oscillospiraceae; genus JAAYBW01. The sequence goes on from JAAYBW010000259.1 coordinate 15,557, forward strand.
CGGAGACTATATGGCCGGCCCGTCACACGTGCTTCCGACCTCGGGCACGGCCAGGTTCTTCTCACCTCTTTCCGCGGAAAGCTTCATTAAAAAAACCAGCATAATAGAATATACCCGCGAGGGTATTCTCGCCGTCGCGGACGACATTATCCGCCTTGCGCGCGCAGAAGGTCTAACGGCTCACGCCGCGTCCGTTGCCGCGAGAATGAACACGGATACCGCGCGAGAAAAATGACTGCCGCGGCAATAATCCGAAGAAAGAACGGAGATTCATATGAGAACTGCCGATATTGAACGGATTACCAAAGAGACGCGCATTTCACTGTCTTTAAACCTGGACGGCGGAGATGTGTCAGTCGAAACGGGACTTGGCTTTTTTGATCATATGCTCACCGCTTTGTTTTTTTACGCGGGCTTCGGGGCGAGGCTGACCGCCTCCGGCGATCTTGACGTCGATGCCCACCACACGGTCGAGGACGTCGGCATAGTCATCGGGCGGGCTCTGGCGGAAGCTCTGGGCGACAGGAAGGGAATCCGCCGCTACTGGAGCTGCCAAATCCCTATGGACGAAGCGCTTTGCTCCGCAGCTTTGGATGTGGGCGGCAGGGCTTTTCTGCGTTATGACGCGCCTATGCCTCAGGAATTTGTCGGCGGCTATGATGTATGCCTTACACCCGAATTCATGCGCGCTTTTGCCGTAAACGCGGCCGTTACGCTGCATATGAAAGCCGAATACGGCGATAACTCGCACCATGTGACCGAAGCGCTTTTTAAAGCGCTGGGAACCGCGCTCAGATACTGCTGCGAAATCAGCGGATCTTCCGTGGCTTCAACGAAGGGTGTCCTCTCATGAACATACTCCCGGCCATCGATCTCAAAGACAACAGCGTAGTGCGCCTGTACAGAGGCGATTACAATACAGTACACAGTGTGGCCGAAAGCGCCGCGGACACAGCAAGGCTCTTTTCCGATTGCGGCGCGCAGATGATACACGTTGTGGATCTTGACGGGGCGCGCGACGGCGTTCGCAAGAACGCCGGAACGGTTGCCGAAATCTGCGCCTGCTCGAAGGCCGCGGTTGAACTCGGCGGAGGTATACGCTGTATGCGGGACGTTGAGGCTGTCTTCGCTCTGGGTGTAAAAAGAGCCGTTATCGGTTCGGCCGCGGTCTCCGATCCGGAATTTGTCCGGATAGCGGCCGAAAAATACGGTGATCGCATAGCGGTAGGCGTAGACGCTAAGGGCGGCCTTGTACGTACGCACGGCTGGACCGAGGGCACCGGCAGGAATGCCGTAGAGTTCGCGGTCTCAATGGAAAACCTCGGAGTGCGTACAATTATCTTCACCGATATCGATACGGACGGGATGCTCTCGGGGCCTCCCTTTGATACGCTCAAACGCCTGCGCGCGGAGCTCAAGTGCTCTCTTACCGCAAGCGGCGGAGTCTCCTCGCTTGATGATCTGCTCAGGCTCCGGGAGCTCGGTATTGACAGCGCCATCGTCGGCAAGGCCTGGTATTCCGGCGCCGTTGATCTTCGCGAGGCTATATATCAGTGTAAAGACTGATGCAGGCAGTTTAGGAGGCTTATACGGTATGGTCGATCTGTCGCGCTTTTTTCTTAAATCCGGTCTTGTGCCGGTCATTATACAAGACTCAGCTACCCGCGAGGTCCTGATGCTCGGTTATACAAACGAAGAGGCCTTAAACCTCACGCTCAATACGAAAACCGCATGGTTTTACAGCCGCAGCAGAAAAAGGCTCTGGAACAAGGGCGAGACCTCGGGCAATTTTCTGCATACGGAGAAAATACTGTATGACTGCGACGAGGACACTTTCCTCTTTCTTTGCAGGCCGGACGGCCCCACATGCCACACAGGCGAAAAAAGTTGTTTTTTCAGGGAATTGGAGGTTTAAGCGAAGCTATGCGGGACGAGTTCAGATTGCAGTACGAGGCCGCCATGGAGCGCCGCAGTCACCCTGCAGAGGGCTCCTATACGCGCTATCTTTTCGATCAGGGCACCGATAAAATACTTAAAAAGATCGGCGAGGAATGCGCCGAAACCATAATCGCCGCCAAAGGCGGCGACCACAGCGGAACCATATATGAAATCGCCGATCTTCTTTACCATATCGCCGTGCTGATGGTTAACGAGGGCATTACGATAGACGAAGTGTACGGCGAGCTTAATGAGCGGAGCAAAAAAAGCGGGAATCTCAAGGAAATGAAGACAGTCGACAAAAACACATAGATATATCACGCGAAATTTAAAAAACGGCGCTGTCATTATAGTGACAACGCCGTTCTTTCATAGGTATTCGATTGTTTAGCCGCCCGATACGCTACAGCGCCAGCTCGGTGCGGCGGATGAGATCGTTTTGCCCGTCGATATGAAGCTCCACAAAATAAGCGGAGAAGCCTGCCACTCGAACTATAAGGTCTTTATACGCCTCAGGTTCGACCTGAGCCTTGCGCAGCGTATCAGCGCCTATTATATTGATCTGAATCTCCATGCCGCCCATGGCGAAATAGGTCTGTATAAGCTGTGAAAGCTTAATAAAGCCCTCCTCGCCGCTCATGGAAGTCGGGTGGAATTTCATGTTGAAAAGCGTGCCGTTGGGGAAGTCGGTCTGAACGATCTTCGAAACCGAATGGAGGATATTTGTCGGGCCGCTTATGTCCATACCCTGCACGGCCGAAATACCGTCTGACAAGGGCTCGCCGGCACGGCGGCCGTCGGGAGTCGCTATTGTCATCCTTCCGAAAATTACGTTTGTGGTGACCGGGTACAGACCCGCGCTGAAGCGCCCTCTGGGACCCGTGCACGCATTGACGCTGTCGGCAAAGACCTTGGCCGCCCAGCCGGCGTATCGGTCTACCTCCGCTATGCCGTTTCCGTAATGCGGAGCCTCGTTGACGATATAGTCGCGAAGCTCTTCATAGCCCTTCCAGTTGTTGAGCAGCGCCTCAAGCAGCTGCGCGCCGGTACACTTTTTGGTGTCGAACACCAAATGCTTAATCATATGCAGGGAATCCGCGGCATTGCCTATCGCGATACCGGCTATTCCGGTAGAGTTGTAGCGTGCCCCGCCGTACATAACATCCATGCCCTTTTCCATGCAGCCGTCGACCGTACAGGAAACCATAGGCAGAGGGAGCTGCTCGCGGGCAACGTACTCAAAAGCGTTGATGCAGTTCGCGTGCCATTTGACAAAGAACTCTACCTGCTTTTTGTATGCCTCGAGAACCTCGTCAAAGGTTTTCATATCGCCGAGCTTGCCGGTGGGCAGGCCGCAGCGCTCCGGGTTCGGAGGCTGCCCGTAACGTCCGGGCATGGGATTATAACCGTCGTTTATAGCGAGTACCAGCGCGTTGGCCATATTCCAGTAGGTTTCGGTCCCGGTGCCGCCGCAGGCCGGCCATTCGTCTCCGCAGCCCGCGGGCTCGACACAGCCGATAAGGGTATAGTTTCGCGCGGACTCAAGCGAGAGACCCCTGCTCATGAGTGCCGGAATAATAACATCGTCGTTTTCAAACGTGGGAACGCCTCCGGCCAGCTTGGTCGTCTCGATCGCGGCCTCCCAAAGCTCGACGGGCGTATTCTTGTGAATGCGCAGCGCTTGCGGGGGATCGTGCAGAAGCAGCCTTCCGCTCGCCTGCAGCATCATGAAGGTTACCGGGTTCGAGGCGTCGTTGCCGTCTTTATCCACGCCTCCCATGGTCATAAGCTGCCCGCTTGTATAGCCGGGGTTTGACTGTGTGGCGCCATAGCTCCAGGGCTTATTCATCTCGGCGACCTTGAGGTAAAAAAGGTCCATGATCTCCTGCGCGTACTCCGGCGTTATGCGGCCCGCCTCTATGTCGGCAGCGTAATACTCGCCTAAGTACTGGTCAACGCGCCCGAAGCTGATGCCGTGCATGCAGGCGTCAAGACACATAGCGGTCTGGTACATGAAGATACACTGAACGGCCTCGTAGAATGTTCTGGCCGGTTTCTCCACGGTCCAGTTCAGTGACTCCGCCATCATCTCCAGCTCGGCCTTGCGGTCCGGGTCTTTTTCTTCGGCGGCTTTCTGCGCGGCCAGCGCGGCATATCTCTTAGTGAGGCATATTATGCCTTCGCACACGATAGCTACTGAGCGGTAGAAGTTATACTGATTTATAGATGTGCCGAAAATGCCGTTTTCCTCAAGCTCCCTGACCTTTGCCAGAGCCTCTTCGCGGATCGCCCCAAATCCTTTATGAGTAGCCGTCATGAAGCCGGCCGTGAAATGTCCGACCGGGCTCTGCGTATTGTCCCTCGGTCCGAACATGCTGATTCCGTTGCCCATATGCGGGTAAAATCCGTCAGGCATGTACGCGTCAAACTTGCCGCTCATGCACTCATGGCGCCAGAAATCCGCGGTATTCAGTACGTATTCTCTGTCCTCTTCGGAGATAATATAGGCGTCTATGTCGCGAGTGGAAATATAGCGGCTTTTTATCTCCTCGATGAGCCAGTTCACGCTGTTTTCGGGATACAGCGCCGCAGCGCGGTATTTGGCGCTCTGAGCGCCGACGACTACCTCTCCCTCATCAATGCGAACTGGGATATTCTGCAGTATTGCTCTGAGAGCCTTTGCACGCTTTAAAATTCCGCTGAGCTTTTGATTTTCGGGATCCATATAAAATTCCGTTATAATCTTATACCGGGCCACGCAAATCTCCGGTTTGGTTTCTCTGTACTTCTTGCGCATCTGCGCAACACGAACTGATATAGGGCTTAGTTTATAGGCCATATTCGCGCCTCCTTAAGGAATACAATAACACAATCTTCTTTTTCTATTATAGCACAATCGATAAGCGCAATTCAATGCGCCCCGCCTGACGCGGATATAATCCGCCGGAGCGCTCGCCGGCTTAAAACAGTGACATCTGCGCGCTTTCCGGTAGGTTTCCGAAAGCTCCCGCCTTTTTCAGCTGCTCTATATTGGCGCGCGATACCTTCGGACAGGCCTGCGCGAATTCATCTATCGATGTGAACTCCCGGTCTGTGTGGGCCGCGATATCACGCGCGGCGGCTTCCCCGAGACCCGACACCGCTATAAACGGCGGCAGCAGCTTGTCTGAGTCGATAAGAAACCTGACCGGATCCGATCTGTAGATATCTATCCCGGCAAAGGAGAAGCCGCGCATATAAAACTCATAGCAAACCTCAAGAACGACGATTTCGTCCTTTTCGTTCTGTTTAAGATCCTGACGCGACGAGAGCTCGGTGATCCTCGCTTTTATTTTATCCGCACCGCAGGTCATGGTATCGAGATCGAAAACCTTTGCCCGCACCGAAAAATAAGCGCTGTAAAACTCTATGGGCCTGTGCACCTTGAACCACGCTATTCGCATGGCCATTATTACATAGGCAGCGGCATGCGCCTTGGGAAAAAGGTACTGTATCTTCTTGCAGGAATCGATATACCACTGGGGCACTCCCAGCCCGCGCATCTCGTCTTCTATGCCCTCGGGCCATGCGTTCGGATCGCCCTTGGGCAGCTTGCCCTTTCTTACCGCCTCCGTAAACTTAAAGGCTCGCTTTTCTTCCATTCCCTTGGATATAAGGTAGAGCATTATATCCTCACGGCAGCCCGCGCATTCCTCAACGGTGGCTATGCCGCTGAGCACCAGATCCTTTATATTCCCGGCCCAGACATCGGTGCCGTGGGAAAAACCCGACAGCTTTATAAGGGTGGAAAAACTCTTCGGTTTAGTGTCGACCAGCAGCTGCCGCGTAAAGTTGGTGCCGAACTCGGGTACGGCAATGGTTCCCGTCTTTCCGATAATCGGGTCGTCCTCGGGCAGACCGAGTGCGGCCGGAGAATTAAAAAGGCTCATTGTCTCGGGGTCGTCCAGCGGTATCGACAGGGGGCCAATACCCGTGAGATCTTCAAGCATCTTTATCATCGTAGGATCATCATGTCCGAGTATATCCAGCTTGAGCAGATTGCTTTCCATGCTGTGGTACTCAAAATGAGTGGTGATAATATCGCTGTCGGTGTCATCCGCCGGATGCTGCACGGGGCAAAAATCGTATATCTCCTTATCCTGAGGTATGACGACCAGACCCCCGGGGTGCTGTCCCGTGGTGCGTTTTACGCCTGTCAGTCCCGCGGCAAGCCTGCTCTCCTCGACTTTCGAGGCCGTCTTGCCGCGTTCTTCAAGGTATTTTTTCACATATCCGTAAGCCGTCTTCTCCGCTATCGTTCCGATCGTACCGGCTCTGAAAACATGCTCGGCACCGAAAAGTTCTATCGTATCCTTATGCGCCTGCGCCTGATATTCACCGGAAAAGTTCAGGTCTATGTCCGGAACCTTATCTCCCCCGAACCCTAAAAACGTTTCAAACGGTATGGAAAAGCCGTCCTTAACGTATCTGCTGCCGCATACGGGGCAATCGGCGTCGGGCATATCCACACCGCAGCCGTATCCGACTCCGGCTTCAAAATCGGCGTGCTTGCAGACAGGACACCTGTAATGCGCGTTCAGGCCGTTGACTTCGGTTATTCCGGCGAAATAAGCGACGACCGACGAGCCCACGCTTCCCCGGCTGCCGACCAGATAACCCGCGGCGGTGGATTTGGAAACCAGCTTTTGAGCACTCATATAAATTACATCGTACGCGCAGCCGATTATATCTTTCAGTTCCGCATCAACACGGCGCAGCACCTGCTCGGGCGGCCGGTCGCCATACATCTCGCGCATCTTTTCCCTTACAAGAAACTGAAGCTCTTCGGCCGAATTCTCTATCTTGGGTTTAAAAAGCCCCTTAGGCAGCGGCGCGACCTCGCCGCACATGTCCGCGATGCCGTTTGTCGACTCGATTACCACGCGTCTGGCCGTATCCTCTCCGAGATAAGAAAACTCCTCGAGCATCTCCTGTGTGGTTTTAAAGTACAGCGGAAGCGGCTTGTCCGCGTCCGGGTATTTGTTTGACAGGAGTATCCGTCTGAAAATCTCATGCTCCGGCTCCAGAAAATGAACGTCGCCCGTCGCGCACACCGGCTTATTTAAATCATTTCCCAGACGTACGATCCTGCGGTTAAACTCCCGCAGATCCTCTTCACAGGAGGCTCTTCCGTCGTCTATAAGGAACCGGTTGTTGCAAAGCGGCTGAATTTCAAGAAAATCATAAAACTCCGCCAGCCTGCGAAGCTCCCGTTCACTGCGCCCGGATACGAGCGCGTGGAATATCTCTCCGTTCTCGCAGGCACTTCCCAGAAGCAGCCCTTCCCTGTTTTCCAATATAAGGCTTTTAGGCATAACCGGGTTTTTACGGAAATGCTTAAGATAGGACAGCGAAATGAGCTTGTACAGATTGCGCATACCGGCCTGACTGTATACGAGTATCGTAAGATGGCGCGGCTGCCCGCGTCTTTGAACGCCGCTGCGCAGTTTTGATAATTCCGCGTCAATGATGTTCAGACTTGTCACCCCGGCCTCCCTGAGCCGGTCAAAAAGTACCAGCGCTGTGCGCCCGGTTGTCTCGGCGTCATCCGAAGCCCTGTGGTGATTGAATTCGGGCAGGCCTAGGAAGGCCGCGACCGAATCGAGGCTGTGTTTTTTTAGCTCCGATAAAAGCGCGCGGGACATAGTCAGCGTGTCGACTGAGACATTGTCAAACGGCAGACCGGACTGCCCGCATACGGCCGAGATGAATGCGGTATCAAAATCTGCGTTGTGCGCGACAAGCGGCGCGCCTGCGGCAAAGCGCAGAAAATCCCGCACGGCCTCGCTCTGTGTCGGTGCCGCCTTAACGTCTTCATCCGTTATGCCTGTCAGTCGTGTTATTTCCGGCGGTATCTTCCTTCCGGGATTGACAAAGGTCTGAAAGCGCTCGCACGGAAGACCCCCGGAAAAACGCACCGCGCCTATCTCGGTGATCGCGTCAGTCCCCGGCCTGAGGCCCGTGGTCTCAAGGTCAAAGGCGACGAAATCGGTATCCAGTCCGGCGTCGGAAGGCGCGGATACGGCGAGCCTGTCATCCACATCGTTTACGTAATAGGCTTCGATACCGTAGATAATTTTGATGCCGTATTTTTTACCGGCAGCACACGCGGCCGGATAAGCCTGCGCAGCTCCGTGATCTGTTATGGCCACAGCGCGATGGCCCCAGCGGGCCGCGGTTTGCACAACCGCGTCGATGTCCGTAAGCGCGTCCAGGGCGGAAAACCGCGTATGTAGATGAAGCTCGACGCGCTTATCGCCCTCAGGCAAGTCGGAACGGATCTTTTTTTCCTTGATCTCTATATTGACCGGTTCCATGGTTATATCCGCGTACCAACGGCTGTAAGACACCGGCCCCTGTACCCGAAGGCACAGCCCGTCGCGTATTTCGTCGAGAGCCTCATCGCCTTTGTCCAGATATTTCGTTACCCGAATGCTGCCCGTTTCATCGTTTATATTGAAATCCAAAACCCTGCCGCCTCCGCGGAGCTCACGTCTTTCCGTTCCGAATACCTCGCCCCGGACCGTTACGCGGCCCGATTCCGGGCCGAGTGTTCCGATTTCGGTATCCTTCCCTTTAATGGGTTTGCCGTACAGCAAACGTTCAATGTTTTTTCTATATTCCTGTTTTAAGGCCGACGCCGCTTTTATCTCCACGGAACGCAGTCCGAATTCGGCCGCTATTTCGGCTTCCATCATAGAAACGGTCACCGGCGGCGGCGGAGCCGGATATTCTATGTGAAGCTTCATCGCCAGATTCCCTTTGTCAACGTGAACAGACAGCACATACGAGTCACGCAGCATTCCGAACAGAGCTTCGTCTCCCCTGCAGCAGTCAAACATATCATAAAACGCGGTGCGTGCTCCCATTTAGCAGTCATCCTCCAGTACCATTTTGCACAGCGCGGCGGAAAGCTCACCGAACGGCAGCTTTGCCACCGTCCGGCCGTGCCTGAAAAGTATGCCGTAGTCCTTGCCTCCGGCTATGCCGTAGTCCGCGTCTGCGGCCTCCCCCGGACCGTTCACAGGACAGCCCATTACAGCGACCTTAACAGGGCGTCGGCAGCCCTCAAGACCCTGTTTGACATCTCTGAGCAGAGAAAAGAGGTCTATCTGCGTACGGCCGCAGGTGGGGCAGGATATAATTTCCACAGTGTCTTTGCGCAGCCCGAGAACACGCAGTAAAGCGACTCCCGCCGCCGCCTCCTCCTCGGGCTCCTCGGTGAGCGAGAACCTTATGGTGTCTCCGATTTTATCAAGCAGCAGCGAACCTATCCCCGCCGCCGATTTTATAACGGCGTCTCTTCCGGCACCCGCTTCGGTTACCCCGATATGAAGCGGGTAGTCTGTCTCCCCGGCCGCGATTCGGTTCGCTTCCACTGTCGTGCAAACGCTCGAGGCCTTAAGAGAGATGCATATGTCCGACATACCGAAACGCTCGAGCATTTTTGCCTGCGTCACGGCCGACTCTACCATAGCGCGGGCTGTTATGCCGCCGTATTTAGCCAGAAGGCTCTTTTCCAGGCTTCCGCCGTTTATACCTATGCGTATGGGTATACCGTGCCGTTTACATGCTTCGGCCACAGTCTTCACGTTATCCTCGCCCCCGATGTTGCCCGGGTTTATGCGTATCTTGTCCGCTCCGGCCTCCGCGGCCAGAACGGCAAGCCTGTAATCGAAGTGTATGTCCGCGACAATCGGAATACCCGTATGCTGCTTTAGCAGTCCGATATTGGCCGCCGCTTGCTTTGTCGGCACAGCAACGCGCACGATATCGCATCCCGCGGCCTCCAGACGCTTAATCTGCGCAAGCGTAGCCCCGAAATCCTCGGTTTTGGTATTCGTCATTGACTGAACAGAAACAGGCGCGCCGCCTCCGACAGCGACGCCGCCAACCTTTATCTGCCGTGTTTTCATATTTTTTTCCCTGCTTATATGAGCTTTATTATGTCGTTTAACATCACGAAGGCCATCAATCCGAGCAGAAGGACGTATCCCGCCGCATGCACATAGCCCTCTATTTTCGGGTTGACCTTACGACGGAACACCTTTTCGATAACCAGGGTCACCAGCATGAGGAATATGCGCCCTCCGTCCAGGGCAGGTATCGGCAGCAGGTTCATGACCGCCAGATTAACGGCTATGAACGCGCACATATACGCCACATTCCTGAGACCGTTTTGAAAGCTTCCCGACTCGCTCCCGACCTGATTGATCATCGCGACGACGCCGACCGGTCCCGACAGGTCCTTTACCCCGGCTCCTCCGGTAAACAGATCGGTCAGTCCTATTCTCACCAATTTTACGAAGTAAGCGGAATTATACCATGCCTGTTTTAGGGTCTCGAAAAAATCGGCCTTTACGGTATTAAAATACAGCCCGTATTTTGTTTGGACGCCGTTTTCGGTTTCATATTCGCGAAGACGGAGCGGGAAATCATTCAGCCTGATTTTTTCCCCGTCTCTTCTGATGACAAGATCGGGTGTCCCGTCGCTTCTCATAAGGTACATCGAAACCTCGGTTATGATACCGACGCGCTGACCGTCGATTGTCAAAATGCGGTCCCCGACCATCAGCCCGTTTTCACCCTCTGCCGGGAATCCGTCCATAAAACCGGACAAAACCGGCTCGGAGAAATAGCCGGAGCCCGAAAATAAAATAACCGCGACCAGGAACCCGGCAAGGAAGTTCATAAAAGAACCGGCCAGAAGAACAATAAGACGTCTCCAGACGCTCTTTTCCGTAAATGCGTCCGGATGGGGAGAGTCGCCGTCTTCTCCTTCCATTGCGCAAAAACCGCCTATAGGAAAAGCGCGCAGCGAGTATACTGTCTCGCCCCTTGTGCGGGATATTATTTTCGGCCCCATGCCGATGGCGAATTCATTTACTCGGATCCCCGCGGCCTTGGCGGCGGCGAAATGCCCGAGCTCATGTAAAAATATCAGTATCGCGAAAGCGACTATCGCAATTACAATATACATTCTTCGGCATACCTCCCGGCTGACTCGCTAACAGCGAGTATGTCATCCGCGGTATTCGCGGTGATGTGCTCAAAACGACTCGTAACCTCGGTCGCGATACGGTATATGTCCGTAAATCCGATCCTTCCGGACAGAAATGCTTCCACGGCAGTCTCATCAGCCGCGTTTAAAGCCGCGCAAACGCCGTCCCCTCCGGGCGCCGACTCCAGCGCAAGCCTCAGACAGGGGAAAGCATCCGTGTCGGGCTTAAAAAATGTCAAAGCACCCATATCCGTGAGGCTGAGTCTGCGGGCGGGGCCGCAGAGGCGCTCCGGCCAGGTCAGCGCAAGCTGTATGGGAAGCCGCATATCCTGCGCGCCAAGCTGCGCCATTATACTTCCGTCTATGAACTCCACCATAGAGTGAACCACGCTCTGAGGATGTATCAGCACATCTATTTTCCCCGGCGGGGCCGAAAAAAGATGCATGGCTTCTATTACTTCAAAGCCCTTGTTCATCAGCGTCGCCGAGTCTATCGTTACCTTCGCTCCCATTTTCCATTTCGGGTGGCGGAGCGCTTCCCCGGGTGTTACCGAGGCCATTTCCGCCGGGCTGCACCCGAGAAACGGGCCGCCGGAAGCCGTCAGTATTATACGGGAATATTCATCCCCTGCCGTAAGGCACTGGAAAACCGCGCTGTGCTCGGAGTCCACCGGTATAAGCTCGGCGCCCGTTTCCGCGACGCGCCGCATAATCAGATTCCCCCCGCACACCAGCGTCTCCTTATTGGCTAGCGCCAGTCTGGCTCCTCTTTCAATTGCCGCGAGCGCCGGCAGCAGACCGGAGCCCCCGGTCACGGCCGAGAGCACCGTTTGCGCCTCATCCAGCGATGCCGCTTCGACAACTGCCGTCTCGCCGCCGAGAACCTTAATATCGGTGTCCGCGAGCGCCAGGGCGAGTTTTTCGGCCGCGGACTCGTTTCGCATAACGGCGAGCTTCGGCTTGAATCTGCGCGCCTGCTCTTCCATCAGTACGGTGTTTTTATCCGCCGCGAGCGCGATAACGCCCAAGCCGAGCGCCTGCGCAACGTCAAGAGCGTTTTTCCCTATCGACCCGGTCGAACCCAGTACGGTTATATTTTTACCGGGGGCTTTATATATATTTCCAGCTTTCAATGAAAAATCCTTTCAAGGAGCGCCGGTCCTTTAAAACGGCGGCGCCAGCAAAAACGCGCATACGATAACGGGCGCGAGCGTAACCATACTGTCGAAACGATCGAGCACTCCTCCGTGCCCCGGCAGGACCGTTCCGTAGTCCTTTTTTCCGTATTCTCTTTTAATAAGCGAAAAGGTCAGATCTCCGAGCTGTGACACGGCTCCGCCTAAAATACCCCAGCAGATTATCAGCGGATAATTAACGTCAATCGAAAATCCGAGCCTCATTAGAAGAGCCAGTATCAAAGAGCATACGCACGAGCATATCAGACCGCCCAGAGCTCCTTCCCTTGTCTTTTTTGGGCTGGTTTTCGGAGCGAGGGGATGTTTTCCGAACAGCATTCCGGAAAAAAGCGCTCCGCCGTCTCCGGTAAAGGCAATGACGAAGGGCAGCAGAACACGAAAAACACCGTTGTCCCCTCCTCTGAGGACGCAAAGCCCCGAAAAGCAAAGGGGTACAACGGTTCCCGACATCAGCGCGGCAAACATTTCCCGACCGGCGAACTGTACGCTTCTTTCGTGGTATAAGACCCACATAAATAGAAGAATCAATAAAAATAATATGCTTACGCCTGACAGCACGAATACTGCCGGCTTAAACGTCAATATACCGCATATATATAAAAAAACGCTTAAATTTACAAACAATGCCGAGGCGACGCACAAAGCGGTGCATGCCGGTCCCGTTTCCGCGACGGCTGTCAGTTCTCTCGCCGCGCACGCGGCTATCAGCGCTGACAAAACGGCTGTCCCCCAGGGCGGAAGGAAAGTCAGAACGACCAGCACAACGGGAACACCTACGGCCGCTACCATTAGTCTCGACTTCATTTATGACCTCCGTAAACATTTACGGCAACGCTCGGCGGGAATCCGAAAAGTCTTTTCTTACACGGACACCCCGACAGGCTCAGGTATACCGCGGGCAATACCCGCGGCACACGCTCAGAGCTATTACGCCTCGGTCTTTTCCATGGTGAAGGCCTCTATAACGTCGCCTACCTTAATATCATTATATCTGTCAAGCGTTATTCCGCATTCATAGCCGGCGGAAACCTCCCTGACATCGTCCTTAACTCGCTTTAAGGACCCGATTTCGCCCTCGTGAACAACTATTCCGTCTCTTACAAGACGTATCCTGGAGTTCCTGTTGATCTTTCCGTCGACAACATAGCATCCCGCTATGGTTCCAATCTTTGAAGCCTTGAATATCTGACGCACCTCGCAGTGCCCCGTGAGCGCTTCCTTAAATTTCGGAGACAGCATGCCCTTCATGGCCGCCTGTATCTCATCGATGCATTCGTATATTATGCTGTAGGTTCGTATGTCTACGTTTGTTCTCATCGCGCTGTCGCGGGCGGCGGCGTCCGGTCTGACGTTAAATCCGATAATTATCGCGTTTGAAGTTCCGGCCAGCATTACATCCGACTCGCTGATTGCTCCCACTCCGCTGTGTATCGCGTGAACCCTCACTTCGTCATTTGAGAGCTTTTCAAGCGAGGATTTGATAGCCTCGGCGGAGCCCTGTACATCCGCTTTTATTACAACCGCGAGCTCCTTAACGTCACCCTGCTGTATCTGTGCGAACAGATCCTCCAGCGAAACCTTTTCGCGTCCCGGCGCAGAGGCTGCGATCTTGTGCTCTTCCTTGCGCTGCAGGGCCAGTTCTCTGGCCATGCGCTCATCCTCAACGGCGTTGAAAACATCACCCGCGGCGGGAGCTTCCGAAAGTCCCGTAATCTCAACGGGAACGGACGGACCAGCTTCCGTAAGTCTTTGCCCCTTATCACCGGTCATTGTCCGAACACGGCCCACGGTCGTTCCGGCTATTATAACGTCACCTGTTTTAAGCGTTCCGTTCTGCACCAGGACAGTCGCGATAGGCCCGCGTCCCTTGTCAAGGCGCGCTTCGATAACCGTACCCTTCGCAAGTCTGTTGGGATTTGCCTTCAATTCGCGCATCTCGGCGGTCAGCGAGACCATTTCCAGCAGATTTGCTATGCCCATTCCGGTCTTGGCCGAAATCTCGCAGATTATCGTATCGCCGCCCCACTCCTCGGAGAGAAGCCCGTATTCTGTCAGCTGCTGCTTGATGCGTTCCGGATTCGCGCCCGGCTTATCCATTTTGTTTATTGCCACTACTATCGGTATTTTCGCGGCTTTCGCATGGTTAATCGCCTCTACCGTCTGAGGCATTATACCGTCGTCTGCCGCGACGACAAGTATCGCGATGTCCGTTACCATCGCGCCCCTTGCCCTCATTGATGTAAACGCCTCGTGGCCGGGGGTGTCAAGGAAGGTTATCATCTTATCGTTTATCTGCACCTGATACGCGCCGATATGCTGCGTTATTCCGCCCGCTTCTCCGGCAACGACGTTCGCGTCTCTGACTCTGTCCAGAAGCGATGTCTTGCCGTGGTCAACATGGCCCATTACCACAACAACCGGGCTGCGCGGGCTAAGGTCTTCGTTTTTATCGGCCGAGTCATCGATAAGACGCTCTTCTATTGTCATTACGATTTCGTGTTCCACTTTGCAGCCCATATCCATGGCGATCAAAGCGGCGGTATCAAAATCGATTATGTCGGAAACCGAGGCCATAACGCCTATTTTTATCAGCTGGCGGACAATCTCCGCGCCTGTTTTCTTCATACGCGAAGCAAGATCCCCCACCGCTATCTGATCCGGTATAGCTACCTTAAGCGGCTGCTTCTTGGCTATCTCAAGCTGCAGCTTCTGCATCTGATTGCGCTGTTCCTGACGGCGTTTGGCGCTTGCTGCCGCGGCACCTTTTGCGCTCTGATTCTTTTTCGTCCACTTTTCCTTGCCCTGTTTGACGTTAGCCAATCTTTCGGGAACGAACTTCTCCAGACGTTCGTCATATTTCTCGGCATTTGTAACAGCCGGGCCCCGTGTGTCGATTATTTTCTTTTGACGTACCTTAGACTGCACCGGCTGTGTATTCTGCTGCGCCGACGGCTGCTCGGACTTCTGCTGATGCGGCTGCTGAGGGGTTTGATGCTGCTGTCCGGAAGGCCTTTGCGCAGGCTGCTGCTGGCGCTGCTGTGAAGGCTGGGCGGGCTTTTGCTGCGCTGGTTTCTGGGGCTGTCCGACGGGCGCTTTCGGCTCGGGTTTTGGCATCTGAGTCTTATCGTCCTGCGAAGGCTGCGCTTCGGATTCCTGAGGCTTCGAAGCGATTTCCGCGGCTGTCTCCCGTACGATCTCAACCGTCGGCTGCGGTTCGGGTGCGGCGACATTTTGTTTCGGCGGTGTTTCAAAAACCCTCGCGAGGCTCTCGACCTGATTATGCTGTGTAATATAGTCGAAAATGACATTGAGCTCCGCGTCTGTCAGCACCTGCATATGGTTTTTCGGCGGAGCGAAATACTCCGTCATTATATTCATTATCGTCTTGGACTGCATTCCGAAATCCTTGGCGACCTCGTGTATCCTGTATTTAATCATCTGTTTTCCTCCCTGTATGCGAGCTTTGAGTTCGCGGCGCTTTCGCACTTTTCTCCGCAAGCTTTTCGGCGGCCCCGGTATATTCGGCACGTTCTGCGCCAAGTTTTTTCACGAAGCTTGCCGCAAGCCCCGCGTCGGTTATCGCCGCTATGGCGCATACCGTTTTTCCGAAAAGGTCTCCAAGCTCGGACTTTGTATACGGAAGCGGTATAAGCGGTATATTCCGCCACTGTGAGAAATTAACCGCGCGCTTGGCTGTACCCTCCGCTGTGTCGGATGCCGTCATTATCAGTTTTGCTTTTCCCGAGCGGACAGCCGCTCCTACCGAATATTCGCCTGTTTCGACCGCTCCCGCCTTTTTGCATAGGCCGAGCATTCCCAAAGCCTTATCCATCCGCAGCCTCCAGACCCGCCGCGAGCGCGGCGTATACGTCCTCCGGTATGGAGATATCCAGCGCGCGCTCCAACGCGCGCGACTTTTTGGCTTTTTTCAGGCATTCGGCGTCCCGGCACAGATAAGCTCCCCTGCCGGGGCTCTTTCCTTTAAGGTCAACGGAAATAAGGCCTTCGGGAGATCTGACTATTCGCGTCAGCTCTTTTTTCGGCTTCATGGTTCTGCATCCCGTGCACTGACGCTGCGGAATTTTTTTTGGCATTGGCACCTCCGGTATAAGTACACCGAGCATAACATCTGAGTGTTTCGCTTTACTTTAAAAGACTTTTAATTCCCGTCCGGCTCCCCGGGTTCATCGGTCTTATCGTCCGCGCCGGTTTTTTCATTATCGACATCGATCTGTTTAAGATATGCGGAAAGATCGATTCTGTTCATGGTTGTGTCGTTAATTACCTGTGAAGCGGGCTTGATATCTATTTTACAGCCGGTAAGCTTAGCAGCCAGGCGCGCGTTTTTTCCTTCTTTGCCGATAGCGAGAGAAAGCTGGTTATCGGGCACAATAACCCGGCAGCTTTTGCCGTCCTCAAGCAGGGTAACATTGTATACCTCCGCGGGCGCGAGCGCCGAGGCTACGAATTTCTCGGGATCGTCGTCATAAAGAACGATGTCGATCTTTTCCCCGCGCAGCTCGGTGACAATGTTGTTAACCCTGGCTCCCTTCGGTCCTACACAGGCTCCTATGGCATCGACTTCCGGATCGTTTGAGATAACCGCCATCTTGGTGCGGCTGCCAGCTTCCCTGGCTATGCTGCGTATCTCCACTATGCCGTCATATATCTCCGGGACCTCAAGCTCAAAAAGCCTCTTAACAAGGCCCGGATGCGTTCTGCTGATTATAACCTGCGGGCCGCGAGTGCTTCGGCGCACCTCAACGACATAAACCTTCAGGCGGTCTCCGTCCCGTATTACCTCGCTTCGCACTCGTTCGCCCGGCATAAGCACGGCTTCGGTAAACTCGGAGCTGCTCGCTATTTTAATGTACACGTTGCCCGTCTTCGGGTCGGTTCTGACAACCGTGCCTGTGAGAATCTCGTGTTCCTTGGAGGTGAACTCCTCAAATATCAGGCCGCGCTCGGCTTCGCGGATACCCTGAATGATAACCTGCTTTGCCGCCTGCGCCGCAATGCGTCCGAACCGCTTTGTCTCGACGCCGGTCCTGATTACGTCGCCTATCTCGGCTTTCGGGTCGATAAGCCGGGCTTGTTCTACCGTCATCTCAAGATTGGGATTGACGATATCCTCCTCGGCCACAACGGGATGGGCGATATATATTCTTATCATACGGGCTGCTTCATCAACCTCAACGACCGCGCCTTCCGCCGTCGCGGGATTGTCCTTCCGGACCGCCGCAAGCAGCGCCTGATTTATCTTATCGAGCATGTAGCTTTTCGGTATACCTTTTTCTTTTTCTATTTCGTCTATAGCGTCAAAAAATTCGCTGTTCATTTCGTAACTCCTCTAAAACTTAATACGCAGTCTTACGGATGCTATTTCGGGCTTTTTCAAGCTGACACGCCTTCCGGCGGTCTCTATATCCACATCGCCGCCGGTATATGACAGCAGCGTTCCGACATACTCCTTGCGCCCTTCCTTCGCGCCGTAAAGTTTCACAGCCACATTGGAACCTATGAATCTTTCAAAATCGGAGGGCCTTTTAAGCGCTCTTTCAGCGCCTGCGGAAGATACCTCAAAAACGTACGGTTCGTCAATCGGATCGGCCTGATCAAGCAGCGGGTCAAGTTCACGCGAAACAGCCTCGCACTGGTCTATTGTTACCCCGTCTTCACTGTCTACGTATACTCTCAGAAAACGCTGTCCGCCTTCCCTGACATACTCGACGTCCCAGAGCATGAGCCCATGCTTTTGCGCTATAGGCGTAGCAAGATCGGAGACTAATTCAATAATTTTTACATGTGAAAGCGACAAGCCGGATCACCCCGAAACAAAATTTGGTACCCCTCAAAGGCCAATAAAAAGAGTGGGCAGCACCCACTCATCCAGTCAAACACCATCCATCGTGAAGACTATACCACGATAAGGCAGATAATGCAATACTTTTTTGATGATAAGCGGCATTCGAAAGACCCCGTAATCCGACTGTTTATAAACATGAATAAAATCCCGTCGAAAAACGCCGCTTATGTTTCGGCTTATGTCTGATAATAGCAAATGACTCTTGAAATGCTCCCCGGAAGTGGTACAATTGCAGCAGTTGACTGGGGGACGGCGAATGATAAATATAGTACTCGTCGAACCGGAAATACCGCAGAACACCGGCAACATAGCCCGAACCTGCGCGATTACCGGCTCAAGACTCCATCTTGTTAAACCGCTGGGCTTCGACATTTCCGAAAAAGCGGTCAGGCGCGCAGGTCTGGATTACTGGAATGATGTCGATATCCGGGTTTACCGCAATATACGCCATTTCTTTGAAATAAACGGCGACTCCGATGTTTGGCTGCTCACGACAAAGGCCCCACGATGTTACACCGACGCTGTATTTGCGGACGGCTGTTTTCTTATATTCGGAAAAGAAACCGCCGGCTTACCCCAGAGTATGCGCGAGAGATACAGGGACCGCTGCCTTCGTATCCCCATGCGGGAGGGATTCAGGAGCATGAACCTGAGCAGCAGCGCGGCCGTGGTTCTTTACGAAGCGCTCCGACAGGGAGGCTTTCCGGGGCTTTCAGGCTGCGGCTCAATGGCACAGTGACCGCGCGCCGACCGAGGCCCTCCGTTAAAAAACGCTTTTAACTCACTGTGCATAAAATGAATTTTTTACCTATATAAGTACATTATTCCGTCGTATGCGGGGAAAGGATATATATATATCAATGGAATACAGAAAAAAATCCGTGCGAAGCGCAGACCTCATGGGGAAAAAAGTTTTGCTGCGCTGCGATTTCAATGTTCCTCTCGATAAAAAAACCGGAGCCATCACGGCAGACACACGTATAACGGCTACCGCTCCGACTATCAGATTCATGCTCGACAGGGGAGCGTCCGTTATCACCTGCTCGCATCTCGGGAAACCGAAGGGCAATGCAGATCCGTCGCTTTCATTGACCCCGGTTGCCGCAAGGCTTTCCGACGTGATCGGTTCGCCGGTCGTTTTCGGCTCGGACATTACCGGCCCCGAAACAAGAGCGAAAGCTGCAGCGCTAAAACCCGGGCAGACGATGCTGCTCGAAAATCTACGTTTTGATCCCCGGGAAGAAACAAACGATCCCGTATTCGCTAAAGAACTCGCGGACCTGGCGGACATCTACGTTTCCGACGCGTTCGGAACGGCGCATCGCGCGCACGCTTCAACCGCGGGCATCGCGCAGTTTCTGCCCGCGTATGCCGGTCTTCTGCTGGAAAAGGAAATCAGCATTATGGGGAAAGCTTTAAACGAGCCCAAGCACCCCTTCGTGGCAATACTGGGCGGCGCAAAGGTCACCGATAAGATAGGCGTCGTTTCCAATCTGCTTGAGAAAGCCGACGCTCTGATAGTCGGCGGCGGCATGGCTTTTCCGTTTATAAGAGCCCTGGGAGGAAGCATAGGCGATTCCATATTTGAGGGCGACAGTATTGATTATTGCCGTTCAATGATTTTTAAAGCCGCAGCGCTGGGCAAACCGTTCTTTTTACCCGTTGACGCGATTGCGGCCGCCCGATTCGCGGCAGACTCACCTTTTCAAATCTGCAGATCCGACAAGATCCCCGACGGTTATATGGGGCTTGATATCGGTCCGGATACGCAAAGCCGCTACCACGACGCGATAGCCGGAGCGAAAACCATAATCTGGAACGGCCCTATGGGCGTTTTTGAATTTCCCGCTTTCGCGGGCGGTACGGCCACCGTTGCGGAGGCCGTAGCGAACGCGACCGACAGCGGAGCGATAAGCATTGTCGGAGGAGGCGACAGCGCGGCGGCAGTGGAACAGCTCGGTTTTTCCTTCCGGATATCGCATATATCCACAGGCGGCGGCGCCGCTCTGGAATTTCTTGAAGGCAAGGAACTTCCCGGCATAGCCTGCCTGCTGAATAAGTAAGCATATGGACAGAAAATACAGGAAGCCCGTAATCGCGGGAAACTGGAAAATGAATATGCTGCCCTCCATGGTCGCGCCTTTCGGAAAGCGTCTCAAAGCCCTTGCGGGATTCTCGGACTGGTGCGAAACCGTTGTCTGCGTTCCCTTCGTCATGCTCACACATGCCATTGATGTTTTTTCGGACTGCCGGATCTCCGTCGGCGCTCAGAATGTCGGCGAGCGCGAGTCCGGCGCACTTACCGGCGAGGTTTCCGCCGCGCAGCTCGCCGATCTGGGCGTGAAATATGTAATAGTCGGTCACAGCGAGAGGCGAACGCTTTTCGGTGAAGACAATATTACGGTTAACAAAAAAATACGTCTGGCTTTGAATGCCGGGCTCAATCCCATTGTCTGCGTCGGGGAGACAGCCGAAGAGCGCGATATGGACGCGGCGCTTGATATCGTGCGCCTTCAGGTTAAATACGCACTTAACGGTCTGGATATAAAAAGCCTCGGCCGCGTCACACTCGCATACGAGCCCGTATGGGCGATAGGCACCGGACGAAACGCAACTGCGGAGCAGGCCGGCGAAGTCTGCTCTTATATAAGGAGCGTCGTGGGCGAGCTCTTTGACGCTCCCGGCGCCCGCGCAATGACCGTGCTCTACGGAGGCTCCGTCAATGCCGAAAACGCCGCGGAGTTGTTTTCCCGGGCTGATGTGGACGGCGGACTCGTAGGCGGAGCTTCACTTGATCCCGACGTCTTTTATTCTGTCATTAAGGCCGCGGATCAATGAAAAATAAGGCCGGCTTTCACCCGGTTTAAGCAACAGGAGCGAAGACATGAAAAACCCCAACATTAAAAAGACGCCCGTAACACTGCTGATCATGGACGGCTTCGGCCTTGCGCAGCCGGGCCCCGGAAACGCGATTCATCTGGCGAACACGCCGGAACTGGACGCCCTGATAGAAAAGCACCCACATACCGCGCTGTCCGCTTCCGGGAAAGACGCGGGACTTCCGGAGGGTACAATGGGCAACAGCGAGGTCGGGCACACAAATATCGGCGCGGGGCGCGTTGTCTACCAAAACCTGCTGCGCATATCAAATGCTATTGACGACGGCAGCTTTTACGATAACCCCGTTTACATCGAGGCTGCCGACGCCTGCGCCGCTTCGGGCGCTTCCGCGCATATACTCGGGCTGTTGTCAGACGTGGGTGTGCACAGCCACACAGACCACTTATGGGCGCTTTTAAAGCTTCTGAAAGCGAGGGGACTCACGAGAGTATACCTTCACTGCTTCATGGACGGCCGCGACAGCTCGCCCACCTCCGGCGCCGGCTATATGCGGGAGACGGTAAGGCAGTGCGCGCAGCTCGGAATCGGTAAAGTAGCCAGTATCTGCGGACGTTTTTACGGCATGGACAGGGATCAGCGATGGGATCGTGTAAAGCTCGCCTATGATGCCATGGTTCTGGGTGAGGCACGCTATGACCCCGATCCCGTAAACGCAGTCGAAGAATCATATACAGCGGGAAAGACAGACGAATTTATCGAGCCTGTCGTCTGTGACAAAGAAGGGCTCATCTCGCCCGGAGACACCGTGTTTTTCATCAATTTCCGCCCCGACAGGGCAAGAGAAATAACAAGCGCCTTCACCGACCCCCTTTTCGACGGGTTTAACCGGGCCAAAGGCTATTTCCCGTTAAGCTTCATATGCGCAGCCCAATACGATGCCGACATCCCCAACGTAAGGATCGCCTTTCCCCCCGAGTTTCCCAAGAACACCTTCGGAGAGTATCTGAGCAAACTCGGTATGACTCAGCTTCGCATTGCGGAGACGGAAAAGTACGCGCACGTCACCTTTTTCTTCAACGGAGGAATCGAGGCTCCGTTTCCCGGTGAGGACAGAATTTTAATACCCTCATCAAAAGAATACCCGACCTATGACCTTATTCCGCAGATGAAAGCGCTTGAAATAACCGAAAAGGTCTGTCAAAAGATTTCAGAGGGATTATACGACGTGGTGGTCGTGAATCTGGCAAACTGCGATATGGTAGGCCACACGGGCGTAATGAAGGCCGCGATAACAGCCGTTGAGACAGTTGATTCCTGTGTAGGGCGCATTGTGCGCGCAACGGCGCAGGAGGGCGGTATAACAATAGTCACCTCCGACCACGGAAACGCCGAAGACATGACTGATCCCAATAAATCTCCCCACACGGCGCATTCGACAAATCCCGTGCCTTTTATAATCTGCGGAGCTGATGCGGCTCTCAGAAGCGGCCGCATCTGCGACATCGTGCCGACTATACTTGAG